>NZ_CP108109.1:3884500-4233500 GCF_036199905.1 Streptomyces sp. NBC_00223 | reverse complement strand
TCCACACCCGGCCGTCGAACCAGGCCACGTCCCACGGCGAGGACAGATCCACCTCGCGGGCCGGACCGGTGGTCGGCGAGCCCTGCCACCACTGCTTGCCGGTACCGGCGACGGTGGTGACCCGGCCGCTCTCGACGTCCAGCCGGCGCAGCGCGTGGTTGACCGTGTCGGCGACGATCACGCTTCCGTCGGGCAGCAGCGCGAGGCCCTGCGGTTCGCTGAACCGGGCGGTCGCCGCGTCCCCGTCCACCAGCCCGCGGGTACCGGTGCCGATCCGCCGTACGACGCTCTCGCCGTCGGCGGCCAGCTCCACCAGCGCGTGCCGGGTGGAGTCCGACACCAGGTAGTGGCCCGAGCCCGGCAGCGCGACGCCCTTGCCCGGGAAGCGCAGATCGGTCGAGACCGGCTCGGGCGGTACGTAGGGGCCGTCGCCGCGCCGCAGCGTGCCCTTGGCGGCGTGCTCCTGCTCCAGCCGGGTGATGAGCTTCTCCAGCGCGTGCGCGTGGCCCTCGCCCGCGTGCTGCGCGACGACGTATCCCTCGGGGTCGATGACGACCAGCGTGGGCCAGGCCCGCACCGCGTACCGCCGCCAGGTGGCCAGCTCCGGGTCGTCGAGCACCGGGTGGTGCACCTCGTAGCGCTCCACCGCGTCGACGACCGCCTGGTGCTCCGCCTCGTGCACGAACTTGGGGGAGTGCACACCGACGATCACCAGGGTGTCCCGGTGCCGCTCCTCCAGCTCCCGCAGCTCGTCGAGCACATGCAGACAGTTGACACAGCAGAAGGTCCAGAAGTCGAGGATCACGATGGATCCCCGCAGGTCGGCGAGGGTGGGTTGGTTCTCGCCTGTGTTCAGCCAGCCGCCCTTGCCGATCAGCTCGGGGGCCCGGACGCGTGCACGTGCAGTCATATCCCCATCCAACAGCATCACCGGGGGTAGGCATTCCCTCATGAAATACGTGGTGCGGGAGAAGATGTTCGCGATCGGCGACGACTACTGGATCGAGGACGAGTCCGGCCGCCGGGCGTTCTTCGTCGACGGCAAGGTGCTGCGGCTGCGGGAGAACCGGGAGAACACAGACGCGTCGATGCTGATCGCCATCGCGGTGTGCGTCGACCGTCTGGTGGAGCGCGAACACGAAGAAAAAGAGCACGGGGAGAGGTGAATCCGGCGGCCGCGCGCCCCCGGCCTCCCCCGGCCCCCGGTCCGGCCGCGATCCGCCGCGGCCGGACCGGCTACGGCGTCGGCAGCCCCAGCACGCGATCGCGCAGCACCGGAAAATCCGCCCGGGTGGCCGTCACCCGGGCGGGGTCGATTTCGACGGTCAGCACCTGCTCGCCGGGGCCCGCCTCGGCGAGCACCTCGCCCCACGGGTCCACCACCATGCTGTGCCCGGCCTGCTCCACCCCGGCGTGCGTCCCCGCCGTGCCGCACGCCAGGACATACGCCTGCGACTCGACGGCCCGCGCCTGGACCAGCACCCGCCAGTGCGCCAGCCGCCGGGCCGGCCACCCGGCGGGAAGCACCAGCATCTGCGCCCCGGCGGCGGTCAGCAGCCGGAACTGCTCGGGAAAGCGCAGGTCGTAGCAGGTGGCGAGGCCGAGCACGGTCTCCGGGAGGCGCGCGGTGACGATCCGGGTGCCCGCCGACATCAGCACCGCCTCGCCCTCGTCGAAGCCGAAACGGTGGATCTTGCGATAGGTCGCCCGCAGCTCTCCGTCGGGTCCGAAGAGCAGCGAGGTGTTGTAGAGCGATCCGTCCAGGTCGCGTTCCACCACCGAACCGGCGTGCAGCCACACCCCCGCGGCGCGCGCGGCGGCGCCCATAGCGGTGGCTGTCGGGCCGTCAACCGCGCGTTCCGCGGCCGCCGCGAAGTCGTCAACGGCGAACGCGCCGACCGGCCACAGCTCCGGCAGCACGACAAGATCCGTGCCCACCTGGCCGCGTACGAGAGCCGCCACTCGGTCCCGGCGGTCGCCGGCCGACTCCTTCGGGTCCACATCGATCTGCATCAGCGTTGCGCGCATCTGTACACCGCCCATACGTTGGGTCGTCAAGCCGGGCCTACCATCGTCACTCGAAAGCACTGCGTGGGCGCCCGCGCGCAGCGTAACTTAGGCGCCAACCACCACGACCGCGCACCGACCGTCGAGGGGTCCCGTGACCGTCCACAGCAAGCTCCAGCCGTACATCGACGCCTGGACCCACTCAATAGAGTCCATCAACGAACTGGTGTCGCCGCTGACCGAGGGGGAGTGGAACCGCCCCACGGAGTGCCCCTACTGGTCGGTACGTGACGTCGTGTCCCACATCATCGGCTTCGAGTGCGAGCTGCTGGGCGATCCCCGTCCGATCCACAGCCTGCCCAGCGATCTGCGGCACATCACCAGTGAGACCGCCCGCTACACCGAGGTCCCGGTCGACATCAGGCGGCACCACACCGCGCCCGAGATGACCTCGGAGCTGGAGTACACGATCATCCGCCGCTCCCGGCAGCTGCGGAACGAGTCCCGGCAGCCCGACGCCGACGTGCGCGCGATCAGCGGCGGGCAGACCACCCTCGAAGACCAGTTGTGGGGGCGGGTGTTCGACGTGTGGGTGCACGAGCAGGATCTGCGCCGGGCGCTCGACACTCCGGGCAACCTCGCCTCGCCCGCCGCCGTGTTCGCCCGCGACCGGCTGCTGGGCGCGCTGCCGAAGCTGGTCGCGCACGACGCGGGGGCCAAGCCCGGCTCCGCGGTGGTCTTCGACGTGCACGGCCCGCTGGAGTTCATGCGGACCGTACGGGTCAACGCGGAGGGCCGCGGTTCCATCGACTCGGCGGTCTCGCTCGGCCCCGCGGTGACCTTCGTGGTCGACTGGGAGACCTTCCTGCGGCTGCTCGCGGGCCGGGTCAAGCCCGCGGCGGTCCGTGACGAGCGGCTGAAGGTCGAGGGCGACCCGGAGTTGGCGGAGTCGATCCTGGCCAATATCGCGGTCACCAACTGAGCCACCGCGGAGGCCGGTTGGGCCTCCGCGGTCGCCGACCGCGCGTCCTCGGGGTCCGACCGGGCCGTCGCGGTCGCCAACCGGGGTGAGGGACCAGGAGAGTTGAGGGAAGGCCGGTCATTGTACGGGCAGTGACCGGCCGACCACGCAGGACCGGGGTTCCCGGTGGGAGAGCGGGGGCGGGCGAGTAGGGTGAGGCGCACTCACCCGCACCGCTTGAACGCCGGCGCCCGCACGCCACCCGCGTACGCCGCCGGCAGGTCAACGCCCCGGCACGGCGGTCGGCTCGCGGGCCCCGCCATGAGGTACCGACTGATGTCAGCCCAAGGCTCTCCGTTATCCGGCCCGTCGGCCTCCGCCGCGCCCGTTCCGGACGGCGGTTCGCGTGAGCGGTCCGCCGTCCGGACGGTGGGACCACCGCTGGCCGCCGCCATGGCGGCGGGCGCGGCCTGCGCCTGGGCGGCGGTCCGCGCGACCGCCGGGGACCGCCCGGTGGTCACCGCCGCGGGCGCGCTGGCCGCGGTACTGCTCGGCGTCGCCGTGGCACTGGCCATGTCCCGGCACCGGCTGACCCGTGAACTGCGCCACCGTACCGACGCGTTGCGCGCCGAGGCGGCCCGTACGGCCACCGCGCACGCCGTCGCGGCCAAGCGCGCGGCGATCGAACTCGACGCGGCCCGGCGGGCGGTGCGCTACGCGGAGGTGCGGCGGCGTACGGCGGCCGAGGCCGAGGCGTCGCTGCGGGCCGCGCTGCGCACGGAGACGGCCAGGGCGGCGGTGCTGGAGGGCGAGACCGCGCGACTGGCCGAGGTGACCGTGCCGCTGGCGCTGGAGGGGCTGCGGGCGGGCGGTTCGGCCGAGGACGTGCTGGCCGGGCTGCCGCGGCCCACCGGGGTCGCCCATCAGCGGCTGCTCGACGTGGTGGTCCGCGAGATCGGCGCCGCCGAGCGGATGCGGGCCGCGGGGACGGCCGCGTGCGCGACCACCGCGGGCCGGATAAGGGCGCTCACCGCGGCCACCCTGGCCGATCTGCGGCAGATGGAACGCCGGCACCGCGACCAGGTGCTCGGCGATCTGCTGCGCCTCGACCACCGCACCGCGCAGGCCGGCCGCCTGGCCGACCGCATCGCGGTGCTCACCGGGTCGCCGCCCGCCCGCAGTTGGGCCGAGCCGGTGATGATCGGCTCCGTGCTGCGCGGCGCCTCGGCCCGGATCGACGGCTGGCGGCGGGTGCGGCTGCACCCGGCCGGTACGGCGGCGGTGGCGGGTGACGCGGCCGAGGGCGTCATGCACGCGCTGGCCGAACTCATGGACAACGCCTGCGCGTTCTCCCCGCACTCCCGTGAAGTCCATGTGCGGGTGCGGGAGTCGCACGCGGGCGTGTACGTCGTCGTCGAGGACGCCGGGGCCGCGATGCCGGACGACACCCTGGCCCGGGCGCAGAAGCTGGTCTCCGGCGACCCGCTGGACGCGCGGGCGCTGTCGGGTCCGCGGCTCGGTCTCGCGGTCGTCGGCTGCCTGGCCGGGACGTACGGGCTGCGGGTGACCTTCCGGCCGTCGTCGCTCGGCGGTACGGCGGCGGTGGTGCTGATCCCGCCGGGGATCGTCACGCCGGGCGCGGTGGAGGAGCCGGGCGCCGGCGCGGGGCGGTACGCGGACGGCGGCGGGCCGGTCGCCGAGGCGGCCGGGCCCGCGGCGGGCGCCTCGGCGCAGGTGCCGGGACAGGCGGCGGGGCCGGTGCCGGGGGCGGTCCCGGGGCCCGTGGCCGGGCCGCTGCCGCGGCGGGCGCGCGGGCACTCGCTGGGCGCCTCGCGCCACGACGACCTGGCCGCCGATCCGCCGGCCGCGTGGCTGGAGCCGTCGGGGGACGGGCCGCCGCGGCCGCGGCCGCCGAGGGAAGACCCGTCGGCGCCCTCCCGCTGAGGACTCGGTCCCGCCCAGGGGTTCAGTCGCTGACCGCCGCCCGGTCCGAGCGGTGCACGCTCTCCACGCGGCTGACCGCGATCCGCTCCCGCTCCAGCCGCTCACTGCGCCGCCGCAGCCGCAGGATCTGTGTGGTGCCGACGGCCTGGAGGACGAAGACGCTGCTCCAGGCGATGCGGTAGTTGTCGCCGGTCGCGTCCAGCAGCACACCGATCGCGAAGAGCGTGATCACGGACGCGGTGAAACCGCCGATGTTGACGATCCCGGAGGCCGTCCCGAAGCGCTCGGGCGGATTGGCGGGCCGCGCGAAGTCGAAGCCGATCATCGAGCCGGGCCCACAGGCGCCGAGCACCACGCACAGCACGACCAGCAGCCACAGCGGATCGTGGCCGCCCGGCCAGCCGAGCACCACCACCCACATGACCGCCGTCGCGCCGATCACCCCGAGGGTCAGCGGCATCCTGGCCTCGTGGTGACGGGCGATCAGCTGCCCGAAGAGCATCCCGAAGACCATGTTCGCCACCACCACGAGGGTGAGCAGCCCGCCGGCCGCGCCGCGCGAGAGCCCCTGGTCCTCGACCAGATAGGGCATCCCCCACAGCAGCAGGAACACCATCCCGGAGAACTGGGTGGTGAAGTGCGCCCACATGCCCAGCCGGGTGCCGGGTTCGCGCCAGGAGTCGGCGATCTGCCGCCGTACGTAGGCCATTCCGGCGTGTTCCGCGGGCGCGGGCTCGTATCCCTCCGGGTGGTCCTTGAGGAAGACGGCGACCAGGATCAGCACGAGGGCGCCGCCCAGCGCCGTGCCGAGGAAGGTCGGCGTCCACCCTGCGGAGTGCAGCAGCCGGGACAGGGCGACGGTCGAGATCAGATTGCCCGCGACGCCGAAGAGCGCGGCGCCCTGCGCGATCAGCGGACCGCGCCGGGCCGGGAACCACCGCGAGCCGAGCCGCAGCACGCTCACGAAGGTCATCGCGTCGCCGCAGCCGAGCACCGCGCGGGCGCCGAGCGCCATCCCGTACGAGTGGGACAGCGCGAACGCCCCCTGCCCGGCGGTGAAGAGCACCGCACCGAGCATCAGTACGCGCTTGGTGCCGAGCCGGTCCACCATCAGGCCGACGGGTATCTGCATGCCCGCGTAGACCAGCACCTGGAGGATCGAGAAGGACGACAGCGCGGAGGCGCCGATGTGGAAGCGGTCGGCGGCGTCGATCCCGGCCACACCGAGGCTGGTGCGGTGCACGACGGCGACGAGGTAGACGAGGGTGCCGACGCCCCACACGAGTACGGCGCGACGCCCTCCCGGTGGGTCGCCCGGTATCGGTCTCCCGGTCACGACTCGCCCCGGGCCAGCGTCTTGACCCAGGACACATGCCGGTCCACCAGCCGCGCGGCGGTGTCGGCGGAGCCGCCGCGCAGGGCTTCGAGGATCTCGGCGTGCTCGGAGATGTTCTTCGCGACCCGGCTGGGCACGGCGTGCATGGTGGCCACGCCCATCCGCAACTGCCGGTCGCGCAGCTGGTCGTAGAGCTGGGCGAGGATACGGTTGCCGGCCGCGCGGACGATCTCGGCGTGGAAGCAGCGGTCGGCCACGGCGAAGGCGGCGAGGTCGCCGGCCTCCGCGTGGCCGCGCTGCTCGGCGAGCGAGTCCTCCAGCCGTGTGATCAGCTCGGCGGGCGCCGCGCCGACCACCTTGGCCACGGCGTACCGCTCGACCAGCAGCCGGGTCTCCACGACGTCGGCGATCTCCTGCGCGGAGACCGGCAGCACCAGGGCGCCCTTCTTCGGGTAGAGCTTGAGCAGGCCCTCCGCCTCCAGCCGCAGCAGCGCCTCGCGCACGGGCGTACGGGACACCCCGACCGCGTCGGCGAGGTCCCCTTCGGTCAGCAGCGTGCCGCCCTCGTAACTGCGGTCGAGCACACCGGACTTGACGTGGAGGTAGACCCGCTCGGCGGCGGGCGGTGACTTGGGGGCGGCGGGCGGCGCGGCGACGGTGGCATCCATGATGCGCACATCATAGATACAACATGTATCCCGGCGTAAGACGGTCCGCGATTCGGACGGTCCGCGATTCGGACGTTCCGGGAGGCGGCCCTACGATGCCCTCCGGATGCCGCCCGGTGAGCGGGCGGCGGGGGAAGGGCGGGAACGTGTCGGACACGAAAGAGCACGTGGGCGAGGGCGTGGAGGTTCCGGCGGCGGCGCGGCCGGTGCGCCATGAGCTGGTGGTCGCCCTGGTGATCACCCTGGTGGGCGTGCTGGTGGCTGGCGGCGCCTTCGGTCTGTCGCGGGAGCGGTACAAGGTGCTGCGGACCACCAGCGGCACGATGCGGCCGACCTTCCCGGCCGGTACCGAGGTGGCCGTGCGGAAGGGCGGCGGCGCCGGCGTCCGGCGCGGGGACGTGGTCTACGTCTCCATCACGGGCTGGAACCCGGACCCCATGAACACGCTGCGGCGGGTGATCGGCGTGGGCGGCGACCATGTCGTCCTGGGCGCGGGCGGCCCGCTCCAGGTCAACGGCGAGGACGTCGACGAGCCGTATCTCTACCGCGGTGTCTCCAACGGCCCGTATGCCGTGGACATACGGGTCCCGCAGGGGCGGATCTTCCTGCTCGCCGACGACCGGACCGACTCGGTCGACTCGCGCATGCACCTGTCCAAGCACGACGGAACCGTCCCGGTGGCAGAGGTGATCGGCCGGGCCCAGCCCGGTGTGAACGCGCTGGTGCCGTACTTCGTGGTGATGCTCCTGGCCGCGCTGACCGCCTTCGCGTCCCTGGTCACGTCCCTCGTCCTCTGGTCCCGCACCCGCCGCGTCCGCCGCACCCCCCGCCCCACCCCCACCGTCACCTGGGGTCCCCGGCCCTGAGCGACTCCAACAGCGCGATCTGCCCCAGGTGGGCGAAGCAGTCGTCCAGTTGGCCGCCCAGCCGGTCCGCCACGCTGTGCGCGTTCCCCAGCGTGACGCTGACCACCACCCGCCCGAGGTCTCCGTCGGGCGCGGCCGCGAGACAGCGCTCGGCGATGCCGTGCGCGGCCTCCTGGTAGGCGAGCAGCGTGGCCCCGCCGGGACTCCGGAAGGCGGCGGCCGCCGCGGCCGAGTGACCGAATCCGGTGTCGGCCGGATCGGCCGGGCGCCCGAACCGGTCCGCCCAGCCGTCGGTCAGCCAGAGCTGCGGCAAGCCGGTCAGCTCGGACAGATTGCGGTCCTGGCCCCGGGCGATGTGCCAGGCGAGCCACCCGACGCTGTTGGTGGCCGGGGTGAGCCGATGCTCCAGAGCGGTGTCGGTCAGGCCCTCGACGGCCGCGACGAACTCACGGCGGACCCGCCGGAAAAGGGTCAGCGTCAGGCTCTGCCAGCCGTGCTCGATCGTCACCGGTCCACCGGTCCTTTCGCCTGCCGCTGTGGGACAGCGCGGGCATGGGCAAGGTGGGGGGAACGTACCAGGGGGCATCGAGCGTACCGGCGAGCGCCCACGCCGATGTCTTCGTGCGGGAGTTGGGCGCGCCGAGTGGCTGAGCGGCGGCGGGGTCAGGGCCTGATGGTGCTGACCAGGTCGGCCGTCGAGACCAGGGTGGACTGGATCGTCGGCGCCAGGCCGGTGGAGGCGAGGCAGAAGCCGATCAGCGCGCAGAGCACCGCGTGGCTCGGCTTGAGCGACCGGTTGCGCATCAGCAGCACGGCCATGAGCGCCAGAAACAGGACGACGGAGACGGAGACGACCATACGGCCGATGGCAGCACAGACCGGCGGGCCCGTACGGTCAACACGCAGACGGAGGGCCGGACGTCCACACGTCCGGCCCTCCGTTCCTTCGCGCCGAAGGGCGCTATGCCCAGGTGAGCAGCCGCTTGGGCTGCTCCAGGATCGCGGCCACGTCGGACAGCACCCGTGAGCCGAGTTCGCCGTCGACCAGCCGGTGGTCGAAGGAGAGCGCCAGGGTGGTGATCTGACGGACCTTCACCTTCCCCTTGTGCACCCACGGCTGTTCCCGGACCGCGCCGAAGGCGAGAATCGCGGACTCCCCGGGGTTGAGGATCGGCGTACCGGTGTCGATGCCGAAGACACCGACGTTGGTGATGGTGACCGTGCCGCCCTGCATCGCTGCGGGCGAGGTCTTGCCCTCGCGCGCGGTGCCGACCAATTCGCCGAGGGCGGCGGCCAGTTCGGGCAGCGTCTTGTCGTGCGCGTCCTTGATGTTGGGCACGATCAGGCCACGCGGGGTGGCCGCGGCGATCCCCAGGTTCACATACGACTTGTGGACGATCTCCTGATTGGCCTCGTCCCAGGCCGCGTTGACCTCGGGGTGCCGCCTGATGGCGACCAGCAGGGCCTTGGCGACCAGCAGCAGCGGACTGACCTTGAGGCCGGCGAAGGCCGGGTCGGCCTTGAGCTCCTGGACCAGCTTCATCGACCGCGTGATGTCGAAGGTCACGAACTCCGTGACGTGCGGCGCGGTGAAGGCGCTGGAGACCATCGCCTGGGCGATGGCCTTGCGGACACCCTTGATCGGCACCCGGGTCTCGCGCGCGTGGTCACCGGCGGGGATGGCGGCGGCCACCGGTGGCAGCGGGGCGGGCGGCGCGGCGGCCGCGCGGATGTCCTCGCGGGTCACCACGCCGTTGGGGCCGGTGGGAACGACCGTGGCCAGGTCGATGCCCAGGTCCTTGGCCAGCTTGCGCACGGGCGGCTTGGCGAGCGGCCGTTCCTTGCGGTCGTGGCCGTTGAGCCCGGCGGGCGCGGGCGCCTGCGCGGCCGGCGGAGCCGTGGGCTGGGGTTCCGCGGTCGCGGGACCCTGCGCCGCGGTGGCCGACTTGCGCGGTCGCCGGGTCGTGGACGACGGCGCGACCCCGTAACCCACCAGCACCGCCTGCCGCTTGGTCTCCGGCTGCGGCTCGGGCTCCACGGTCGCGGGCCCCTGCGGGGCCGCCTGCTGCGGCACTTCGGCCGCGGGCGCGCCCCCGGCCGACTCCCCCGCGTCCACCACGATGATCGGCGTGCCGACGTCCACCGTCGTGCCCTCGTCGAAGCGGATCTCGCTGACCACCCCGTCGTACGGGATCGGCAGCTCGACGGCCGCCTTGGCCGTCTCCACCTCGCAGATCACCTGCCCGTCGGTGACCGTGTCACCGACGGCGACGTACCACTTGAGAATCTCCGCCTCCGTCAGCCCCTCGCCGACGTCGGGCATCCTGAACTCGCGAAAGCGCTGTGCCTGTGCGGTCATGACTGTCACAACCCTCTCCTCAGAACGCCAGCGCGCGGTCGACGGCGTCGAGTACGCGGTCCAGGCCCGGGAGGTACTCCTCCTCCAGGCGGGCCGGCGGGTACGGCGCGTGGAAGCCGCCCACCCGCAGCACCGGGGCCTCCAGGTGGTAGAAGCTGCGCTCGGTGATCCGGGCGGCGATCTCGGCTCCGGCGCCGTAGAACACCGGGGCCTCGTGCACCACGATCAGCCGGCCGGTCTTCTCGGCGGACTCCTGGATGGTGTCGAAGTCGATCGGAGACAGCGACCGCAGGTCCACCACCTCCAGGCTCCGGCCCTCGTTCGCGGCCGCGGCCGCCGCCTCCAGGCACACCTTCACCATCGGCCCGTAGGCGGCGAGGGTCAGATCCGTGCCCTGCTGGGCCACGACCGCCTTGTGCAGGTGGCCGGGGACGGCGGAGGTGTCGACCTCGCCCTTGTCCCAGTAGCGCCGCTTCGGCTCGAAGAAGATCACCGGGTCGTCGCACTCGATGGCCTGCTGGAGCATCCAGTAGGCGTCGTTCGGGTTGGACGGCGTGACGACCTTCAGGCCCGGAATGTGCGCGAAGAGCGTCTCGGGCGACTCGCTGTGGTGCTCGACCGCGCCGATGCCGCCGCCGTACGGGATGCGGATGACGACCGGCAGCTTGACCTTGCCGAGCGCGCGGGCGTGCATCTTGGCCAGCTGGGTGACGATCTGGTCGTACGCGGGGAAGACGAAGCCGTCGAACTGGATCTCCACGACCGGGCGGTAGCCGCGCAGGGCCAGACCGATCGCGGTGCCGACGATGCCGGACTCGGCGAGCGGGGTGTCGATGACCCGGCCCTCCCCGAAGTCCTTGTGCAGACCGTCGGTGATCCGGAAGACGCCGCCGAGCCGGCCGACGTCCTCACCCATGATGAGGACCTTCGGGTCGCTGTCGAGCGCCTTGCGCAACGACTCGTTGAGGGCCTTGGCGATGGCCATCTGGGTCATGTCAGTGCCCCTTTCCGTTGCCGTGCGCGGCCGCGTCCTCGAAAGAGGCCTGGTAGGCGGCGAACTGCGCGCGCTCCTCGTCGACGAGCGCGTGCCCGTCGGCGTAGACGTTCTCGAAGATCGCCATGGTGTCGGGGTTCGGCATGTTCCGCACACCCTCGCGCACCCGCTTGGCGAGCGCGTCGCTCTCGGCCGCCAGATCGGCGTAGAACGCCTCGTCGGCCACGCCCTCCTTGTCGAGGTGGACGCGCAGCCGCTCGATCGGGTCCTTCGACGCCCACTCCTCGCGTTCCTCGTCGCTGCGGTAGCGGGTCGGGTCGTCGGTCGTGGTGTGCGCGCCCATCCGGTAGGTGAACGCCTCGACCAGCATCGGGCCCTGACCACTGCGGGCGTGCTCCAGGGCCGCCCGGGTGACCGCGAGGACCGCGAGCACGTCATTGCCGTCGACCCGGACGCCGGGGAAGCCGTAGCCGGCCGCGCGCTGGTAGATCGGCACCCGGGACTGCTTCTCGGTCGGCTCGGAGATCGCCCACTGGTTGTTCTGGCAGAAGAACACCACGGGCGCGTTGTAGACGGCCGCGAAGGTGAACGCCTCCGCGACGTCGCCCTGGCTGGACGCGCCGTCGCCGAAGTACGCGATGACCGCCGAGTCCGCGCCGTCCTTGGCGACGCCCATGGCGTAGCCGGTGGCGTGCAGGGTCTGCGAGCCGATGACGATCGTGTACAGCTGGAAGTTGTTCTCGTTGGGGTCCCATCCCCCGTGGTTGACCCCGCGGAACATGCCCAGCAGGTTCAGCGGGTCCACGTCACGGGTCCAGGCGACCCCGTGCTCGCGGTAGGTCGGGAAGACATAGTCGTCCGGGCGGGTGGCCCGTCCCGAACCGATCTGGGCGGCCTCCTGGCCCAGCAGTGAGGCCCACAGCCCCAGCTCTCCCTGCCGTTGCAGGGTGATCGCCTCGGCGTCGAAACGGCGGGTCAGCACCATGTCGCGGTACAGGCCACGCAGCTCTTCCGGCGTCAGGTCGATGGAGTACTCGCTGTGCTCGACGCGCTCGCCCTCGGGGGTCAGCAGCTGTACGAGCCCGGGCTCGCCCCCACGGCGCTTCGCGCCACCGCGGGTGGTCCTCCCCCTGCCCTTGGCGGGGGGGCCCCCAGCGGCAGTGCTCTTCACGCTCACGTTCGCTCCTCCGTCTGTCCGGCCCCCGGGATCCGCCGGGCGACCAGTGCGGCTCACCTGGTCCGACGTGACGCACGGGGTGTGTGCGGCATGGCCGAGCCAGGCGTGACAGTGCCCTGGCGAGTGGCCTGCAACTCAGACGTTACCTATAACGGAAGACCTCTGCGTACGCGTAGCGCACAGTTTCTGACCTGCGGTTTTGCTTGGATCTCCTAGTAAGTGCGCGTTACCGCAGGCCATCGCCGGGACAACGGCACCGTATCCCGGAAACGGACAGTCCGTAAGAGGCGAGGAGATCACGGGAGTGCGACGCTGGGAGCGTGGACGGAAACGGAAGTATCCGGGTATTCCTGCTCGACGATCACGAGGTGGTCAGGCGAGGCGTTCACCACCTGCTGTCCGGCGGGCGCGAGGACGGTGACGGCTCCGGCATCGAGATCGTCGGCGAGGCGGCGAACGCGGCCGAGGCGATGGCCGGCATCCCCGCCGTACACCCGGATGTCGCACTGCTGGACGTACGGCTGCCCGACGCCAGCGGGGTCGAGGTGTGCCGCGACATCCGCTCGCACGACCCGTCGGTGAAGTGCCTGATGCTGACCTCCTACGCGGACGAGGAGGCGGTCTTCGACGCGGTCATGGCGGGCGCGTCCGGTTACGTGCCGAAGGTGATCCGCGGCGACGAGCTGACCGCGGCGGTCAGGGCCGTGGCCACCGGGAAGTCGCTGCTCGACCCGTCGGCGGCGCGCGAGGTGCTGGAACGGCTGCGGAAGGGGGGCACCCGGGCCGGGGCCGCCACCGGGCCGGCCGGCGAGGCCGAGGCTCCCGGGGCCTCCCCGGGCCGGGAGGCCCGTTCGGGGGCCGCCGGGCTGACGGACGTGGAGCGGCGGACCCTGGACCTGATCGGCGAGGGGCTGACCAACCTCCAGATCGGGGAGCGGCTGGGGCTGGCAGAGAAGGCCGTGAAGAAGCAGGTCGCGTCGCTGCTGACCAAACTGGGGATGGAGCCGCGGTCGCCGCTCGCGGACGTGTACACGACGCGGACGCACGGGGGCGGAGGCCGAGGCGGCGGCGGAGGCGGCGACGCCTCGCACGGGGAGCGCTGAGGGCATACGGCGGGGCCCGGGGGCGCGCCGGACGGGCGGGGGCGCGCGACCCGGCCGCGGGGCGCACATGATCATGGGCCGCCATTACCAGGTGGCGACCACCCGGCGCCACTCCGCGTGATCGCGTCCTTTTGGTGATCTACGCTGAGCCGCGTGAAGGGCACGGCAAAGCGGCCGCCCGCGCTGACCGCTCTGCTGCGCCGCTACGAGCATGCGGGTACCCCGCTGACCTGCGATCCAGTCCCCCAGGGCTTGCTCAACCAGGGCTGGCGGATCACCACTACCAGGGGTGTTTTCTTCCTCAAGCAATACATTGCCCCGGATACGGCCGATCCGGGGATCATCGTGCGGCAGCACCGGGCGACAAGGGGCCTGGTCAGACTGGGTGTACCGGCCGCCGCGCCGCTCGCGGACGAGGACGGGCACACGGTCGCCACGATCGGCGGCCACGGTTACGCGCTGTTCCCCTGGATCGACGGCAGACACCGCGAGGGCACCGAACTCAGCGAGGTCCAGTCGCAGCGGCTGGGCGACCTGCTCGGCCGGGTGCACACCGGCCTCGCCCGGGTCCAGCCGCCCGCGCACGCCGGGCGCCATCCGAGCGCCGACCCGGGCCGTACCCACGCCCAGATCGACCAACTGCTCGCGCTGGTCCGCGGACACCGGCCGTACGACTCCTTCGACGAGCTGGCCGAGCACCGGCTGCTGGAGCGCCGCTCGCTGCTGAGGCGCCACGCCCACCGGCGGCCGCCCGCCGCGGAAGGGCAGGTCAGCGGCTGGGTGCACGGCGACTTCCACCCGCTCAACCTGCTCTACCGCGGCGAGGAGCCGGCCGCGATCGTGGACTGGGACCGCCTGGGCGTACGCCCGCGCGCGGAGGAAGCGGTCAGGGCGGCCGCGATCTTCTTCGTGCACCCGGTGGACGGCTGTCTCGACCTGGGGAAGGTACGGGAGTACGCCCGCGCGTACCGGCGGGCGGCGGGGATCGCCGTCGCGGAGGTGGCCGCCGCCGTGCACCGGGTGTGGTGGGAGCGGCTGAACGACTTCTGGATGCTGCACTGGCGCTACCAGCGGCGCGATCAGCGCTCCGACCCGCTCTTCCCGGCCGCCTCCGCGCTCGCGGTGTGGTGGACGCAGGAGTTCGGGGCGGTCCGGGACGCCTTCACCGACTAGAACGCCCGGCTGAAGGCGTCCTCAGCCGGGCGGTCAGGGATCGTGTACGGCGGCTACGGGGTCGCCGGGCCGCCGTCGGCGCCGCCGTCGGCCGGGTCCGTGGGCGGGTCCGTCGGGATCGTCGGGTCGGTGGCCGGCGGGGTCGTGGGCGCGGTGGTGGGCGGACTCGTCGGCGCCTTGGTCGGCGGGGTCGTGGTGGCCGACGGCGGCGGGGTGGTGGTCGGCGCCGTCGTGGTGGGGGTCTCGGTGGCCGTCCGCGTCTCGATACCCGTCGGGTTCGTGTTCAGCTCGCCGTTGCCCGTCGGCTCGCCGGTGGGCTCGTCGTCGGGCTGACCGGCGGTTTCCTGCGTGGCTGTCGGCGAGGTGGTGTCCGAGGGCGTGCCCCCGCCGTCGCCGTCGCCGCGGGTCGCCAGAAAGACGCCCAGGGCGATGACGACAATCGCGACGATCGCGAAGAGCACCGGCTTGAGCCAGGGGTTGCCACCGCCACCGGACGGGGGACGCCCGTCGTAGCCGTGCACGTCGTCGTGGCCGCCGCCGGACAGGCCGGCGAGCAGCGGCGGGCCGAGTTCCGCGGTGTTGCCGCTGTGGGCGCCGCCCTGGGCGACGACGGTCGGCCTCGTGGGGTACTGCGTCCGGGGGGCGACGGCGGTGACGGCGCCGGTGTTCCACATGCCGCCGGTCCAGCCGCCCTGCTGGGTGAGCGCCTGGTGGGCGTAGCCGACGACGGCCCGCATCTCCTCGGCGTTCTGGAAACGATCCTCGGGCTGCTTGGCCAGCGCCCGCAGCACCATCCCGTCCAGCTCCGGCGGCACCCGCTCATTGGCCTGCGAGGGGACCGTCGGGTCGTCCTGGACATGCTGGTAGACCACCGACAGCGGGCTCTCCCCGGTGAACGGCGGGCGCAGCGCGAGCAGTTCGTAGAGCAGACAGCCGGTCGCGTACAGATCGCTGCGGTGGTCGACGGTCTTGCCGAGCGCCTGCTCCGGCGACAGATACTGCGGGGTGCCCATGACCATGCCGGTCTGCGTCATGGTGCTCGCGGCGCCGTGCAGGGCGCGGGCGATGCCGAAGTCCATGACCTTGACCGCGCCGGTCATAGTGATGATCACATTGGCGGGCTTGATGTCCCGGTGCACGATGCCGTGCTCATGGCTGTAGGCGAGCGCCTCCAGCACCCCGGAGACGATGACCAGCGCCTGGTCGACCGGCGGCGGGGTGGGCCCGGTGAGCAGGTCCTTGATGGTGTGGCCCTCGACCAGCTCCATGACGATGTAGGGGACGGTACCGGTGGCCGTACGGTCCTCGCCCGAGTCGTAGACGGCGACGACCGCGTGGTGGTTCAGGCCCGCGACGGCCTGTGCCTCGCGGGCGAACCTGGCCTTGGAGACCGGGTCCTCCGCCAGATCCGTCCGCAGCAGCTTCACCGCGACGATCCGGCCGAGCCGTACGTCCTCGGCGGCGAACACCTCGGCCATACCGCCCCGGCCGAGCTTGCCGGTGAGCCGGTAACGGCCTTCGCCGACCAGGGTGCCCACACCCCACTGGCCGGAGCTCTCCGGCGCTCCGGTGGCGGCGGTCGTCTCGTTCGGGTCGACCATCAGTCCTCGGTCCTCGCCGTCGTTCGTCCATCGTCGTGTGCGGGCGCGGGAGGTGTGCCCTGGTGCGCCACCGTACCGCTTTTCGCCGTCCGTACCGGCCGGTCCAGCGGGCGGGGGCGGCCCGGAACAAGGCTGTGACAAGCGGTCCCGGCTTTGTGCGCGGACGATGCGCATCAGGTGACGAGATGGTCAACGAACTTGACGTGCCGGTGCGATCGACCAGACTTGGCGGGCGGGCTCGGGGACAAGTGTGTCCCGATAGCACTTCCAGGGGGTAGCGGTACCGATGAGCGGGGACGCCACGCAGGGCGAGTACGGGGGGCGCTCGGTCGGCGGCGGGCGGTACGTACTGCGCGACCTGCTCGGCCGGGGCGGTATGGCGTCGGTGCACCTGGCTCACGACACCGTGCTCGACCGGCCGGTGGCCGTCAAGACCCTGCACACCAACCTCGGCAACGAGCAGTCCTTCCGCGAACGCTTCCGCCGCGAGGCGCAGTCCGTCGCCAAGCTCAACCACACCAACATCGTCTCCGTCTTCGACTCCGGAGAGGACACGATCGACGGCCACCATGTGCCGTACATCGTCATGGAGTACGTCGAGGGCAGTCCGCTCGGTGACGTGCTCGCCGCGGACATCGCCCGGCTCGGGGCGATGCCCGCCGACAAGGCGCTGCGGATCACCGGCGACGTACTGGCCGCGCTCGCCGTCAGCCATGAAATGGGCCTGGTGCACCGGGACATCAAGCCCGGCAATGTGATGATCACCAAGCGCGGCGTGGTCAAGGTCATGGACTTCGGCATCGCGCGGGCCATGCAGTCGGGGGTGACCTCGATGACGCAGACCGGCATGGTGGTCGGCACCCCGCAGTATCTGTCCCCCGAACAGGCGCTTGGCCGCGGGGTGGACGAGCGGTCCGATCTGTACTCGGTCGGCTGTCTGCTCTTCGAACTCCTCACCGGGCGGCTGCCGTTCGACGCGGACTCACCGCTGGCGATGGCGTACCAGCATGTGCAGGAGATCCCGCCGGCGCCGTCCGCCTTCAACCGGGCGCTGAGTCCGGCCGTGGACGCGCTGGTCGCCCGCGCGCTGCGGAAGAACCCGGCCGAGCGCTTCCCGACGGCCGACGCGATGCACGACGAGACCGACCGGGTGCTCGCGGCCACGCAGGCGGGCACCCCGCCGCGGATATCCGGCGGTCCCGCGCCGACCGGCCGGGGCGAGGCCGTGTCCGCCTCGGTCTTCCCGCCCGCGCAGGGGCCGGTGCGGACCCCGCCGCCGCAGATCCACACGCCGTACGCGCCGCCGCCGCAGCAGCAGGGCGGTTTCGGCCCCTCGACCCCGATACCGTCGGCGTACGGCTATCCACAGCAGGGCCCGCAGACACCGCCGCCCAACTCCGCGTACGGCACGACACCGCCGCCGAACCCCGCGTACATGGCGCCGCAGCCCGGTCCCGGCTCCGTGCCGCCGCAACAGCGGCGGCCGGTCGGCGTCGGAGGGCCGGGCGGGCCCGGCGGGCGCGGTGGCAGGTCCTCCAACGCCACCGTCGCCATCGGCGCCACGGTCGCGGTGGCGGCCATCGCGGTGATCGTCGTGGTCATCGTCGCCATGACCCGGGGCGGCTCGGACGACAGCGCGGACCCGGGCGAGAGCACACCGCCGGTCACCACGGCCGCCACCACGGCGACCACCCCGAGCCAGGCGGAGGCCACGGACGAGGTCGTCAAGGGCGACCAGAGCCGGACCATCGACCCGGAGAAGTGCACGAACTCCCACAACGACCTGATCAACCCCGGCAAGCCCGACATCGTGACGATGCCGAACTTCCAGTTCCTCTACGTCGACTCGGTGGTCGCCTGCGTCAAGGCCGCCCACTGGAGTTACCACATCAACTACGTGGACGAGCAGCAGTGGGGCAAGGGCGCGGTCGTGTCGCAGTCGCCGAAGTACCTGGACGACTACAACCCGAAGACGGACGGCGAGATCCAGATCTCGGTCTCCACGGGCAAGGGCGCCAGCTGACGTCCCGACCGCGTCCCGCACCTCCCGCATCTCCCGTACCGACACCCGCGCCCCCGCCGTTTCCCGGCGGGGGCGCGCTGGTGCGGGGACGCGCGGCGCCCGGCCGCGCGGGGCCCGCTAGAGGTACGGGCCCGAGTGCGCGCCCTGGTGGGGGTGCTGCTCGTCGTCGTGGCCGCCGACGCCCGGCGGAAGGGCGCGGCGCATCTGCTCCAGCTGGGCGCGGGCCGCCATCTGCTGGGCGAACAGCGCGGTCTGGATGCCGTGGAAAAGACCCTCCAGCCAGCCCACCAGCTGGGCCTGGGCGATCCGCAGCTCGGCCTCGCTGGGCACGCTGTCGTCGGTGAACGGCAGCGACAGCCGGTCCAGCTCCTCCACCAGCTCCGGCGCGAGCCCGGCCTCCAGCTCCTTCACCGAGCTGGCGTGGATCTCCTTGAGCCGCACCCGGCTGGCCTCGTCGAGAGGAGCCGCCCGCACTTCCTCCAGGAGCTGCTTGATCATGCTGCCGATCCGCATGACCTTGGCCGGCTGCTCGACCATCTCCGTCACCGGGATCTCACGGCGCTCCTCCCCCTCACCCGCGGGTGCGCCGCCCAGCGCCATACCGTCGGGCCCGACGACCAGGACCTGCGGATTCTGCGCGTTCTCCGGCGACCGTTCGTTCATCGGCATCTCCATACCTCCATTGTCCCGCACCGGGCGAGCGCCCGGCCGCCTGCCCCCGGAGCATCCCTCGTCAGGTGAGCGTACGAACGAAGGCCGTGGGCCGGGCGATCCGTGGGCGCCCTCCGGCCGGGCGCGTACCCACGGCCCCGCCGGTCATGTCCGCCGCAGTCTCAGCGCCAGGAACCCCAGGCCCAGCCCGACCAGCAGCAGCCCGGCGCCGATCAGCAGCACCCGCATCACCCGCCGGGCGGGACCGTCCGTCCGGTCCGACGGCGCGTCGTCCCGCTGCCGGACCTGCTCGGCCGCACCGTCGGGAGCCTCCGCCGGGGCGGAGGTGGGGCTGACGGCGGCCGGTACGAGCGAGGGCGCCAGATCCGTCCGGTCCGTCGTGCTCGGGCTGCTCGTCCGGCCGTAGCCCTGCTCGTAGCCCCAGCCGTACGGCGGTGCCTGCGGGCGGGCCCCGGACGTCGGGGGGCCGGACGGCCGTGGCGGCGTCAGCGGGCCCGCCGGGTGGGGCGGGCGCGGGGGCCTTGGGGCATGCGTCGGGGGAGCGGGCGGGGGCGCGGAGGGAACGGCACTCGGGCTCGCGGTCCCGGTGGGCGGCGGGCCGGGGACGGGCGCGGCGGCCGGGGGCGTCGCCGTCGGGGTGAGGGGGACCGTGCCGACCGGCGGAACGGATGGCGCCACCGAGCCGGCCGGATCGTGCGCGGCCGGGGAGGGGGTCGGGGACGGACCTGTCGGGGAAGGGGGCCGGCCGACCGGCGGGTCGGGCACGGGCACGGTCGGCGTGGGGGCCTGCGAGGCACCGGGCGACGGGGGCGGCAGCCCGGCGGCCCCCGACGGGACGCCCGCCGCGAGCAGCGCGCCCGCGACGAGCGCGGGTGCGCCGACGCGTACCGCCGCCGTCGTGACCGCAGCCCGCAGGGCGCTTCGCCGCCTGCCCGCCGCCGCACACCGCACGTCCGCCGCCTCCCGCCGAACCCTGAGTGTCCTCAGCGTCACACGCGGCGATGTTTCCGGCATCGCGGGCGGCGGGCAGGCGGAGCGGGGGCGGCTCCCGGTCGGATGATCAGACCGTGAGCAGCACCTTTCCGATGTGTGTGCTCGCGTCCACGATCCGGTGGGCCTCGGCCGCTTCCGCGAGCGGCAGCGCGCGGTCCACGACCGGGCGGACCGTACCCGCCTCGATCAGCGGCCAGACGTGCTCGCGCACCGCGCCCACGATCGTGGCCTTCTCGGCGGGCGGACGGGGGCGCAGGGAGGTCGCGACCAGGGCGGCGCGCTTGGCCAGCAGGGTGCCGAGGTTGAGTTCGCCCTTGACGCCGCCCTGGAGGCCGATGACGACGAGCCGGCCGTTGACGGCGAGCGCGTCCACGTTCCGCTGGAGGTACTTCGCACCCATGATGTCGAGGATGACATCGGGGGTGACGGCCTCGGTGAAGTCCTCTTCGCGGTAGTTGACGAGGATGTCCGCGCCCAACTCCCGGCAGGCGGCGAGCTTGTCCGCGGTGCCGGCCGTGACCGCGACCTTCGCGCCGACCGCCTTGCCGAGCTGGATCGCCATGGTGCCGATACCGCTGGACCCGCCGTGCACCAGCAGCGTCTCGCCCGGCCGCAGATGGGCGACCATGAACACATTGGACCAGACGGTGGCCGTCACCTCCGGCAGCGCCGCGGCCGTGACCAGGTCGACGCCCTTGGGGACGGGCAGGAGTTGGCCGATGGGGACGGCCACCTTCTGGGCGTAGCCGCCGCCCGCGAGCAGGGCGCACACCTCGTCGCCGACCGACCACCCGGTCACACCGGGTCCGACCTCGGCGATCCGCCCCGAACATTCGAGGCCGGGGTAGGGGGAGGCGCCGGGCGGTGGCGCGTAGAAGCCCTGGCGCTGGAGGAGGTCAGCCCGGTTCACGGCCGTCGCCGCCACATCCACGACGACTTCGCCGTCGCCCGCCACCGGATCGGGTACCTCTGCCCAGGTCAGCGCCTCCGGTCCGCCGGGCCGGGGAATCGTGATCGCGTACATGCAGGCGAGGCTACTCCGGCTGAACGCGCGGGCCGGTGCTCCCTTCGCCGTTCACCGCCCGGGTGATCCCCGCCAGAGTGTCGCGCAGCCAGCGGTGCGCCGGGTCGGTGTCGTGCCGCAGGTGCCAGGCCATGGCGAGTTCCATGGGCGGCAGCCGCAGCGGGATGTCGTGCACGGTCAGCGGCATCACCCGGGCGGCTCGGTCCGCGAAGGCCGAGGGCACGATGGCGAGCGCCGCCGATTCCAGCGCGAGGAAGCAGGCAGCGCTGAAGGTCGGGACGGTGGCCAGCACATGGCGGCTCAGCCCGAGTTCACGCAGCCGGTCGTCCACGACGCTGTGGGTGCGGCCCCGGCGGGAGGCCGTGATGTGGGGGAGCGCGGCGAAGCGTTCCAGGGTGAGGGGAAGGCGCGGCGCGGCGCCGTGCCGAAGGTCCGACGACCGTACGGGCGCGTCCGACCGTACGACGGCCACGTACTGGTGCTCGTAGAGGAACATGCTGCGGACGTCCGGCGGGAGTTCGGGCAGCGCGCCGAGGTCGAGGTCGACCCGGTCCCGCAGGTCGGCGGGGTTCTCGTCTCCCTCGGGAAGGATGCGCAGCCGGACGCCGGGGGCCTCGCGGGCGACGCGCGCGGTGAGTTCCGGGCCGAGGACGACCGCCACCCCGTCGTTCGTACGGAGGGTGAAGTCCCGCCGGAGGTCGGCGATGTCGACGGGCGGGGGTGGCCGGAGCGCGGCGAGCGCCTGGGCGAGCGCGGCCTCGACCTGGGGGCGCAGCTCAAGCGCGCGCGGGGTGAGGGTCAGCCCGCGGCCGGACGGTACGAGCAGCGGGTCGCCCACGACGCGGCGCAGCCGGGCCAGGGTGCGGCTCATCGCGGACGGGGAGACGTTCATGACGGTCGCGGCCCCGGTCACTCCGCCTTCGCGCAGAAGGGCGTCGAGGGCGGGCAGCAGGTTCATGTCCGGCAGGAGCATTCCTCCAGTGTGGCATCCATCGTTGCGTTCGACGCAAGGGTCACTTGACAACCAGGACCTTGTGATCAAAGGTGGTCGGCCCGCAGTCTGGACGGGTGATCGACAACCTGCATCGGATCAGCCCCCGGAAGCGCGGTATCGCGCTCCTGGTCGCGGGCTGCTTCTTCATGGAGAACCTGGACGGCACCATCGTGTCCACGGCCGCCCCGCGGATCGGCGCCTCACTGGGGGTGTCCGCGACCGCGATCGGCCTGGTCATCACGGCGTATCTGCTGACGCTCGCCGTACTGATACCGCTGAGCGGCTGGCTCACCGCGCGCTTCGGCGCCCGGCGGGTCTTCCTGGCGGCGATCGCGCTGTTCACCCTCGCGTCCCTGGCCTGCGCGGCCGCGTCCGACCTCGGCGTCCTGGTCGCGCTGCGGGTGGTGCAGGGCGCGGGCGGGGCGATGATGGTCCCGGTCGGACGGCTGGTGGCGATGTCCGGGGTGGCCAAGCCGGACCTGCCGCGGATCGTGTCGTACATCGTGTGGCCCGCGCTGCTCGCACCCGTGATCGCGCCGCTGCTCGGCGGTGTCATCACCACCTACGCGAGCTGGCGTTGGCTCTTTCTGATCAACATCCCGCTGGGGATCCTGGCCTTCGCCGTCGCCTGGCGGCTGATCGAGGGCGGGCCCGCGGCCGAGGTGACGAAGCTGGACTGGCTCGGGGTGGTGTGGACGTCGGCCGGGCTTGGCGCGCTCACGTACACCGGCCATCTGCTGTCGGGGACGGGCGGCTCGTGGGCCGCGCCCACGGCCTTCGGCGCCGCCTCGGTGCTGCTGCTCGCGCTGGCGGTCCGTCATCTGCTGCGTGCCGGTGATCCGTTGATCGACCTGGGGACGCTGCGGACGCAGTCCTTCCGGGCGTCGGTGTCGGGCGGTTCGGCGTTCTGGGTCGCGGTCGGGTCGGTGCCCTTCCTGCTGCCGCTGCTCTTCCAGGAGGTGTTCGGCTGGAGCGCGGTCAGGTCGGGGTCGCTGGTGCTCTTCGTCTTCGTCGGCAACATCGGGATCAAACCGGCCACCACCTATCTCTTCGGCCGGTTCGGCTACCGGCCGCTGCTGGTGGTCTCGGGCGTGGCGCTGGCCGGGTCGATGGTCTGCTGCGCCTTTCTGACCGCTGGCACACCGCTCTGGCTGATCGGCGCCATCGCGGTGGTGAGCGGCGCCGCCCGGTCGCTCGGTCTGACCGGATACTCGACGCTCGCCTTCGCGGACATCCCGCAGGAGCGGATGCGGGACGCCAATACGCTCAACGCCACGGCGAACCAGATGGCAGCGGGCCTGGGCATCGCGGCGGCCACGGTGGCGCTGCGGCTCGGCGGCCCGATCGCCGACGGACTCCTGGGCCGTACATCGGCGGCGCTGTCGTACGGGGTCGCCTTCTGCCTGCTCGCGCTCGCCGCGCTGGCGGCCGTGGCGGGGGCGGCGCGGCTGCATCCCCGGACCGGGGACGCGCTGCGCGGGCGCGTACCGGCTCCTCGCGAGCGGGCGCGGGCGACCCGGGTCGGCCCTCCGGGGGCCGGCGGGGACCGCTGATCCTGTCGGCCGGGCCGGTGCCGCACCCGGTGGCCCTCCATGGCGGCGGAACCGGGTTCGCGGCCATGGTGGCGAGCCGCGTTCGCGCCCATGGGCGCGGAATGCGGTGGGGACTACGCCAGAGGCGCGGTCGCCGGGCCCGCGCGGTGGATCGCGATCACCCGGTCCGTCGCCTGGAGCGCGCCGGCCTCGGGGTCGTCGTGGTCGAGCAGCCGGTGGCCGCGCTTGATCGAGACGACCAGGTCCTGGATCTCCCGGGGCGCCTTCCCGACCTCGGCTTTGGTCACCGGGCGTTCTATCAGGTCGAGGCCGCTGCCGTAGGTGATCAGATCGTCCATCACCCGGCCGACGCTCGGGCTGAGCATGGAAAGACCGAGCAGCCGGCCCGCCGCGCTGGAGCTGGTGATCACCGCGTTGGCGCCGGACTGCCGCAGCAGCGGGGCGTTCTCCTCCTCGCGGACCGAGGCGACGATGTGGGCGCGCTTGTTGAGCTGGCGGGCGGTCAGCGTGACCAGGACGGCGGTGTCGTCGCGCTGCGCGGCGATCACGATCTCCTTGGCGCGCTCGACCTCCGCGCGCAGCAGCACGTCATTGCGGGTCGCGTCGCCGGTCACGGCCACGAAGCCCTCGTCCGCGGCGGCCTGCACGACCTTGGGGCTGGGGTCGACGATCACGATCCGGTTCTGCGGGACACCGCGCCCTATCAGGGTCTGCGCCGCCGAACGGCCCTTCGTGCCATAGCCGACGATCACCACATGGTCGTACAACGTGCTCCTCCAGCGCTTGAGACGGAACTGCTCCCGGGTGCGCTCGGTCAGCACTTCCAGGGTGGTGCCGACCAGGATGATCAGGAAGATCACGCGCAACGGCGTGACCAGGAAGGTGTTGCTCAGCCGCGCACCCGTGCTGTACGGCACGATGTCGCCGTAACCCGTCGTCGACAGCGTCACCGTCGAGTAGTAGAGCGAGTCCAGGAACGACACGGAGCCGTTGGCGTTGTCGTGGTAGCCGCCCCGGTCCGCGTACACGATCACCACGGTGGCGGCGAGCACCAGCAGCGCGAGGAACAGCCGGCGGCTGACCTGGAGCAGCGGACCCGCGGCCGGGCGCGGGAAGCGGACGCGGAACGCCGTCTGGGCCCGAGGCGTCACCTCGGCGCGGCCCGCGGCGGCGTCGTGACCGGGCAGCTTCACAGAGCGTTCCCCCATGCCGGGCCGAGCACTCCGGTGTCGAGCACGGCCGTCTCCTGTCCTGCGCGGGCACCATGTGGCGGAATGACCGCCATGCCTTCGGCGGCGGCCAGTCCGCGGAGCATCGCCGGGCCCGCGAAGTGCAGGGGGCGGGCGGCGGACTCGTCGTCGAAGACTACCGGGACCAGTCTGGTGTCCACCGGGTGCCCCGGCACATCCGTGGTGAGCGGCGCCGCGTACGGGGCCGGCGCGGGGCGGCCGGCGAGCGTGCCCAGCAGGGGGCCGACGAGCGTCAGCACCCCGCACACGGCGGCCAGCGGATTACCCGGAAGCCCGATCAGATGACCGTTCCCGGAGGGGAGTTCGGCCAGCAGCATGGGGTGGCCCGGGCGTACGGCGACCCCGTCGACCAGCAGTTTCGCACCCATGGCGACGAGCACCGAGTGGACATGGTCGACCGGGCCGCCGGCGGTCCCGCCGGTCGTGACCACCAGGTCGGCGGAGCTCACGGCGATCGCCCGGCGCAGCACCTCGGCGTCGTCCACCAGCCTGCGTACGGCGGTCACTTCGGCGCCGAGCCCGCGCAGCCAGGAGGGCAGCATGGGGCCGAGCGCGTCCCGTACCCGGCCGGAGCGCGGCACCCCGTGGTCGAGCAGTTCGTCGCCGAGCACCAGCACCTCGACCCGCGGCCGGGCGGTGACGGTCAGCTCGTCGTACCCGGCGGCCGCCGCCAGGCCCAGCACGGCGGGCGTCACCACCGTGCCCGCGGGCAGCAACTCGTCGCCGCCGCGGCACTCCTGGCCCCGCTGCCGCACCTCCTGACCCGGCGTCGGCGCGGTGTGCGGCGGCCGCACCCGCAGCCACTCGCCGTCGGTGCGGTGCTCGGTCCTGCCGTACTCGCTTCTGAGCACGGCGGTCGCGCCGGGCGGCAGGGCCGCGCCCGTGGCGATACGGACGGCGTGGCCGTCGAGCAGCGCGCCGACCGCCCGCTGGCCCGCGAGCAGTTGGCCCTTCAGCCGCCAGGGGCCCGGGCCCGCCACGGCCCAGCCGTCCATCGCCGAGGAGTCGAACGACGGCAGGTCGGTCAGCGCGGCGAGCCCGCGCGCCAGCGCCATGCCCAGCGCCTCCTCCCCCAGCGGGACCACCCGCGCGCCCAGCCGCCGGGCCGCCAGCCGCGCGGTCCGCCGCGCCTCGGGCCAGGGGGTGGCGGGGATCGCGTGGGTTGCGCGGGTCGCGTGGGTTGGGTCGGGGGTCTGGGCGCGGGCGGCCGACGCTTGGGCGCGGGGCGCCGGGGCCTCGGCGGGGGCCGGAGTCCGGGCGGTGGGCGCGGGCGTCGGTGTGGGCGGCCGGGGAACCGTGTCGGCGTCGTGGCCGAGCGCCACCGACAGCGGGTCGTTGACGGACGGGCGGCCCGCGGCGGGCGCCCGGCGCCGGTCGTTGGCCAGGGCGAGGGCGTCGTCCATCGCGCGGTCGGCGGGGTCGCCGCCGGGCCCGGTCATCTCGCGGGGTCCGATTCGCCGGCGGACTCCTCGGCCCAGCGGTTGGCCAGGGCCGCGGCCTTGGCCGCCGCCTCCTTCACGGCCTCCGGGCCGCCGCCGGCCCGCGCCGCCGCGTAACCCACGAGGAAGGTGGTCAGTGGAGCGGCCGGACGGGCGACGCCGTGCGCCGCGTCACGGGCCAGATCGAGCAGGACATGGATGTCCACGTCCAGGTCGATACCCAGTTCGGTCTTGGCTGCTGTGATCCATTCGTCCAACACACGCCCATGGTCCCCGATCCGCGCCCCGGCGCCGGTGAGGCTCACCCCTCGGATCCGTTGTCCAGCCGGGCGCGCGCCACCGCCACGTCCTCCCAGGTGTCGCAGTCGAAGGACGCGTCCCCCGTCGGGTCGGCGATCCGGCGCAGGGTCAGCTCCTCGGTGAGCAGGCGCAGCGGCAGCCCGGTCAGGCCGCCGTGCTCGGCGCCGAGCAGGGCGAGTTCGCGGCGCAGCGGCTCGATCCGGTACACGGCCGCCAGCGGCTGGTCCCGTCCGCCGGGGTCGACGAGCATCACCCCTTCCCACTCCGTTGTCCCGCCTCCCGCTCCGGGTCCTGACGCCGGTCCTGGTCCTGGCTCCTCGCGCGGCCCTTGCGCGGCGGTGAGCGTGTCGGCGAGGGCGTCCACGGTCTCCGCCGTCAGGAACGGCAGGTCGGCGGCCAGGATCAGGACCACCTCCGGCCGGCCGGGCGCGGCCGGGCCGTCGGCGGCGGGGCGGCGGTCCCGGTCGAGCGCAGCAAGCCCGGCGGCGAGCGCGGGCAGCGGACCGCCGCCCGGGGGCTCCTCGCGGGTCCACAGGACCGGCCGGGCGGTGGGGCGGCGCGGCCCCACCACCACCGTGCGGTCGGCGGCCGCGCACGCCGTGAGCACCCGGTCGAGCAGCGGGTGCCCGCCGACCGGCAGCGCGGGCTTGTCCGCGCCGCCGAGCCGCCGGGCCGCGCCGCCGGCCAGCACCACCGCGTCGTAGCTCCTCGTCATGCCCGCGAGTATCCCCCGGGCGTGTTACGGCGCGGTCCGGTACGGCTCACACCGAGGCGAGCAGCACCGCGGGGTTCTCCACGCAGTCGGCCACGAACCGCAGGAAGCCGCCCGCCGTGCCGCCGTCGCACACCCGGTGGTCGAAGGTGAACGACAGCTGCACCACCTTCCTCACGGCCAGCTCGCCCTGGTGCACCCATGGCTTGGGCGCGATCCGGCCGACGCCGAGCATCGCCGCCTCGGGGTGGTTGATGATCGGCGTCGAGCCGTCGACGCCGAACACCCCGTAGTTGTTGAGCGTGAACGTGCCGCCGGTCAGCTCCGCGGGCGTCAGGGAGCCGGTCCTCGCCGCCTCCGTCAGCCGGCCGATCTCCGCCGACAGCTCCGCGGTGGTCCTGCCCTGCGCGTCCCGTACGACGGGCACAACCAGGCCGCGCGGGGTCTGGGCGGCGAAGCCGAGGTGCACGGCCGACAGCCGTACGATCTCGCGCCGCTCGGTGTCCACCGTGGCGTTGAGGTCCGGATACCGCGCCAGGGCGGCCGTCGTGATCCGGGCCAGCAGGGCGAGCACCGATATCCGCTCGGCGCCCGTGGCCTGTCCCACGGCGTTCATCGCCGCCCGCACCGCGAGCAGTTCGGTGGCGTCCGCGTCCACCCAGCAGGTGGCGTCCGGGATCTCCCGGCGGCTGCGGGCCAGCTTGTCCGCCACCGCGCCGCGTATGCCCCGCAGGGGGACGCGCACGGCGCCGTCCTCGACCGACCCGGCCGGGGCCTGCGCCGGGGCGGGGGCCTGGGCCTGTGCCTGTGCGTGGGCGTCCGTACCGGCGACCGCGCGCTCGACGTCCGCCCGCAGGATCAGGCCGTCGGGGCCCGAGCCGGTCAGCTCCCGCAGGTCGAGACCGTGCTCCCGGGCGATCCGCCGCACGAGCGGCGAGATCACGGCCACCGGGCCGCCGTCCTCCGCACGCGGCGCCAGGGGCGCGGGTTCGGTGGAAGCGGGGGCCGGAGCCTCAGCAGGGGCCGGGGCCAGGTCCTGCGCCGGTGCCGGTGCTGCGGAAGGGGCCGCGGGGCCCCCGGGCGCCGCCGTGACCCCATGGCCGGCCACCGCGCTCACCGCCCGTACCCGGTTTCTGCGCCGGGCCACCGCCGTGCCGGTGCCGTAGCCCACCAGGACATTGCCCGAGCCCTCGTCGGTCCCGCCGCCCTCGTCCGTCCCGCCGTCCGCGCGGGAGGGCGTGCCGGAGCCGACCGCGACCGTCACCAGCGGGCGTCCGACCTCCAGGTTCTCGCCCTCCTCGCCGAAGCGGGCGGTGACCACCCCGCCGTACGGGCAGGGCACCTCCACGACCGCCTTCGCCGTCTCCACCTCGACCACCGGCTGGTCCACGGCGACGACCTCGCCGACCTCCACCAGCCAGCGGACGATCTCCGCCTCGGTGAGCCCTTCGCCGAGGTCGGGCAGCGTGAACTCCTTGACGACCGCCATCACCCCTCCTCCCACTGCAGGCGCCCGACGGCGTCGAGAATCCGGTCGACGCCGGGCAGGTGATGCCGCTCCAGCATCGGCGGCGGGTAGGGGATGTCGAATCCGGCGACCCGCAGCACGGGCGCCTCCAGGTGGTGGAAGCACCGCTCGGTGATCCGGGCGGCTATCTCCGCGCCCGCGCCGCCGAAACCGGACGACTCGTGGACGACGACCGCGCGCCCGGTGGCGCGCACCGCCGCCGCGACCGTCTCCTCGTCAAAGGGCACGAGGCTGCGCAGGTCCACCACGCCCAGGTCCCAGCCCTCGGCCTTGGCCGCCTCGGCGGCCTCCAGACAGACCGGGAGCGAGGGGCCGTAGGTCACCAGGGTGGCCGTGCGCCCGGTGCGGCGCACCACGGCCCGCCCGATCGGCGCGACCTCGCCGGGCTCCTCGGGCGACCAGTCGGCCTTGGACCAGTACAGCCGCTTCGGTTCGAGGAAGACCACCGGGTCGTCGGAGGCGATGGCCGACCGCAGCAGCCCGTAGGCGTCCTCCACGGTCGCCGGGGTGAGCACGTGCAGCCCGGGGGTGTGCAGGTAGTACGCCTCGGAGGAGTCGCTGTGGTGCTCGACTCCCCCGATGCCGCCGCCGTAGGGGATACGGATGGTGATGGGCAGCGGGAGCGCGCCCCGGGTGCGGTTGCGCATCCGGGCCACATGGCTGACCAGCTGCTCGAACGCGGGGTAGGCGAAGGCGTCGAACTGCATCTCGACGACCGGCCGCAGCCCGTACATCGCCATGCCGACGGCCGCGCCGAGGATGCCGGCCTCGGCCAGCGGGGTGTCGGTGCAGCGGTTCTCGCCGAAGTCCCTGGTGAGCCCGTCCGTGATCCGGAAGACGCCGCCCAGGGCGCCGACGTCCTCACCCATCACATGGACGGCGGGGTCCGCGGCCATGGCGTCGCGCAGCGCCTGGTTGAGGGCCCGGGCCATGGTGGCGGGCTTGCGGGCGGGCGCCGCTGCCCGGTCGGCGGCGGGGGTCGCGGTGGTCATGACTGCCGCTCCGCTTCCAGCTCGGCCCGCAGCAGGGCCTCCTGCTCGCGCAGTTGCGGGGTCTGCTCGGCGTAGACGTGCGCGAACAGGTCCATCGGGTCGAGGTGAGGCTCGGAGTGCATCTGCTCGCGCAGGGACGCCGCCATCGTCTCCGCGTCGTCCCGCGCGGCCTGCCGCAGGGAGTCGTCGAGCAGACCGCGCCCGGTCAGCTCGCGCTCCAGCAGCGTGATCGGGTCGTGCTCCCGCCAGGCGGTGACCTCGTCGTCGTGGCGGTAGCGGGTGGCGTCGTCGGCGTTGGTGTGGGCGTCGATCCGGTAGGTGACCGCCTCGACGAGCGTGGGTCCGCCGCCCGCCCTGGCCCGCTCGACGGCCTCGCCGAGCACCTGGTGCGCGGCCGCCGCGTCGTTGCCGTCCACCAGCCGCCCGGGCATGCCGTAGCCGACCGCCTTGTGGGCGAGCGTCGGGGCGGCGGTCTGCTTGGCGAGCGGTACGGAGATCGCGAAGCCGTTGTTCTGCACGAGGAAGACCACGGGGGCCTGCCAGACGGCCGCGAAGTTCAGCGCCTCGTGGAAGTCCCCCTCGCTGGTGCCGCCGTCGCCGACCATGGCCAGCGCGACCACGTCGTCCCCGCTGAGCCGGGCGGCGTGGGCGAGGCCGACAGCGTGCGGCAGCTGGGTGGCCAGCGGGGTGCTCAGCGGGGCCACCCGGTGCGCACGCGGGTCGTAGCCGGTGTGCCAGTCGCCGCGCAGCAAGGTCAGCACCTCGACCGGGTCCACCCCGCGGGCGACCACGGCGAGGGTGTCGCGGTAGCTGGGGAAGAGCCAGTCCTGCGGCCGCAGCGCGAGGGCGGCGGCGACCTCGCAGGCCTCCTGGCCGGTGCTCGACGGGTAGACGGCGAGCCGGCCCTGCTTGGTCAGGGCGGTGGCCTGCTGGTTGTAGCGGCGGCCGCGGACGAGCTGCCCGTACAGCGTCCTGAGCAGGGCGGGGTCGAGCCGGGCGGCGTCGGGGGTGCCGAGCAGCCGGTACGGTTCCGGGTCGGGCATCAGCGGCGCGGCATCGGTGCGGGGGCGCCAAGCAGGGGTGTCCAGCACGGTCATCGCGAGCACCTCCTTGTGATCGTTGACCGAAAGCAGTCGGGGGGCGGGAGCGGGTCTCGCTCTCCCAACCGATTGTTCGGTCGACGGAGGCATTTTGGCTACGGGGTGATTGCGCCTGTGGACAAACGGTTCTGCACAGCCTGAGATGGGGCCAGTACGTCCATGCTAGGGAGCTCCGGGGGGATGGCGAGAGAACAGATGGCCGAAGACGAACAGGGGGTCCGACCTCTGGACCCGATCGACCGCACGATCCTGCGGCTGCTCCAGGAGGACGGCCGGGCCTCGATACGCTCCGTGGCCGAGCGGGTACACGTGTCCCGGGCGAACGCGTACGCCCGGATCAATCGGCTGATCGAGGACGGAGTGATCCGAGGTTTCACCGCGCGTATCGACCACGAGCGGGCGGGCCACGGCGCTTCCGCGTACATCACGCTCAAGATCGTCCAGAACTCCTGGCGGACCGTCCGGGAAAAACTCGTCACTCTTCCGGGTGTGGTCCACATCGCGCTGGTGAGCGGGGACTTCGATGTCCTGCTGCTGGTGCACACGGTGGACAACCGCAGTCTGCGCGAACTCGTGCTGACCCGGATCCAGGCCATCGAGGAAGTGCTCAGCAGCCGTACGCTGCTGGTCTTCGAGGAGACCGACCTGGTCGTCGGGGACTGAGCCGCCGACGGCCGGGCCGGGCGGCCCCCGTCAGCCGCCGTACTTCTTCAGGAACGCCTCGACCAGCGCGTAGTTCGCCGGATCGGCCAGCATGCCGACGCCGTGGTTCGAGCCGCCGACGACCCGGTAGCCGTCCTCGGCCAGGTCGAGCGCCTTCGGCACCCACTGGCAGACATCGCCGTCGGCCTGGTGGGCGAGGACGAGCGCGGTGTCGCCGGTGCCGGTCGCGAAGGCCCCGACGTCCTGCCCGTCGGCGCTCCGGAAGGTCACCGAGCCCGCTTTCGCCTGTTCGGGTGACAGACAGCCGAAGTCGTCGGCCGGGGCGGAGGGGGAAGGGGCGGCCGTGGCCTTGCCGTCATCGCCGCCGCCACCGCATCCTGCGAGGAGCAGGGACGACACGACCAGCGCGGAAGCGGCCGCCGCCCGCAGCGGCGCGCGGAATCGTAGGGAAGATCGATCAGCCGTGAACATGGCTGGATCGTGACGCCCGGCAGCCTTGGGGGTCAATGGTCTGGACCATTAGGCCGCGCTCATGTCCGTCCCCCGACCGGCCGTCTACGTACGCAGCCCGTCGAACGCCAGCCGCACCACGGCGTCCGCGACCTGCTCGCCGACCACCGTGCCCCTGCCGTCAGGCCGGTACCACTCGACTATCGAGTTGATCATCCCGAACAGCAGCCTGGTGGCCAGCTTGACCTCGACGTCCTTGCGCAGATCGCCCTCCGCCACGGCCGCCCTGAGCAGATCGGCGACCCGCTGGTCGAACTCCCTGCGGCGTTCCATCGCCCACCGCTCGGTCCTGGTGTTGCCGCGAACCCGCAACAGCAGAGTCACGTAGGGAAGTTCGTCCATCAGTACCCCGGCCGTACGTCGGGTGACGTACTCCAGTCGCTCGACCGCGCGCCCCTCGCCCGCGCCGGGCTCCTCCAGGATGGCGAAAAGGCCGTCGAGGGCGCGGCCCACCGCCCTGTTCAGCAGCTCCTCCTTGCCGCGCACATGGTGGTAGATCGACGACTTGGAGATGCCCGCGGCCCGTGAAAGGTCCTCCATGGACGTGCCGTCGTAGCCGCGCTCGTTGAAGACCTCGACGGCGACGGCGAGCAGCGAATCGGGCGTATAGGTGTCGCGCTTGGGCGTGGTCATGAGGAGACCTCGTCCTGCTCGGCGAGCGTGCGCCGCACCAGGCCCGGCGAGGGGGCGTAACGGCCGGTGGGGTACGAGTCGTGCAGGTTGTACAGCAGGTCGATCACCCATCCGGTGGAGAGCCGCTGGCCCCACTCCAGCGGGCCGAGCGGATAGTTCACACCGAGCCGCATCGCGGTGTCGACATCGTGCGCGGAGGCGACCTCCCGGGCGACGGCGTCGGCGGCGAGGTCCACCAGCATGGCGACCGTCCTCGCCACGACCATGCCGGGCACGTCGCGGATGACACTGACCTGCTTGCCGAGCGCCTGGAACAGCCCGGTGGCCGCCGCCAGGGCCGCGTCGGACACGTCCGGCATCGGCGCGAGCGCGATCCTGCCCGCCGTGCGGTAGTCCAGCGCGAGATCGAAGTGGATACCCGGCTCCAGGTCGCCCTCCTCAAGGCGCACAGGAGTGCCGTCGGGCAGTTCGAGCAGCCCGGGAGAGCCCTCCACCCTCCGCACCTCGATCCCCGCCTCCCCGAGGAGCCCGACCAGCTCCCGCGCCGGGCCCAGGTCGCCCCGTAGGACGACGTACGGGGGCGCGGCGGCCGGCGCGGCGGTGTGCGGCCCGGCGGCGCCCTCCGCGCCCTCTCCGTAAGGGAACCAGCCGTGTCCCGTCTTGCGGCCCAGCCGCCCCGACTCGACCAGGCGGCGCTGGGCGAGCGACGGCGTGAACTTGGGGTCGTGGAAGAAGCCCTCCCAGACCGAGCGGGTCACGGCCTCGTTGACGTCCTGGCCGATCAGGTCCATCAGGGCGAAGGGGCCCATGGCGAAGCCGCCGCACTCGCGCAGCACCGCGTCGATCGTGGCGGGGTCGGCCGCGCGCTCCTCGTACACGCGCAGGGCCTCGGCGTAGAAGGGGCGCGCGACGCGGTTGACGAGGAAGCCGGGGGTGTCGGCGCAGCGGACCGGGGTCTTTCCCCAGGCCGCGGCCGTGTCGTACGCGTCGGTGACGGCGGCCGGGTCGGAAGCGGCGCCCGCGACGACCTCGACCAGGGGAAGCAGCGGGGCGGGGTTGAAGAAGTGCAGGCCGACGAGGCGTCCCGGCAGCCGGAGCGCGCCCGCGACAGCGGTCACCGACAGCGAGGAGGTGTTGGTCGCCAGCAGGCAGTCCTCGGCGACCAGGCCCTCCAGCTCGGCGAAGAGCCGCTGCTTGACGGCCAGGTCCTCCACGACGGCCTCGACCACGAGCCCGGCCCCGGCCAGGCCGCCGATGCCGTCGGCGGCGTCCAGCCGGTCGAGCGCGGCCTTGTGCTCCGCGGCGTCGAGACGGCCCTTCTCGGCGAGCCGGTCGAGGCGGGCGGCCACACCGGCGACGCCCTTCCCCGCCAGGCCCGGTCCGGCGTCGTGCAGCAGCACCCGGTGCCCGGCGAGCAGCGCGACCTGCGCGATTCCCTGGCCCATGGTGCCGGCGCCGACGACTCCCACGGTGCGGCTGCGGTCAAGTGCGGTCACGCTGTCCACAACTCCCTGCCGAGTTATCCACAGGCCGGGAACGTCCACCTTGTCCCGACCGAACATTCGGTTAATCTAGCGTTGTCTCTTCCACTCAGCCCAACTCGACGAGGAGTTGGTTCCATTGCCCGCCGATCTTTCCACTGTGCTCCTGATCGAACGCCACCGCGGCACGCTCGACAAGGCGCTTGAAGCTGTCAGGACCCGTGAGTACTGGTCGCCCCACCCCGAGCACCCCAAGGCGTACGCGGACGCCGAGGCCGGCCGTGCCGCCTTCGAGGCGCTGCTCGGCCGGAGGTTCGAGCTGGACCAGCCCGGCACCGACGAGTGGACGGGCGACGAGCGCTCGCCCTACGGGATAGACCTCGGTGTGAGCTATCCACACGCCGACCCGGAGGTGCTGCTGCCCGCGATGCGCGCGGCGGTGCCCGCCTGGCGTGACGCCGGGCCCGAGGCACGCGCCATGGTGTGCCTGGAGATCCTTTCGCGGATCAACGCGCGGACGCACGAGTTCGCGCACGCCGTGATGCACACCTCCGGCCAGGCCTTCATGATGGCGTTCCAGGCGGGCGGCCCGCACGCCCAGGACCGCGGTCTTGAGGCGGTGGCGTACGCGTACGTGGAGCAGGTCCGCACCCCCGACACGGCGGAGTGGATCAAGCCGCAGGGCAAGCGCGATCCGATCGTCCTGCGCAAGTCCTTCACGGCGGTGCCGCGCGGTGTCGGTCTGGTGATCGGCTGCAACACCTTCCCGACCTGGAACGGCTACCCGGGCCTGTTCGCCTCGCTGGCGACCGGCAACGCGGTCCTGGTGAAGCCGCATCCGCGGGCCGTCCTGCCGCTGGCGCTCACCGTGGCAGTGGCCCGTGAGGTGCTGGCGGAGGCGGGCTTCCCGCCGGACCTGGTGTGCCTGGCCGTCGACCGGCCTGGCGAGGGGCTGGCCAAGACGCTCGCCCTGCGGCCGGAGGTCAGGATCATCGACTACACCGGCTCCACCGGCTTCGGCGACTGGCTGGAGGCCAACGCCCGTCAGGCGCAGGTCTTCACCGAGAAGGCCGGCGTCAACACCGTGGTCGTCGACTCCACGGACGACTACCGCGGCATGCTCGCCAACCTCGCCTTCTCGCTGTCCCTCTACAGCGGCCAGATGTGCACCACCCCGCAGAATCTGCTGATCCCCCGCGACGGCATCGACACGGACGCGGGACCTCGGACCTACGAGGAGGTGGTCGCCGACCTCGCCGCCGCGGTGGACGGGCTGCTCGGTGACGACGTCCGGGCCAACGCGCTGCTCGGCGCCCTGGTGAATCCGGAGGTCGAGGCGCGGCTCGACGCCGCCCCCGGCACAGGGGACATCGCCCTGGCCTCCCGGTCGGTGACCCACCCGGAGTTCCCGGACGCGGTCGTCCGCACCCCCGCACTGGTGAAGCTCGACGGGGCGAAGCCGGACGCGGAGGCGGCCTACATGTCGGAGTGCTTCGGCCCGGTCTCCTTCGCGGTGGCCGTCGACTCGACGGCCGACGCGCTGGAGCTGCTGCGCCGCACGATCCGGGAGCAGGGCGCCATGACGGTCGCCGGCTACACCACGTCGGAGGAGGTGGAGCGGCAGCTGGAGGAGGTGTGCTTCGAGGAGTGCGCCCAGCTCTCGCTGAACCTCACCGGTGGGGTGTACGTCAACCAGACGGCGGCGTTCTCCGACTTCCACGGCTCCGGCGGCAATCCCGCGGCCAACGCGGCGCTGTGCGACGGGGCGTTCGTCGCGTCGCGCTTCCGGATGGTGGAGGTGCGCCGGTCGGTCTGAGCGGCAAGGGCCCCGGGGGCCAGGGCTCACGGGAGCCGGGGCCGGCCCTCTCGGGGCCAGGAGCCCCGGGGCCCGGGGCCGTTCCTTCCCGGCCGCCCCGGCCGCCCCGGCGTGGCCCGGTCAGCGCTCAGGCGCGGCCCGGGACCAGCGGGGAGCGGGACGTGGCGGCCCAGTGGTAGAGCGCCATGCCGACGCTGGTGGCGAGGTTGTAGCTGGAGACCTGGGCCCGCATGGGGAGCGCCACCAGAGCGTCGGCCCGGCCGCGCAGTTCGTCGGAGACTCCGTGCCGCTCGGAGCCGAAGACGATCAGCGCGTCGTCGGGCAGATCGGTGGCGCGGATGTCCGTGCCCTCCGGGTCGAGGACGTACAGCGGGCCGGGCGGCAGCGCGTCCGGCGCGGTGCGCTCCACGGCTGTGGCGTAGTGCAGCCCGGCGCCGGAGCGTACGGCGTTGGGGTGCCAGGGGTCGAGGTCGCCCGTGGTCACGACGCCGGTGACACCGAAGCCCGCGGCGAGCCGGATCACCGCGCCGACGTTGCCGAGGTTGCGGGGGCTGTCCAGGACGACGACGGGCGCCCGGCGGGGGAGCAGGGACAGCGCCACCAGGTTCGCCGCCCGCTCCCGGCGGGCGGCGAGCGCGGCCACGGCGGTGGGGTGCACCCGGGCCACCAGTTCCCGCAGCACCTGGCCGGGGACCTCGACGACCTGGGTCGTGAGGTCCCCGGCCAGGTCGGGAGCCAGTTCGGCCGCGAGCCGCAGCGTGGCCGCCTTGTCGGCGGTGACCGCGACGCGGACCTCGGCCCCGAAGCGCAGGGCGTGCTTCAGGGCGTGGAAGCCGTCGAGCAGCACCGCGTCCGGGGCGGCCTCGCGCCAGCGGCGTACCGCGTCCTCGGTCATGCCGTCAGCCTACGGTCCGCCGGGACGGCCGATCACGTCACGGCGGTGGTCGGGGGCGGTCCGACGGCGGGCTCCGGTTCGTCCGCCGGCTCCGGGGTGTCCGGGGAGCGCTGCGCGTGGATCACCGCGGCCGGCGGTTCGGTACGCGCCCGCAGCGGCCGTACGAGCTGGGCGGCGGCCCAGAGCAGGAAGCCGGTGGGCAGGAAGACCGCGTCGGCGGCGATCATCGCGAGGGAGAAGAAGGGAAGGCCCAGGACGACGGCGATGGAGGCGTGTTCGATGATCATGGCGACCAGCAGCACGTTCTTCACCCGGCGGTTGAACAGGGTGAAGGGGAAGGCCACCTGCACGATGACCGTGCCGTAGGTGATCAGCATGACCATGATGTCGCTGCCCCCCAGCGTGTGGGACAGCGCCGGCCAGGGGGTGAAGTCGTCCAGACGCAGCGGGTAGTAGAGCGCGGTGCCGTCCTGCCAGCGGCTGCCCTGGATCTTGTACCAGCCGGCGGTCGAGTAGATCAGGCACACCTCGGCGACGATCACGAGCATCGCGCCGTTGTGGATGACGTTGCCCATGATGTCGAGCACGGTCCGCGGCTCGCCGGGGGCGTAGCGCCGTACCGCCCACCACACGGCCTGTCCGACCCAGCAGGCCCAGAAGATCAGCGACCAGCCCGTGCTGAGCCTGTCCCCGAAGGAGGCGGCCAGCAGCGCCGCGCCGAACAGCGTCCACAGGGCGATCCCGACCGGGTCGGCGTCGGCCAGGGTCCGCCCGGGAGCCGCCGTCACGCCGGCCCCGTCCGCGCCGAGGTCCGCGGCCGTGCCCTCCGCCGAGTCGAGCGCCGCGTCCCCGGCCGCTTCCCGGGCCGCCTTCTCGGCCGCCGCCTGCCGTACCGCCCGGCGGTGGTCGAGCGACCAGACCTGGCCGCAGCGGGTGAAGGCGAGATAGATCGCCATGATGTGGACGACGTTGTCGCCGCCGTCGCCCACGAAGATGGCGCGGTTCTGGAGGGAGAGCACTCCGACCATGAACAGCAGCGCGGAAGTACGGGTACGCCAGCCCAGCAGCAGCGTCGCGCAGGAGACGATGCCGACCGCGTACACGATCTCGAACCAGGTGCGGCTGTCGCTCCACATCAGCACGGTGAAGGCGTGGTTGCCCGCGATGAGCCGCTTGGCCAGGTCGAAGGCCCACGGGCTGTCCGGGCCGTACAGCTCGGAGCGGTGCGGCCACTCGCGCAGCATGAACAGCAGCCAGGTCAGCGAGAAGCCGATCCGGATGATCGCGCTCTGATACGGCGCGACCGCGCTGCCGGTGACCCTGGTCAGCCCCCGCGACACGGCGCGGTCCAGGCCGGCGCTCAGTCCCGCGAACGGCGAGGGGACGGACGGTTCGGACGTATGGGTGCGGGGGGCGCTCATGAGGCGTTCTCCTGCCCGGACGACGTGGTGCTCACGATCCACCAGGGCAGTTCGCGGTACTGCGTGCTGGTGTCGGACGAGCCCGCGATCCACGAGGGCTGAGGAACGGGGGTGGTGGCGGCGCGCGCCTGCACACGGACGACGGTTCCGCCGTTGAGCCGCGGACCGAAGCGCCGCTCCAGGATGTTCTGCAGATAGGTACGGCTCAGATCGCTGCGGTCACCTGAGGTCGGCTGCTCCTGGGTGTCGTGCGTGTCGGTGTAGAAGCCCCAGGCACGCCGCAGTTCGTTCTGCTGGGAGTGGCTGGGCACGGGGTTGTGCCGCATCGCGGCGACATCCATGCCGGTCAGGTCCACCCAGCCGGTGGTCTCGACCTCGCCGCCGGGCTTGCGCACCTCGGCGCGGGCCTGGACATGCACGTTCTGCTGGAGCGGATCCGGTGCGAACAGCTTCCAGTTCTGCTCGAACTCCGGATAGATGTAGTCGCTGACCGTCGTCGCGTGCTCCTTGCTGAGCGTGTTCGACGGCGCGACGTGCAGGAACACCATGGCGAGGTGGTAGAGCGCGGCAACCACCACCGCTCCCACCGTCACCGCCACGGTTATACGTGCGGGCAGCGACAGCGCCGCTCCCTGGGGCGGCGGCCCCTCCTCCGTTGACTCCATGGTCTCTCCGCTCTCGCCTGCTGCTCCGGCACTCGGATACCGGGCAGCACGGTATCCACGACGGGCTCCGGCGGTGACCATACCGAGGTATCCACAGGCTCAGGAATGCCTTGGCACCCCATCTCGCACGAAACGATCAGGGAGTGACGCGATGTCGCCGGCCCGACGAGGCGGCGGAGAGCGGACGGGCTAGTGCCGTGGCCGGAAAGGTTTGCCTGGTTCGCGGCGTCCGGTGCGGTGCATCGCAAGGCGGAGAATCGCCCTCGTACTGGGCGTACTCGGGCGACTTCGACAACGCAGCGAGGTGCCGTGCAGGGCGTCGCGAAGCGGTGAACCTTTCCGGTCACGGCACTAGAGGACGTAGCCCTCGGCGCCGCCGCCGTCGACAACCGGACGGCCGGACGCCGCCCAGTCGAGCATGCCGCCGCTGACATTGACGGCGTCCACGCCCTGCGCGATCAGATACTGGGTGACCTGCGCGGACCGTCCGCCGACCCGGCAGACGACATGGACCCGGCCGCCGTCCGGCACCTCGGCGATCCGGGCGACGACCTCGCCCATCGGAATGTGCACGGCCCCGTCCGCGTGCCCGGCGGCCCACTCGTCGTTCTCACGCACGTCCAGCAGGATCGCGTCGGCCGGTACGGCGGCGGCATCCACCGCGGGGAGCTGGGAGCGGAACATCGGACGCGGCCTCCTGAGGCACGGGAAACACGAGACGGTCCGCGAAAGGCGCGGACCGCTCGCAGGGAACGTGGAAAAGCTACCTCAGCCGAGCACGTCACCGACGGCTCGGAGCTGGTCGCCGAACCCCTATTACCCACCGGTCACCCACCGGCGCCCCTATGACATCGGCCACTCGTAGGGCCCCGGCCGAGCCCGCCGGCCGTTCGTACCCCGCGGGCCCGCTCAGCTGCCGGCCGTCCGCCGGACCAGCTCCGCCAGCTTCGCCTCCCGCTGGGCGACCTGCGTCAGCAGCTGCTCGGCGATCTCGTTGAGCAGCGCGTCCGGGTCCTCGGGCGAGAGCTTCATCATCTGGCCGATGGCGCTGTCGGCCAGCTCCGCCGCGAGCGCGGCCAGCTTCTCCTTGCGGTCGGCCAGCCACTCCAGCCGGGCGTAGAGCACCTCGGCCTCGCTCGGCAGGGCCTCCTCCGGCACCGGCCCGGCGTCCCACTCGTCGGACAGGGCGCGCAGGGTGTCCTCGTCGGCGTAGGCGTACGCCTCGTTGACCCGCGCGATGAAGACGCTCCGGCGCTCCTTCTCCACCTCGTCCTGGGCCAGGTCGGGGTGGGCCTTGCGGGCGAGCTCGCGGTAGAGGCGCTGGGCCTCCTTGCCCGGCCTGACCCGGCGCGGCGGATTCGGGTCGTCCACCGGCCGTACCCCGTCGGAGCCGAGCAGCCCGCCGAACAGCTCCTCGATCCCCGGCATCGGCATGACCAGCGCCCTGGCCTCCCAGGCCCGCTCGATGTCGGCCCGGTCACCGCTGTGCGCCGCGACGGCCTCCGCGATCAGCGCGTCCAGCTCGTCGAGCCGGGCGTACATCGGGCCGAGCCGCTGGTGGTGCAGCCGGGAGAAGTTCTCCACCTCGACCCGGAAGGTCTCCACGGCGATCTCGAACTCGATGAGCGCCTGCTCGGCCGCGCGCACCGCCTTCGCGAGCCGTTCCTCCGCGCCGGACGCGGGCGCGGCGGCGGCAGCGGATGCGGCGGTGGAGGATTCGGTTCCGGAGGTGTTCGTCACTCGGACAGCCTAGGGCCTACCGCGGGGATCTTCGTGGGAGCGCGTCCGCGTCGCCGCCGCGTCCGCTGCCGCCGGCCGCGCCCGTCCGACGCCGTATCGGCTCGACCGCCGTGGACGCCCGCGTCAGCCGACGGCCCGTCACCGTCCCACGACCGGGGGCCAATCCGGCCGTTCGGGCGTCCCCACCCGAGGTTTCGTGCTTGCCTTGGGTCAGGAAACCCCTCTCAGCGCCGAACCGCAGGTGCACGACGTTGGACGAGATCACCAGGCATTCCGCAGCCACCGACGCAGATCATCACACCGACCGTCCCGGCGGCCACGACCAGCGCGAGGACCGGCAGCCGCCCGGCCGGCCCGAAGCACCCCGCCGGCCCGACACGCCCGGCCGTCCCGGGGCACCGGCCCAGCCGGAAGCACCCCGCAAGGACGACTCCCGCGAGCGGCCGCCCGGTGCCGACGACGTGGACCGCCGGATACCGCGCCCCTCGTCCGGGAGCGGCGTACGGGCCCCCGCCGCAGCCCTCTCCTACGCCGTCCCCCTCCCCGTCCCCATCCCTGGAGTGGCCGCCCTGCTGCGCCTCGCGGTGCTGTGCGTCGACCCCGACGGCCGGATCTCGTACTGGAACCGCGGCGCCGAGGAGCTCTTCGGCCACCGCTGGGAGCAGGTCTTCGGCCACCGCGCCTCCGGGCTGCTCACCCCGGCCCGCCCGACCACGGGCCCGTCCGCCGGTACGCGGTCGGCCGGGTCGTACCAGGACGCCCTGGAGGTGCTGGACGACCTCACCTACTCCTCGTGGGCCGGGGCGCTGGCGGCGACCGACCGGGAGGGCACGCTCAAGGACGTCCTGTGGTGGACCTACCGCATCGTGGAGCCGGGCGGCCGCAGCCTGCTGGCCCTCGCGACGCATGCCAAGCCGCTGCGTACGGGCGGCCTGCGGATCGCCCTCGGCGGGCGGCTGCTGCCGTACACCGCGGAGGGACCGCAGCGCCAGGACATCGCGATCGCCGCGGTGCTCGCCCCCGCCGCCGATCCCGCGCAGGGCCAGGCGCTCACCGCCCGGCTGCGTACGGTGCTTCCGGGCATGGGCACCGGCCGGCTGGACCGGGTCGTCGGGCAGATCGCGCCGCTGGGGCACCCCTGCCTGGAGGTCGAGAGCGGCACCCGGCTGCCCGTCATCCCGCACGACTACGCCCGGACCGCCGCGGCCTCCCCCACCGGGACGTCCATACGCCGCGAGCTGCCGCCGGGGCCGCGCTCGCGCACCGCGGCCGGCGGTACGGCCCCGCCGGGCGCCGAGGGCCCGCCGGCCACGGATCTCGCGAGCGCGTCCGCGCTGACCGCCGTACCCCCGCCGTCGCTCACCCCGGCGCCGCCGTACGCACCCGGGTCGCCCGGACAGGACGGCCCGGGCCGCACGACCCAGGGCACCGCGCTCGACGAGCAGCTGGCCCTGCTGCGCGAGGCCGGTTCGGTCGTCGGCTCCACGCTCGACCTGCACACCACCGCGCGCGAGCTGTGCTCGGTGACGGTGCCGCGCTTCGCCGACTTCGCCGCCGTGCTCGTGGTCGACCAGCTCTTCTCCGACACCGAGCCGCCCAAGGACGACCGGCCCGCCGACACCGTGCTGGTCCGCCGGGTCGCCGTCGCCCGTCCGGGCCCGCCCGGGCCGTGGGAGGCCGCGCTGCCCGAGGGCGAGCTGCTGACGCTGGCGGCCGACGAAATAGTGCCGAGGCTCGGCGAACCCGTACTCGTCCCCGTCGTGGACCCCTCGCTCGCCCCCGACATCGCCCTCGACCTGGGTGTGCCCGCGCTCGGTCCGCTGCTGCCCGGGCACTCCATGATCGTGGCGCCGCTCACCGCGCGCGGCACCGTGCTGGGCCGGGTCTGCTTTCTGCGCGACCCCGGCCGCCGCCCCTTCGACGCCAGGGATGTCGCCACCGCCACGGAGATCGTCGCGCGCGGCGCCGTGCACATCGACAACGCCCGGCTGCACCGCCAGGAGTCGCGCGCGGCCGCCACCTTGCAGCGTTCCATGATGCCGACCCGGCCGCCCCGGATTCCCGGCGTCCGTATCGCCCATCACTACATGCCCGGGGACCGGCAGGCCCAGGTCGGCGGCGACTGGTTCGACGCGATCCAGCTCCCCGGCGGCCGGGTGGCGCTGATCGTCGGCGATGTGATGGGGCACGGGCTCCAGGCCGCCGCCGTGATGGGCCAGTTCCGCACCTCGGTGATCACCATGGCCGCGCTCGACCTGCCGCCCGCCCAACTGCTGCGCCACCTCGACAACCTCGCCCACCGGCTCGGCCCCGAACACCTCGCCACCTGCGTCTACGCGGTCTACGACCCGATCCACCGCACCCTGACCCTCGCCAACGCCGGCCACATCCCGCCGGTGCTGGCCGGTCACGACGGGCACGGCGAACTGCTGCGGATCCCGGGCGGCGCGCCGATCGGGGTCGGCGGGGTGCCGTTCGAGACCGTGGAGATCCCGGCGCCGGACGGCAGTTGGCTGGTGCTGTGCACGGACGGCCTGGTCGAGGTGCGCGGCCAGGGCATAGACGCGGGGCTCGCCGCCCTTTGCGCCCATGCGATCGAACCGCGGCAGACGCCCGAGGACGTCTGCGCGCAGATCCTGGCCCGGCTGCACTCCGAGGACCGCAGGGACGACGTGGCGCTGCTCGTCGCGCGGTTCGAGGGCGTCGACGAGCAGGACGTGGTGCGCTGGTCACTGCCGCTCGACCGCAGTGCGGTGGCCACCGCCCGCGAGTCGACCCGCCGTCAACTCGCGCTGTGGGGGCTGGACAAGCTCAGCGACACGGCGGAGCTGCTGGTCAGCGAGCTGGTGACCAATGCGATCAGGGCGGCCTCGTACGAGGTGGAGCTGCGGCTGATGCGGGTCGGCAAGCTGCTGGTCGAGGTGAGCGACGACAACCACAACCTGCCGCAGTTGCAGCGCGCGGACCCGGACGACATACGGGGACGCGGGCTGGCGCTGGTGTCGCATCTGTCGCGGCGCTGGGGGACCAGCCGCAAGGCGGTCGGCAAGGTGGTCTGGTTCGAGCTTCCGCTGCCCGCCTGATATTGTTGCATTCTGCAACATGTTGCGCAGAGGTCAGGGAAGGTCGAGGAGCAGCCGCGATGTCCGCAACCGAGACGTCACAGGAACCGTACGGGGGTTCGCCCGCCGAGCCGCCCGCCGGTTCGGCGGGCGAACCGTCCACCGAGGCGGCAGCCGAACCGTCCACCGGGCCCTCGCTGGAGACCATTCAGCGCGAGCTGACCGCCTTCGCACGCCGGGCGCGGGCCACCGCGGCGCGGATGCACCCGGAGCTCTCCCTCGTCGCGTACACGATCCTTTCGCACCTGGAGGAGCAGCAGGGGTGCCGGGCGACCGATCTGGCCGCGCACTATCTGCTGGACAAGTCCACGGTGAGCCGGCAGGTGGCGGCGCTGGAGCGGCTCGGCTTCATCGAGCGGCGGGTCGACCCGGCCGACCACCGGGTGCAGGTACTGCACCTGGCACCCCGGGGGATCGAGATCCTGGCGGCGGCCCGGGTACGGCGGCAGGAGTCGTTCAAGGAGCGGCTGGCGGAGTGGGATCCGGCCGACCTGGCACGGTTCGCGGACTACCTGGTGCGCTACAACGCGGACGCGGCGGCCCATCCGTAAGCGGCCCATCCCGTAAGGGGCCCGATCCTGGCGGCGGGGGCTTACCCGCCGGTGGTCATAAAGGGGAGCGGCACGGGATACCGGCCCGGCTGACGTGGCGGCCCGGCCGGTGCGGCGTATGCGGACCGCGCAAACCGCCCGCGCAGCCGTCAGGCGCTTTCGCCACACTCCCCGGGCCGCAGGCCCACGACCGCCGCGGCGTCGGGGTCGGGCTCGGTGCACGGGCTGCCCTCGGGCAGATAGGTCTGCGCCCACTTCCCCAGCTCGTGGAGCGCCGGGCGGATGGCCTGGCCGGCTTCCGTGAGCCCGTAACTGACCCGCAGCGGCGGACCGTGGTCGACCTCACGGACGACAAGACCGGCGTCGACGAGTTCGGACAGCCGGTCGGAGAGCATGCGCTCACTGATCTTGGGGATGGCCCGGCGCAACTCGGCGAAGTAGGCGGGCCGCTGTGTGAGGACCGCCACGATCAGCCCGGTCCACCGCTTGCCGAACAGCTCGAAGACCCTGGTCAAGGCCACATCGACTCCGACACAGGGCGTGCGTGCCTCAACTTGCCGTCCCCGTTCCATCTGCTCACCTTACTCCGCCGTAAGATGGAGCTGCAAAAAAGTAAGCTCCTGTGTTATCAATAGCTACGTACGAACTTGCGCAGCCGTGGGCGTGCACCACGCCGACGCGGCGACGCGCACATTCCGAGCTACCCGAATGAGGCTTCCCCATGGCCACGCTGCTGCACATCGATTCCTCCGCCTTCCACGAGCCCTCGGTCTCCCGTGAGCTCACCGCCACCTTCCGCAGGGAGTGGGAGAGCCGGCACCCGGACGGCACGGTCGTCTACCGCGATCTCGCGAAGAACCCGCTGCCGCATCTGACCGCCGACGGAATCATCGGTGCCGCCACCCCGGCCGAGGCGCGCACACCCGGGCAGGCGGAAGCGGCCGCGCTGCGGGCGGAACTCGCCGAGGAACTGGAACGGGCCGACGCGATAGTGATCGGCACCCCGATGTACAACTTCACGATCCCGTCCGCGCTCAAGGCGTGGCTGGACCAGGTGATCATCGCCGGACGGACCGGGGGCCCGGCGCCGTCGGCGGCCGGGACGCCCACCACGGTGATCGCCGCGCGCGGCGGCGGCTACGGGCCGGGAACGCCCCGCGAGAGCTTCGAGTTCGTGGCGACCTACCTGGAGAAGGTGCTCACCGCGATGCTCGGCCTGGAGGTGGACTTCGTCATCCCCGAACTGACGCTCGCCAGGAGCAAGCCGGAGATGGCCGAGCTGGTCGACCTGGCGGACGCCTCCCGGGCGCAGGCGCAGGAGGACGTGGTCCTGAAGGCGAAGACGCTGGCGGAGCGCTTCGTCGCCTGACGCCGCCCCAAGAAGTCGCCTGACGTCCTCCCGTGACGTCCTGCCGGAAACACGACGCCGCGCTCCCCGGCACCTCGGCCGGGTGAGCGCGGCTCCGTATGTCAGGCCCGTGGGTCCCCGTACGTCAGAGGTTGACGCCGAAGTCCTGTGCGATGCCGCGCAGGCCGGAGGCGTAGCCCTGGCCGACGGCCCGGAACTTCCACTCCGCCCCGTTGCGGTACAGCTCGCCGAAGACCATGGCGGTCTCCGTGGAGGCGTCCTCGGTGAGGTCGTAGCGGGCGATCTCGGCGCCGCCGGCCTGGTTGATGACGCGGATGTACGCGTTGCGGACCTGGCCGAAGCTCTGCTGGCGGGTCTCGCCGTCGTAGATCGAGACCGGGAAGACGATCTTGTCCACGTCGGCGGGCACACCGGCCAGGTTCACCTTGATCGACTCGTCGTCACCCTCGCCCTCACCCGTGAGGTTGTCCCCGGTGTGCTCGACGGAGCCGTCGGGGCTCTTGAGGTTGTTGAAGAAGACGAAGTGCTTGTCCGAGACGACCTTGCCCGTCGTGTCGAGCAGCAACGCGCTCGCGTCGAGGTCGAAGTCCGCGCCCGTGGTCGTACGCGCGTCCCATCCCAGGCCGACGGTGACCGCCGTGAGTCCGGGGGCCTCCTTCGTCAGCGAAACATTGCCGCCCTTGGAGAGGCTGACACCCATGGTGGATCTCCCTGCTCGGTTCGGCGCGGGCCGCGCCGCTTGACGATTCCTTTGCCCAATGGCTCCAACGGACACCACCCTGCCCCGGTTCCCGGTCGCCTGCCACCGTTGAGCCGGGCGACAAGGAGACCGCCGGGGCGCTCCGGGCTCCCGCACGGTCCCGGTCCCGGTTCCGCACCCGTCCCACGGCGCCTCAGACCGAGGGCGGACGCGGCGAGTTGTCCCGGCCCCGCTTACTCCGCCCGACGGTTCTCGATCTCGCCGACCGCCCAGCGCGCCCATTCCTCCCGCATGGCCGTCAGACGCAGACCGAACTCCAGGGCGAGGCGCCCGTACACCGATATGTCGTCGTCCCCCCAGTCCACGGTCCCCTCCAGGTCCTGGAGCGCGGTGTGCTCCGCGGCGGCCCGGGACGCCTCAAGACCGAGATACGCGGTGGCCTCCACCGGAGTGAGAACGCCGAGGAAGAACACCCGCAGCAGCATCTCGCTGCGGCGGGTCCGCTCGGGCTCGGTCCCGGTCAGCCAGTGCCGCAGCTCGGCCAGGCCCTCGTCGGTGATGGCGTACTCCTTGCGCCCGCGCGGACCCTCCGCGGACACCGTGAGCAGACCCGACGCGGCCAGCTTGCCCAGCTCGCCGTAGACCTGGCTCTGCGTGGCCGGCCAGGCGTTGGCGAGCGACGTCTCGAACAGCTTCATCAGGTCGTAGCCGCTGGCCGGACGCTCGGCGAGCAGCCCCAGGACCGCGTGGCGAAGGCTCATGGAAGACATCTTACCTTCCACTCTTGACAGGTCAACAGGAGACCTTCTACTTTTGACCTGTCACCAAGAAAACAACGGCCCGTCACAACCCGTCGGCCGACCCCCGTGAACGCAGAAACCCCCGCCCCGGGTTTCCCCGGGACAGGGGTCCTGATCACTGTGCGCGAGGGGGGAGTTGAACCCCCACGCCCTTTCGGGCACTGGAACCTGAATCCAGCGCGTCTGCCTATTCCGCCACCCGCGCATGGGTGTTGTCGCTCGAACCTCTCACACCGGGAACCGGCCGGTTCCGATGGTGTGGGATCGCCTCCCGACATGCAGAAGATTAGCACGGTGCCAGGAGTGGAATCACATCCGTTTCGGCGCGGGGCGGGCATGGTGGGAGCACCCCGGGGGAGGCGGAACGGAGCGGGCGTGGCGGTGCGGGACACTGGGGACACTGGACTGGGGACCGGTGAATGGGGAACGAGGGACAGACACCGCATCTACCATCGCAGTGGGCAGGGGATGGGCAGGCGCGGCGCGGTGTGAGGGTTGACACTGCCCTGTCCAGCAAGATCGGGGAACCAGCTCTTTTTCCCACGCGTGGATACGATCAGTGAGCAGTTTCGGAAATGACTCGTAAGGAAGGCCCCGAGGAGGGAGGTGCCCGGTGGGTGTACTGAAGCGCTTTGAGCAGCGGCTGGAAGGCCTGGTGAACGGCACCTTCGCCAAGGTGTTCAAGAGCGAGGTCCAGCCCGTCGAGATCGCCGGCGCGCTCCAGCGCGAGTGCGACAACAACGCGACGATCTGGAACCGGGACCGCACCGTGGTGCCGAACGACTTCATCGTCGAGCTGAGCGCCCCGGACTACGAGCGGCTGAGCCCGTACTCGGTGCAGCTCGGCGACGAACTGGCCGGCATGGTCAGGGACTACGCCAAGCAGCAGCGCTACACCTTCATGGGCACCGTCAAGGTCCATCTGGAGCGGGCCGCCGACCTCGACACCGGTCTGTACCGGGTCCGCAGCCGCACCCTGGCCTCCAGCGAGTCCCAGCACGCGCAGCCGGGCCACCCCGGCCAGCCGCAGCCCTCGCACCAGCAGGGCCCCCCGGCCCAGCAGGCGCGTCCGGGCTACCCGCAGCCCCAGCAGCCGGGACCCGCCGCTCCGCAGCGCCCCGCGGCCCCGCCGCCGATCCCGGCGGGCCCGCCCCCCGGGGCGGGACCCCGCTCCGGCCCGGCGCCGGTGACCCGGCTGCCCGGCACCGGCGTCCCTGCGGGCTCCCCCGCGGCGAACGCCCGCCGGTGGATCGAAATCAACGGCACCCGCCACCAGATCTCGCGCGCGACCCTCGTGCTCGGCCGTTCCACCGAGGCCGATGTACGGGTCGACGACCCCGGCGTATCGCGCCGGCACTGCGAGATCCGGGTCGGTACGCCCTCCGTGGTCCAGGACCTCGGATCAACAAACGGCATCGTGGTGGACGGACAGCACACCCAGCGCGCTACGCTCCGCGACGGCTCCCGCATTGTCGTGGGGAGCACCACCATCGTGTACCGGCAAGCCGAAGGGTGAAGCGGGGGCAATGTCAGAGCTGACCCTGACGGTCATGCGGTTGGGTTTCCTCGCCGTGCTGTGGCTGTTCGTGATCGTCGCAGTACAGGTCATCCGCAGCGACCTGTTCGGAACCCGGGTGACCCAGCGCGGCGCGCGCCGCGGGGACGACCGCTCACGTCCGCCGCAGCAGCGGCAGCAGCAGGCACCGCCGGCCGCCCGCCAGCAGCCGCAGAACAACCGCCAGCGCCGCGGTGCCCCCACCAAACTGGTGGTCGCCGAGGGCTCGCTGGCCGGCACCACCGTGGCGCTCCAGGGCCAGACCATCACCCTGGGCCGCGCACACGACTCGACGATTGTGCTCGACGACGACTACGCGTCCAGCAGGCATGCCAGGATCTACCCGGACCGCGACGGACAGTGGATCGTCGAGGACCTGGGGTCCACGAACGGCACCTATCTGGACCGGAACCGGCTGACCACGCCCACGCCGGTCCCGTTGGGTGCGCCGATCCGCATCGGCAAGACCGTCATCGAGCTGCGGAAGTAGTCGCACAATGGGGCAGCGGAGCCACGACGCGCGAGCGAGAGGGTGGGCAGCGTGCGGATGTACCCGGAGCCGACGGGGGAGGTACGCATGTCTCTGAGCCTGCGTTTCGCCGCCGGTTCGCACAAGGGCATGATCCGCGAGGGGAACGAGGACTCCGGCTACGCCGGCCCCCGTCTGCTCGCGATCGCCGACGGCATGGGCGGCCAGGCCGCCGGTGAGGTCGCCTCCTCCGAGGTGATCTCCACCATCGTCACGCTCGACGACGACATTCCCGGCTCCGACATCCTCACCTCGCTGGGCACGGCCGTGCAGCGCGCCAATGACCAGTTGCTGCACATGGTCCAGGAGGACCCGCAGCTGGAGGGCATGGGCACCACCCTGACCGCCCTGCTGTGGACCGGGCAGCGGCTCGGTCTGGTCCACGTCGGCGACTCCCGCGCCTATCTGCTGCGCGACGGTGTGCTGACCCAGATCACCCAGGACCACACCTGGGTGCAGCGGCTCGTCGACGAGGGCCGGATCACCGAGGAAGAGGCGACCACCCACCCGCAGCGCTCCCTGCTGATGCGCGCGCTGGGCAGCGGCGAGCGCGTCGAGCCCGATCTGTCGATCCGCGAGGTCCGGGTCGGCGACCGCTATCTGATCTGCTCCGACGGCCTGTCCGGCGTCGTGAGCCACCAGACGCTGGAGGACACCCTCGCCGGCTACCAGGCGCCGCACGAGACCGTGCAGGAGCTGATCCAGCTCGCCCTGCGCGGCGGCGGCCCGGACAACATCACCTGCATCGTCGCCGATGTCCTCGACACCGACGACGGCGACACGCTGGCCGCGCAGCTCAACGACACCCCGGTCGTGGTCGGCGCCGTCGCCGAGACCCAGCTGCCGCTGAGCGACCCGCGCCACCTCCAGACCCCCGCCGGCCGCGCCTCCGAACTCGGCCGCACCCCGCACCAGGCCGGCCCGCCCGGCGCCTTCGGCCCGCCCGGCAGCGGCGAGCCGGTCCCCGGCGGCGGCCCGCTCGGCTCCTTCGGCGCCTATGACGACTCCGACTTCGACAAGCCCGGCAAGCGCGCCTGGCTCAGGCGGAGCCTGATCACCGTGGCCGTGATCGCGGTGATCGGCGGCGGCCTGTACGGCGCGTACGCCTGGACCCAGACGCAGTACTACGTCGGCGCCAAGGGCGACCATGTCGCCGTCTACCAGGGCATCGACCAGAAGCTCGCCTGGATCAACCTGTCGAAGGTCCACAACGACCGCACCGACGTCAAGCTCAAGTACCTCCCGGCCTATCAGCGCAAGCAGGTCGAGGACACCATCGCCGTCGGCAGTCTCGGCCAGGCCGACGACAAGGCCGACGAGCTGGCCCAGCAGGCCGGTGTCTGCCAGAAGGTCGCCGACTCCAAGACCGTCACCGACAAGGCCAAGGACGCCACCAAGGCTGCCGAGGACCAGGTCGGCGCGGGCGCCGCCACGGGCTCGGCGGGCGCCAAGCCCGGCGCGAAGAAGAGCACCACGAGCGACACCCCGACGACCGCCCCGACCCCGTCCCTGACGCCCGACGAGAAGAAGCTGGCCCAGCAGTGCGGTTCAGGCCAGCAATAGCACGGGGACCAGCAGGAGGAGCCGGCTCGTCATGAGCGCCAGCAACACCACCACCATCACGTCGATCGGCGCGCCCAACCGACGCAACACCGAGCTGGCCCTGCTCGTCTTCGCCGTGGCCATCCCGGTGTTCGCGTACGCCAATGTCGGGCTCGCCAAGAACGACGCGGTGCCCGCCGGGCTGCTCGGCTACGGTCTCGGGCTCGGTCTGCTCGCCGGCGTCGCCCATCTGCTGGTCCGCAAGTTCGCCCCGTACTCCGACCCGCTGATGCTGCCGATCGCCACTCTGCTCAACGGCCTCGGCCTGGTGCTGATCTGGCGGCTCGACCAGGAGCCCCGGCTGGGCAGGGCCATGGCGCCCAACCAGCTGATGTGGTCCACCCTCGGCGTCGCCCTGTTCGTCTGCGTGCTGGTCTTCCTCAAGGACCACCGCATCCTCCAGCGCTACACGTACATCTCGATGTTCGCCGCGCTGATCCTGCTGGTGCTCCCGATCTTCTTCCCCGCGGTCTACGGCGCCCGGATCTGGATCACCATCCCCGGAGTCGGTTCGCTCCAGCCGGGAGAGTTCGCGAAGATCATCATCACGGTCTTCTTCGCGGGCTATCTGATGGTCAAGCGGGACGCCCTCGCGCTGGCCAGCCGCCGCTTCATGGGTCTGTACCTGCCGCGCGGCCGCGACCTCGGTCCGATCCTGGTCATCTGGGCCATGAGCCTGCTGATCCTGGTCTTCGAGACCGACCTGGGCACCTCGCTGCTCTTCTTCGGCCTCTTCGTGATCATGCTGTACGTCGCCACCGAGCGGACCAGCTGGATCGTCTTCGGCCTGCTGCTCAGCTCGGCCGGAGCGGTCGCCGTCGCCTCCTACGAGTCGCATGTGCAGGTCCGCGTCCAGAACTGGCTGCACCCGCTGGCCCTCCAGCACGGCGACGTCACCGAGACCGCCCAGGCGATGTACGCCTTCGGCTCCGGCGGCCTCTTCGGCTCCGGCCTCGGCCAGGGCTACTCCCGGCTGATCGGCGGCATCGCACCCAAGAGCGACTACATCCTGGCCACCGTCGGCGAGGAACTGGGCCTGGCCGGACTGATGGCCATCCTGCTGCTCTACGCGTTGCTCATCGAGCGCGGCATACGTACCGCGCTGGCCGCCCGTGACCCCTTCGGCAAGCTGCTCGCCATCGGTCTGTCCGGCGCCTTCGCGCTCCAGGTCTTCGTCGTCGCGGGCGGCGTCACCGGGCTCATTCCGCTGACCGGTATGACCATGCCGTTCCTGGCCCAGGGCGGCTCCTCGGTCATCGCCAACTGGGCGCTGGTCGCGATCCTGCTGCGGATCAGCGACACCGCCAGGCGGCCGGCCCCCAGCCCCGCCCCCTCCCCCGACGCCGAAGCGACCCAGGTGGTGCGTACCCAGTGAACAAGCCCCTGCGACGGGTCGCGGTCTTCTGCGGTCTCCTCGTCCTCGCCCTGCTGCTGCGCGTCAACTATGTGCAGTTCGTCCAGGCCGACCAGCTCTCCAACGACGTGCACAACCGCCGGGTGGCCATCAACCAGTACGCCCAGCCGCGCGGCGACATCATCGTCGACGGCAAGGCGATCACCGGTCACACCACGACCACCGGCAGTGACTTCAAGTACAAGCGCACCTACACCAACGGTCCGATGTGGGCCCCGGTGACCGGGTACGCCTCGCAGGCGTACGGCACCACCATGCTGGAGGGCGTCCAGGACAAGTTCCTGACCGGCGACGACGACCGGCTGTTCTTCAACCGCACGATCGATCTGCTCACCGGCAAGGAGAAGAAGGGCGGCAACGTCGTCACGACGCTGAACGCCAAGGCGCAGGAGGCCGCGTACAAGGGGCTGGGCGCCAAGAAGGGCGCGGTCGCCGCGATCGACCCGCGCACGGGCGCGATCCTCGCCCTGGCCAGCACCCCGTCCTTCGACCCCTCGACCATCGCGGGGAACTCGCAGACCGACGCCAAGAACTGGGTGGCGCTGGACAAGAAGAACGACCCGGACGACCCGTCGCTCAACCGGGCGCTGCGCCAGACCTACCCCCCGGGCTCGACGTTCAAGCTGGTCACGGCCGCGGCCGCGCTGGAGACCGGGAAGATCACCGACATCGACAAGGGGACGGAGTCCCCGGACCCGTACACCCTGCCGGGCACCACGGTCCCGCTGCCCAACGAGGGCAACATCCCGTGCAAGAACGCCACGCTGCGGATCGCGCTCAGGTACTCCTGCAACAGCGTCTTCGGCAAACTCGGCGCCGACATCGGGCTCAAGGACATGACCGACGAGGCCGAGAAGTTCGGCTTCAACCAGGAACAGTTCGTCCCGGTCCGGGCGAACGCCGGCAACTTCGACACCAAGATGAGCCCGGACCAGGTCGCGCTGTCCTCCATCGGCCAGTTCGACACCGCGGCCACCCCGCTGCAGATGGCCATGGTCGCCGCGGCGATCGCCAACAACGGCACCCTGATGCAGCCCTACGAGATCGACAAGCTCGTCGCCCCCAACCTGAGCACCATCGCGCAGACCAGCCCCAAGGAACTGTCGAAGCCGCTGTCGCCGGAGAACGCGCAGAAGCTCCAGTCGATGATGGAGACCGTGGTCAACGAGGGCACCGGCACCAACGCCCGGATCCCCGGGGTCAAGGTCGGCGGCAAGACCGGCACCGCGCAGCACGGTCTGAACAACGACCAGAACCCCTACGCCTGGTTCGTCTCCTACGCGATGACCGACCAGGGGTCCCCGGTCGCCGTGGCGGTCGTGGTCGAGGACAGCTCCGCGAACCGCTCCGACATCACGGGCGGCGGGCTGGCCGCGCCCATCGCCAAGAAGGTCATGGAGGCGGTCCTCAACAAGTGAGACAAGCGTCACCAGGGACGCGGGAGCAGCCACTACGGCGTGCGCGGGCCGCCTCCAGATACCGGTCAGGTATCAGCGGACGGCCGGGGCGGAGTTGCGCGGGATACGCCCGGTAGCGTATTCCCGAGCAGGCGCAGGGCATGGGTTAACGCGATCCGGGTCAACGCGACTCGATCTGAGAACGGGTTTGAGGAGAGGGCAGAGCTATGGAAGAGCCGCGTCGCCTCGGCGGCCGGTACGAGCTGGGCTCGGTGCTCGGCCGTGGTGGCATGGCCGAGGTGTACCTCGCCCACGACACCCGACTCGGCCGCATGGTCGCCGTGAAGACGCTGCGGGTGGACCTCGCCCGTGACCCGTCCTTCCAGGCCCGCTTCCGCCGTGAGGCCCAGTCCGCCGCGTCGCTCAACCACCCGTCGATCGTCGCCGTGTACGACACCGGTGAGGACTATGTCGACGGGGTCTCGATCCCGTACATCGTCATGGAGTACGTGGACGGCTCCACCTTGCGCGAGCTGCTGCACTCCGGGCGCAAGCTGCTGCCCGAGCGGGCCATGGAGATGACCGTCGGCATCCTCCAGGCGCTGGAGTACAGCCACCGCGCGGGCATCGTGCACCGGGACATCAAGCCGGCCAACGTCATGCTGACCCGGACCGGTCAGGTCAAGGTCATGGACTTCGGCATCGCCCGCGCGATGGGCGACTCCGGTATGACCATGACCCAGACCGCGGCCGTCATCGGCACCGCCCAGTACCTCTCCCCCGAGCAGGCCAAGGGCGAGCAGGTCGACGCCCGTTCCGACCTGTATTCGACGGGTTGCCTGCTCTACGAGCTGCTGACCGTACGGCCGCCCTTCGTCGGCGACTCACCGGTCGCGGTGGCGTACCAGCACGTGCGCGAGGAACCGCAGCCGCCGTCGGTGTACGACCCCGAGGTCACGCCCGCGATGGACGCGATCGTCCTCAAGGCGCTCACCAAGGACCCGAACTACCGCTACCAGTCGGCCGACGAGATGCGGGCCGACATCGAGGCGGCGCTCGACGGCCAGCCGGTCGCCGCGACCGCCGCGATGGGCGTGGCCGGCTACGGCTACCCGCACCAGTACGGCGACGGTGGCCAGACCACCGCGCTGCCCCCGCAGACCGACGCCCAGCACACCTCGATGCTGCCCCCGATGCGGGACGACGACGGGGGCTACGGCTACGAGGACCGCCCGGACCGGCGGCGCCAGAAGAAGAGCAACAACACCTCCACGGTGCTGCTGGTCATCGCCGGCGTCCTCGTCCTGGTCGGCGCGATCTTCCTCGGCAAGGCGGTCTTCGGCGGTGACTCGCCGTCCGGCAACGACACCGTGCCGAGCTTTGTGAACAGCTCCATGGCCGACGCGCAGATCAAGGCCACCAATGTCGACCTGAAGCTCGTCAAGGGTCCCGCGGAGTACTGCGACAACGTGGAGAAGGACCTGATCTGCAAGCAGGCCCCCGCCGCCGACGCCCCGGTCCCGTCCGACAAGACGATCACGGTCACCCTGTCCAAGGGAGCGGCCCCGGTCGCGGTCCCGGACGTCACGACCGACAAGCTCACCGACGCCCAGCAGCAGCTGACCGACAAGGGCTTCACGTACTCCGTGAAGTACAAGACGTCGACGACCTCCGACCCGGACATCGTGCTGAGCCAGGACCCGTCGGGCGGCGAGAAGAAGGCCAAGGGCACCAAGGTCGTCCTCACCGTGGCGCAGGCCCCGAAGCAGGAGGAGGTGCCGAACCTCCAGAACATGACGGAGGACGCGGCACGCTCCCAGTTGCAGAAGGACGGCTTCACCAACGTCACCTCGTCGCGGCAGCCCTCGGACAGCGTCCAGGAGGGCAATGTGATCAGCCAGACCCCTGCTCCGTTCAGCGAGCAGACCCTGGACACGCAGATCGCCCTGGTCATCTCCAGCGGTCCGCAGCCGACGCAGCAGCCGTCGCCGATGCCGGACATCCGGAACAGGACCGTCGCGGAGGCCAGCGCGGCGCTACAGGGCCTGAATCTGGACCTCCAGATCTCGGTCCAGGGCAGCCAGGATCCGAACGCGCGGGTCTTCGACACCGACCCGCCGGCCGGGACGCCGCTCCAGGAGGGCCAGCCGATCACCCTCAAGGCGTTCGGCGGCGGCGGGGGCTGACCGTCGGCTGACCGATGAACGGTGAAGGGGCGGCCCGCACACGGTGTGCGGGCCGCACCTTCGTCATGCGGCGCTCTTCGACTGCCTCGGATGTGTCGCCTCGGCTCGGGTGCTATCTCAGCTCGGGCGGCGGCGTGCGCTGCGGGTCGACCTTCTCGGTGCGGACCAGCTGGCCCCAGACGATGTAGCGGTAACGCGAGGTGTAGACCGGGGTGCAGGTCGTCAGGGTGATGTAGCGGCCCGGCTTGGACTTGCCGGACTCCTCGGGGACCTGGTCGGTGACGGCCACGTTGTACTTCGAGGTCTGGTCGAGGATCTTGTAGACCTTGTAGACGTACCAGGTGTCCTTGGACTCGAAGACGACCGGGTCACCGTCGTGGATCTTGTTGATGTTGTGGAACTTGGCGCCGTGGCCGTCGCGGTGGGCGGCGAGGGTGAAGTTGCCGGTCTTGTCCCACGGCATCGCGGCGGGCGTCGGGTCGGTGTAGTAGCCGGCCACGCCCTCGTTGAGCACATCGGTCGAGGTGCCCTTCTTGACCAGCACCTCGAAGTTCCTGCCCATCGCCGGGACGTGCAGAAAGCCGATGCCGTCCTTGGTGTCGAGGCCGATCGCGGGCGCGTCGCTGCCCTTGTGGCCCTGGCCCTGCGCCCACTCCTGGCGGACCTTGTCGCCCGCCTTCCGCTCGTGGCGGTCCGCTATCACATTGGTCCACCACAGCGAGTAGGCGACGAACAACGCCAGGACGAGCCCGGCGGTGATGAGCAGCTCGCCGAGAACGCTGATGGTGGCCGCGACACGTCCCCGTCCACCGCGGTTGCTGGTCGTCACACTGTTCCGTTCTTCGAGTCGGGCTTCGAGTGCGGGCTCGACACAGCGACGCGCGAGCCCCCGGCTATTCGACCAGCGCGTCGGGCTTGCCCTTGCTGCGCGGCCGTTCCTCGATCAGCTTGCCCCAGACGATCAGCCGGTTGGTGCTGGTGAACTCGGGCGTGCAGGTGGTCAGGGTGAGATAGCGGCCCGGCCCGGTGTACCCGGAACCGACCGGGACGGGCCGCAGGACGCTGACATTGCTCGGCGGGGTCGACGGCAGCGACGAGGTGATCCGGTACGTGTAGTACGTACTGCCCGTCTCGACCACCACCTTGTCACCCGGCACCAGGTGGTTGATGTAGCGGAAGGGCTCACCATGGGTGTTGCGGTGGGCGGCGACCGCGAAGTTGCCGGTCTTGTCCCACGGCATCGCGGTGTTCAGGGCGCCGTCGTAGTGGCCGATCATGCCCTTGTCGAGCACCTTGTGCTTGGAGACGCCCTGCGCGATGGGCGCCTTGACGTCAAGCTTCGGGATGTACATGATCGCGAAGCCCTGACCGGGCGAGAAGGCGCCGGCCGCGCGTTCGGGGTCGCCCTGTTCGGTGTCCCACTGGTGTTCGAGGTGGTTGGAGGCGCTGTTGGCCTGCTGGTGGGCGCGGACGTTGGTCCACCACAGCTGGTAGGTGACGAACAGCAGCATCAGCACACCGGTGGTGATGAAGAGTTCGCCGACGATCCGGCTGGCGATGACCGCGGGGCTCTCCTTGGCCGCCTTGGCGGCCCTGCGCGCCTCGACCCGGCTCAGCGGACCGGCGGGCTCGGCTCCGGCGCGGCCGGGCGCGGCGGGGGTACGGTTCCGGGCCCGATGGCCGCCGCCCCCCTTCTGCGCGGCCTTGCGGCGGGCGGCCCGGCCGCCGTCCGAAGGGGGAGGCGCGAGCAGCGGGGCCGCGCCGGGATCCTCGGGGGCCTCGGGGTCCGCCGGGGGGTCCATCACCTCGGAGATCACCGGCAGCCGCGCGGTCTCCTCGACCCCGGCCCGCCGCGGGGGCTCGGGCCGCATGGGTCCGGCCTGCCGCGGGGGCTCGGGGCGTACGGGCTCGGCCTGCCGCAGCAGCTCGGGTCGTACAGCCTCGGGGCGTACGGCCTCGGGGTGCGGGGCCTGGGGCCCCTGCGGCGGGTCGGGGTGCGTGACCTCGGGGTGCGGCGGCTCCGGGCGCCGGTGCGAGGGACGCCGTACGAGGGCGGGGCTTACGGGCGGGGGGCTTACGGGCTCGGATCGTACGGGCGCGGGCGGCGGGGCGGGCTCCGGCGGTGCCTGCTGGGCGCGGAACCACGGCGACGCGGGCGCTTCCGGCGCGAGGGCCTCCGGAACGGCGGCTTCCGGCGCGGTAGCGGTCCCCGCCGCCTCCGCGTAGGCCGGGTAGTCCGGCGCGGCCGGGGGGTGGCCGGGCAGCGGGTCGTTGAGGGGGTCGTTCAGCTGCCCCACGACAGCGGCGAACTGCCCGGTGTCCTCGTAGGACATCGGGCCGTCGGCGGGACGCTCCGGCCGGAGCGTGGTCACGCCCCGGCCCTCCCCGTGGGACCGCCCGCCCCCACCACCGGGGCGAGCCCGCCCGAGCGGCCGACCGCACCCGGGTCACCGCATTCGGCGAGCCAGTTGGCGAGCATCCGGTGACCCCATTCGGTGAGCACCGACTCGGGGTGGAACTGCACACCCTCGACGGCGGCGTCCCGGTGACGCAGTCCCATGATGATCCCGTTCTCCGTCCAGGCGGTGACCTGCAACTCCTCGGGGAGCGTGGCGCGCTCGACCGCGAGCGAGTGGTAGCGGGTCGCGGTGAAGGGCGACGGCAGCCCGGTGAAGACCCCGGTCCCCTCGTGCGTCACGAGGGACGTCTTGCCGTGCAGCAGTTCCGGCGCGCGGCCGACGACCCCGCCGTACGCGACCGCGATGGACTGCACTCCGAGGCAGACGCCGAAGAGCGGCACTCCGGCTTCCGCGCAGTGCCGCACCATGTCGACGCAGACCCCGGCCTGCTCGGGGGTGCCGGGCCCGGGAGAGAGCAGCACGCCGTCGAATCCGTCGCGGGCGTGCCCCAGCTCGACCTCGTCGTTGCGCAGCACCTCGCACTCGGCGCCGAGCTGGTAGAGGTACTGGACCAGGTTGAAGACGAAGCTGTCGTAGTTGTCGACCACGAGAATGCGTGCGCTCATCGGACGGCGGCCATCCCGTTGTCGACGGTGACATCGTTGAAGGGCAGCAGCGGCTCCGCCCAGGGGAACACGTACTGGAAGAGGGCGTAGACGACGGCGAGGACCAGCATGAGGGAGAGCACTGCCCGCACCCATGAGTTACCCGGCAGATGCCGCCAGATCCAGCCGTACATGCGCTGCCTTCCTTGTGGTTCCCCGGAACAGAGTAAAGGGAGATCGGCCGGTGAGGGAGGACGGCCGGTCAAAGCTTCCGCATGGGTTCATCCGCGGCCGCGCCCGTGTCATGGCGGGCTCACAGGCTTCGCGTAGTGAAGGTCGACCGCGCCCGAGTAACCGGGAAGAGTGACCTTCCGATCCGCGGCGACCTTCCAGCCGAGGCCGTACGCCTCGACGTACTGGAGGTAGTTGCGGATCGCGGGGCTGGCGTCGAGGGCCGCGCGGAGCTTGTCGCGGTCGCCGACGGCGGTGATCCGGTAGGGCGGCGAGTAGACCCGGCCCTGGAGGATGAGGGTGTTGCCGACGCAGCGGACCGCGCTGGTGGAGATCAGCCGCTGGTCCATGACCCGGATGCCGCGCGCGCCGCCCTGCCACAGCGCGTTGACCACGGCCTGGAGGTCCTGCTGGTGGATGACCAGGTCGTTCGGCTGCGGGTCGGGGACGCCGGGAACGAGCGGGCCGGCGTTCGGCGGGGCGTCGTCGAGGGTGACCTCCAGCCCCGGACCGGTCAGCGGGTCGGTGCCGGCCGCTCGGTCGAGGGCGTCGATCCGCGCGCGCTCGGCGCCGCTGAGACCGCTGCCCTGCCGGGTGAGCCTGTCGACATCCGAGCGGATTCCGCTGAGCTGGTTCTCCAGCTTCTCATTACGGCTGTTCTTGGTGCGAACCGTGTCGGAAAGCTTCGGAAGCGGGTCGTCACTGCGGATGTCGACCCCCTTCGCGGTGTCGAAACTCGTCCAGAAGATCAGTCCGGCCAGCGCGAAGACTCCCGCACTGAGCACTCGCAGCGCTACCGTGCGGTGAACAGAACGGGAGGAGGGGGTGGGGGAGGTGCCACCGGATTCGGTTACCAAATACCCTGTCTCCTTACAACCCGAGGAAGCACTACGCTAACGGACGCCCGGAAGCGGCAGCGCCTCCATATCCGCCCATCCGCCCGGCTAACCTCACACACCCGCGCGGTTACGCAGAGCATCGACAGGAGAGTTCCTCGTGCCGAAGTCACGGATCCGCAAGAAGGCCGACTTCACCCCGCCGCCGGCCAAGTCCGCCACGGCGATAAAGCTCGGTGGTGGTATCAACTGGGTCGCGCCGGTGATGCTGGCGTTCTTCATCGTCGGCCTGGCATGGATCGTCCTGTTCTATGTCACGCAGGGCAGTCTGCCGATCGACGCCCTCAACAACTGGAACATCGTGGTCGGGTTCGGCTTCATCGCGGGTGGGTTCGTCGTCTCCACCCAGTGGAAGTAGGCGCGCCGATCGGGCCGGGACACTCCCCGGCCGGTGGGTCAGCGCACTTGTCCACATGGTTATCCACAGTGGGGAAAAGGTCAGAAGATCTGTGGATAACCTCTACGAGGTTGACGCCGGTACGACCGGTGGCCGCACTGTCGGCCACCGGTCTTTCGTTGATCTTGCAGGGCAAACGTCGATCGGTGACCCTCCGCACAGCAGTTCCCACAAGTTGTGCACACCTTGCGGAGGATCCTGGGTCCGCTGTGGATAACGTGTGATCAACGCCAGGGACACGGGTGGGCGCGAAGCTCAGGGAGTGATCTGCGCCACTGCTACCAGCGTCAGGGCGACGGAGGCGATCAGCACGGCCGCGGTCGCCCCCCACTGCACGAGGTTCCGGTGTTCCCGGGGCGCGTACATTATCCCCACCGCCACCAGCACGCCGGCGACCAGCCCGCCCAGGTGGCCCTGCCAGCTCACATTGGACCAGGTGAAGCTGAAGACGATGTTCAGCGCCAGCAGGACCAGGATCGGGCGCATGTCGTAGCGCAGCCGCCGCATGTAGATCGCGGTCGCGCCGAAGAGACCGAAGATCGCACCCGAGGCACCGATGGTGAGCGTGCCCGGCGCGAGCAGCAGCACCGCCGCGCTGCCACCGAGCAGGGAGACGAAATACAGCGCGCTGTAGCGGGAGCGGCCGAGCCGCTGTTCCAGCGGGCCGCCGATCCACCACAGCGAGAGCATGTTGAAGCCGATGTGCAGCGGAGTCGGCTGGTCGTGCACGAAGGCCGAGGTCAGCACCCGGTACCACTGGCCGTCGGCCACGCCTCCGCACACATGCCCGTACTGCGGGGGCGCGCACACCGCGTACAGGCCGAGATCGCCGGCCAGCCGGTTGCCGATCGCCAGCTCCAGCACGAAGACCAGGACGTTCAGGGCGATGAGGATCTTGGTGATCAGGAACGGGTCGCCCGGCGTCACCCGCCCGCCCGCGACCGTACGCGGCCCGCGGCTGTGCCGGGTGCCTTCGCGGACGCAGTCCGGGCACTGGAAGCCCACGGACGCGCTGATCATGCACTCGGGGCAGATCGGCCGCTCGCACCGGGCGCAGCGTATGCCGGTCTCCCGGTCCGGGTGCCGGTAGCAGCAGACCGCCTGCTGTTCCATGATCCACTCCCCTGGTGACGCCACGCCTGTCCATTCACGCGCCCCGTCCGCTTCTACGTGCGGACGGGGCGCGGTGTTCCCGAAGGGTACGGGAGGCGTGCTGGAAGGCTACGGGATCAGGAAGTGCGCTTCTCCACCACCACGGTGTCGATCACGACGTCTTCCAGAGGACGGTCGGTGCGGGGGTTGGTGGGAGCGCCGATGATCCCGTCCACCACCTTCTTGCTCGCGTCGTCCGCGACCTCGCCGAAGATGGTGTGCTTGCGGGTCAGCCACGTGGTGGGGGCGACCGTGATGAAGAACTGCGAGCCGTTGGTGTTGGCGCCCGCGTTGGCCATCGCCAGGAGGTAGGGACGGTCGAAGGCCAGGTCGGGGTGGAACTCGTCGGCGAACTCGTAACCGGGGCCGCCGGTGCCGTTCCCCAGCGGGTCGCCGCCCTGGATCATGAAACCGGAGATGACACGGTGGAACACGGTGCCGTCGTAGAGCTTGGCGTGGGACGGCTTGCCGGTGCGCGGGTCGGTCCACTCGCGGGTGCCCTCGGCGAGTCCGACGAAGTTCTCCACCGTCTTCGGCGTGTGGTTCGGCAGCAGCCGGATCACGATGTCGCCGTGGTTGGTCCTCAGAGTGGCGTAGAGCTGCTCAGCCACGATCTACCTTCCCTAGTTTTCACTGTCTTCACTGACAGGGGACAAATCCTTGCACGGCACGGCACCCCGGGAGAGCGCTCTTCCAGGGCGTGATCGCCGGATCCCGCCGTAATCAGGCCCAGTGACCCGTATGCCTTGCCGCACATGCCGTACCTCGCGTGGCCGGGCATGATTTCAAACCGGGTGGAAAGGCGAAAACAGTACGCCACCGAGGAGTACGCCACCGAGGAGGAGGTTCCTGTGACCCGCATCGACAGCGTGCGCCACGCGGCCGACGTGACGAAGGACAGCGTGCGGCACGCCGCGGAGGTGGCGGCACCGTACGCGAACACGGCCAGGGAAAGCGCCGTGCACTACGGCAAGCAGGCCGGCTGCTACAGCCGCAAGGCCGGACTCGCCGCCAAGCAGCACTACGACACGCGGCTCGCGCCGCAGGTCGGACAGGCCCGCGACCAGGTCTGGTCCGCGATGCCGCCGAAGGCCACGAACGCCGTGGAGACCGCCGCCCGCCGTACCCGCGAGGGCACCAGGGCGGCCGCCGACTACACCGCGCCCCGGGTCGGCTCCGCGGTCGCGGCGACCCGGTCGGTGGCCGGACCGGCCAAGGACGAGGTCGTGGTGCGCGGCGCCGCCGCGCTCCAGGCGCTGCGCGGTCAGGTGACCGCCACCGAGATCGACCGGCTGGTCCGGCGCCGGATCCGCCGGCAGAAGACCGGCCGCGCCCTGCGCGACGCGCTGATCGCCGGATTCGCCTTCGGTGCCGCCGTCGCGGCCTGGAAGTGGTGGAGCAAGCAGTCCAACCCGGACTGGCTGGTGGAGCCCCCCGAGCCGACCGAGGTCGGCGACCGGGCGTCGATGAACGGCAGCGGCACCCTCACCGTGGTCGACCCGCTGGACGACCACCGCGGCTCGGTCAACGGCTCAGGACCGCGGGTGGACCGGGTGGACGGCTCGGACCTCGACCCCGGGGTCGAGGCCAAGCGGTCCGACGAGGAGGGCGACCGCTAGGGAGAGCAGGGAGACAGAGAGACAGGGAGCCGCCTCAGACCGCCGCGGGTTCCACCGCCTCGGGTACGTCCTCGCCGTGTTCCGACAGCACGGCGGGGACGTTCCTGAGTGTGCGGAGGGCGGCGAGCGCGCCGAGCGTCATGAGCCCCGCGGCGACCAGCGTCGTGGTGTGCAGGCTGTGGGTGAACGCCCACCTGGCCGCGTCGACCAGCTGGGCTCCGAGCCGGCCCGGCAGTCCGGCGCCGGTCTCGACCCCGCCGCTGACCGACTCGCGGGCCGCCGCGCTCTGGGCGGGGGTCAGCCCGGGCGGCAGGGTCAGATCACTGCGGTAGAAGGCGCTGAGCACCGAGCCGAGCACGGCGATGCCCAGCGCGCCGCCCAGCTCCATCGCGGTCTCCGAGATCGCGGCGGCCGACCCGGTACGGGACCTGGGGGCGCTCGCCATGATCGTGTCCGAGGTGACGGCGAAGGTGAAGATGATGCCGACGCCGTTCACGACCAGGATCGGCAGCAGCCGCCAGTAGGCGGTGTGCGGGGTGACCATGCCGAGGCCCGCGGTGCTCACGGCCATCAGGAACAGGCCGAGCGCGACCGTACGGGCCCGGCCGATCCGCGCGATGAGGACCGAGGCGAGCGGGGCGGCGAAGGCCGCGGACAGCGGTCCGGGCAGCAGCGCGAGGCCCGCGGTCAGCGGAGACCAGCCGCGCACCACCTGGAAGTACAGCGAGCAGCCCAGCGACAGCGTGGACGAAGTGAACATCGTCACCACGTTGGAGGCGATCGCGCCGGAGAACGCCGGGTTGCGGAAGAGCCGCAGTTCCAGCAGGGGTTCGGCCAGGGTCGACTGGCGGCGCAGGAAGGCCACCAGGGCGGCGGCGCCGATCGCGGCGGCGATCCACCCGGAGTGCTCGCCGACGCCGTCGCGGGCGGCGGTCTTGACGGCGTAGATGATCCCGAACATCCCGGTGATCGACAGAGGGACGCTCACCCAGTCCAGCCGGCCCGGCGCCGGGTTGCGGGACTCGGGCAGGATCAGCGCGCCCGCGACCAGGACCAGGGCCATCACCGGCACGTTGATCAGGAAGACCGAGCCCCACCAGAAGTGGTCGAGCAGCAGACCGCCGACGACCGGGCCGAGCGCGAAGCTGGCCGCGGCCACCCCGCTGCTCACGCCGATCGCGGTGGTGCGCTCCTTGGGGTCGGTGAAGACCGTACGGACCAGGGAGAGGGTGGACGGCATGATCGTGGCGCCCGCCAGGCCCAGCAGCGCGCGGGCGGCGATCAGCGTCGCGGGGCTGCCCGCGTAGGCGGTGAGCGCGGAGGCGGCGCCGAAACCGGCGACGCCCAGCAGCAGGAGCCGCTTGCGGCCGATCCGGTCGCCGAGGTTGCCGGCCACGATCAGCAGACCGCCGAGCACGAAGCCGTAGATGTCGACGATCCACAGCAGTTGGGTGGAGGTGGGGCCGAGCTGCCGGGACAGGGAGGGGACGGCGTAGTTGAGGACGCTGTTGTCGATGCCCAGCAGCGCGGCGGCCACGCAGCAGATGGCCAGGACGGCCCAGCGGCGGTCGTGCGCGCGTGCGGTGGCGCGCGAGCCGCGGGTCGGGGTCTTCTGGTGCGGCGGTGGGCTCGTGGTCATGGTCCGGAGCGTGCGCCCGGCCGCTGACCGGGCCCTGACGGCCGGCGCACCGGGGGCTGACCGCCACCGGATCAGCCGGGCCGGCCGGCCGTGAGGTAGTCGGTCACGACAGCGAGGGCCGCGTCGCGCGGGAGGTCCGCCGTGGTCGCGAGGGCCGCCCGGTACGCGGCTGCGCCGAGCGCGGTACGCGCCGCGTCCGCGATGGCCTGGGTGTCCGGGCCGCCGAGCGCGCTGCCGCGCAGGGCCGTCGCGGCGCCGAGGAGTACGGCGGCCCGGTGCGGGTCCCGCTCCAGCAGGGCGAGCCCGGCGGCGGCCTCGGCCGCGGCCCAACCGGTCGGCGGCAAGTGGAGGGAGAGCCCGTCCGCGGTGGCCGCCTCACGGAAGCGGGCGTGGGCGGCGGCCGGGTCGCCCTCCGCCACGGCGATCCGGCCGAGGGCGACCAGCACGGACGAGCGGACGCTGTTGCCGGAGAACCAGCCGGTCGGGCACTCGGCCAGTGCCTGTTCGCACAGGTCGCGGGCGGCCGCCAGGTCGCCGCGCAGCCGGGCGGATTCGGCCAGGCCCAGATGGGCCATGGCCAGCGTCTCGGGGGCGCCCGCCCGACGGGAGAGCTCCACGGCCCGCTCGCAGTACGCGGTGGCGGCCGCGTGGTCGCCCACCCGCAGGCTGTACGCGGCGCGGTTGCAGAGCAGTTCGGCCATGTCGAGGGCCGAGTCCAGTTCCTCGGCGAGCACCAGCGCGCGGCCGAGGAGGGTGATCGCGTCCTGGAGCTCACCGCGGTAGTCGGCGAGGTCGGCCAGCACATTGAGACTGGTGATCATGCCCCAGCGGTCGCCCTGGCGCCGGAAGCCCTCGTAGGACGCCTCGCACTCGTGCCGGGCCCGCTCCGCGTCCGCCTCGACCATCCAGGACTGGAGGCCGAAGCCGAGCCGTCCCAGCGCCCGGTACCAGGGGTCGTCGCGGCCTTCGAGGAAGTCCTCCAGGACGGCCACGGTGTCCGTGCCCTCCTCCGGCGCCCCGGCGAAGGGCGCCCACAGCACGGTGAGCGCGGGGAAGCGCCGGGCCAGCCGGTTCATGGCCTTCACCACGCGGGTCGCCGCCGCCACATGATCGGTGAACCCCTCCGGGTCGGTCAGCGTGCCGACCACGGCCATCACGCACAGCGCGTACTCCTCCTCCATGCCCTCCGGCGGATGCGGGCCGATGGCGGCGAGCACCTGGCGGGCGGGCCCCACACCCTCGTGACGCACCCCGCGCAGCAGCCAGTAGGACGAGAGCGCCGAGATCAGCCGCATCGCGGTGGGGATGTCGTCCGCGGCGAGGCTTCGGTGCAGCGCGGCCTGGAGGTTGTCGCGGTCGTCGGAGAGCAGCCGCAGCCACTCCAGTTGCTCGGTCCGGCGCAGATGCGGGTCGGCGGTGAGGGCGAAGTCGAGGAAGTACGCGATGTGCGCGGCGAGGGCTGCCTCGGTCCCGCCCGCCTCGGTGAGCCGTTCGGCGCCATAGGCGCGGATCGACTCCAGCATGCGGTAGCGGACCCGGCCGGCGCCGTCCGGCTGCTGGGCCACGACGAGGGACTTCTCGACCAGGGCGGCGACCAGGTCGAGCACGTCCTCGGGCGCGATGCCCGCGCTGTCCTCGCCGGTACGGGGGCTGCCGTCGTTCCGGCCGTTCCGGTCGTCGGCGGCAGCGTCGGCGCAGACCGCCTCGGCCGCGGCCAGCGTCCAGCCGCCCGCGAAGACCGAGGCGCGGCGCAGCACCGCCCGCTCGTCGTCGGGCAGCAGGTCCCAGCTCCACTCGACCACCCCGCGCAGGGTGCGCTGGCGCGGCTGGGCGGTACGGCTGCCGCGCGACAGCAGCCGGAAGAGCGCGTCGGGCCGGACCCCGAGGCTGTAGGGGGCGCCGTCGTCGGGGAGCGCGCCGAGCCGGTCCGCGATCTCGGTGACGGACAGCGAACGCAGCCGGGCGGCGGCCAGTTCGATGGCCAGCGGCAGACCGTCGAGCGCGGTGCACAGCCGCAGCACGGCGTCGACGGTGGCGGGATCGGCGGCCGGGTCGAAGTCGGGGCGCACGGCGGTGGCCCGCTCGACGAAGAGCCGTACGGCCGGGGAGGCGAGGACATGGGCCCGGTCGGCGCCCGGCCGGGGCAGTCCGAGGGTGGGCACCGGGCAGAGCGCTTCCCCGCCGATGCCCAGCGCCTCGCGGCTGGTGGCCAGCACACGCAGTCGCGGCGAAGAGGCCAGCAGCCGTTCGGTCAGCCGCGCGGCATCCTCGACGACGTGCTCGCAGTTGTCGAGGACGAGCAGCATCGGGCGGCCGTCCAGGGCGGCGGTGATCCGCGCGACCGGATCGGGGCCGGCCACGGTGGACGCCGGGGCGCCGGGTCCGCCGGGTCCACCGGTGGGCAGCAGTCCGCCCTCGCGCAGTCCGAGCGCGCCCAGGACGGCCTGCGGGAGTTCGGCGCCGCCGGTGAGGCCGGCCAACTCCACGAAGGTGGCGTCGTACGGGTGGCGCCCGGCCGCCTCCACCGCGAGCCGGGTCTTGCCCGCGCCGCCCGGGCCGATCAGGGTGACCAGCCGTTGGCGTGTCAACTGTTCTCCGACGCGGTCAAGTTCCGCGGCGCGGCCCACGAAGCTGGTGAGCTGCGCGGGCAGTTCATGGCGGGCGGCGGTGGGTACGGCGGTCGGGTCGGTCGCGGGCGGGGTTCCGGTGGGCGGCGGCGTGGGCGGGGTTTCGGTGGCCGGCGCGGGCGATGTTTCACGTGGAACATGTCCGCCCGTGTCTGTTTCACGTGGAACATGACCCGCGGAGAGCCTGCCGCTCGCCGAAGTACCGGCGCTCCCGCCTCCGCCCGGCAGCAGCCCCCGATCACCGCGCAGTACGGCCAGATGGACCGCCGCCAGCTCCGGTCCCGGGTCGGCGCCGAGCGAGTCCGCCAGCTCGCGGCGCGCGGCCTCGTACGCCTCCAGCGCCTCGCCCTGCCGACCGCTGCCGTACAGCGCGCGCATCGACTGGCCGCGCAGCCGTTCCCGCAGCGGGTGGGCGGCGACGAGTTCGCCCAGCTCGGCCACGAGCGCGCGGTGCCTGCCGAGGCCGAGGTCCGCCTCGATCCGGTCCTCGACGGCCCCGACCCGCAGCTCCTCCAGCCGTACGGCCTGCGCGGCGGCGAAGGGCGCGGCGCCGACGTCGGCGAGCGCCGGGCCGCGCCAGAGCGCGAGGGCGGACCGCAGTTGCGTGGCGGCCTGTTCGGGGTCGCCCGCCGCAAGCGCGTTCCGGCCGTGCGCGGCGAGCCGCTGGAAGCGGTGGGCGTCCACCTCGTCCGGGTCGACGGCGAGCAGATAGCCCGCGGGCCGGCCCTCGATCGGCGCGGGCAGCACCTGGCGCAGCCGTGAGACCTGGGACTGGACCGCGTTGCCCACCCCGGCGGGCGGTTCCTCGCCGTACAGCCCGTCGATCAGCCGCTCGACGGTGACCACCCGGCCGGCGTCGAGCAGCAGCAGCGCGAGCAGCGCGCGGCGGCGCGGACCGCCCAACGCGACCTCGGCGCCGTCCGCGCCCAGGACTCGTGTCGCGCCGAGGATGCCGAACATCACGCCCCGATTCTGTCGCACGGCCCCGGCTCCCGCCCCTACGCGCCCAACGAGCCCCCGCCCCCACCACACAGGACGCGCCCGACCCGCCCGACACCTGACACTCCCCGGAGGCCACGTACGCACGCCCCCGCGACGGCCGGCCCTACGCCGTGACCGGGCCCGGAGGAGCCCGGAACCACGGCAGACAGGCAGCCCTGCCGCACCGACCCGTACGCCCTACGGGCCCCACCTCCTCGCGGAGCGCACAGCACGTATCCGCCAGCAGCCGCGAGACGCCGTGACCGACCCGGTCGTAAACACGGCCGCACGAGCCCCGACACAGACCGAGCACCGAATCCGACACCGGGCCGAACACACGGTCCCGGCCCACCACGACCCGGACGCCCTGCGGGCCACACCCCACCCCCTCGCGGAGCGAACAGCCCGCATCCGCCAGCAGCCACGAGACGCAGAGGTGTCCCGGACGAGCCCGGCCGCGCGGGGCGCGGGATGCGGGGTGCGCCGCTACAGGGCGGCCAGGGTGGGGAGCAAAGTGGCGGCCGCTGTCACGTCCGCGGTCAGGGGGCGGTCCTCGGTGCCGGCCGGGAGGCCCGCGTCGAGGACGGCGGAGACCGGGCCGGCCGGCGCGACGCCGTGCAGACGTGAGGCGCGGACCGCGGCGACGAGTTCGCAGGCGAGTACAAGACGGTAGGCGTCGACCGTGCGCTGCGCCTGGCGGACGGCCTGGGACGCGAAGCTCGCGGCCTCCTCCAGGCCGCGGGACAGCACGACGTGGCCCAGCGACGCGGGCGTCGCGCCGGCCCGTACCTCGGCCAGGGCGGACGCCGCGCTGTACTCCAGGATCATCATCCCGGAGCTGGCCGCGGGCCCGCCCGCGAGGAACGGCCGCAGGCCGGTGAGGTCGGGATCGCCGAGGTGGGACAGCCGGGCGGCGGAGAGCTGGCCGGTCTGCAGGACCGCGAGGCACAGATGGTCGAGCGCGAGCCCCAGGGGCGCGGCGAAGAAGCCGCCGTGGTGGTAGGCGGCCGGGCCGCCGTCCGGGCCGTCCTCGCTGATCAGCGGGTTCTCCGAGGGGCAGTTGACCTCGACGTCCAGGATGCGGCGCAGCGCGCCGACCGCTTCGAGCGCCGGGCCGTGCACCTGCGGGAAGGCCCGGAAGCCGTACGGGTCCTGTATGCGCCGGGCCGGCACCCGCGGCCGCTCGGCCACGCCCAGCAGTCTGCGCACCTCGGCCGCCGCGTGGCGTGCCCCGGGGTAGGGGCGCAGGGCGTGCACGGGGGCCGCGTACGCCTCCAGGGAGCCCGAGACGGCGGCCAGCGAGAGGGCCGCCACGGCGTGCGAGGCGCGCAGCAGCAGGTCGATGTCGTGGCAGACCAGCGCGGCCTGACCGAGGGTGAGGGCGTTGCTGCTCATCAGCGCGAGCGCGTCGCCGGGTTCGAGCACCACGGGCGCGGGTACGGCGAGCGGCGGGTCCGTCTGCGCGGCCGCCGTGTCGTCGCTGAGCCAGGGCCGTTCGCCGACCAGGGTGAGCCCGGTCTGGGCCAGCGCGGTGAGGTCGCCGGTGCCGACGGCCCCGTACTCGTTGACCGCCGGGTGGACGCCGAGCCGCAGCGCCTCGGCCAGGGCCCGTATGAGGTCGGGCTGGCCGCCGGAGCCGCCCGCGAGCAGCTGGCCGACGCGGACCGCGAGCATGGCCCGGACCTGACGGGCCGGCAGCAGGGCGCCGACGCCGCCCGCGTGGCTGCGCAGCAGCCGCAGATCCTGGCCGGCCCGGTCCTCGTCGCCGACGGGCACCATGCGGTTGGCGCCGACGCCGGTGTCACGCCCGTACAGGCGGTCCGAGGCCGCGAGCCGCCGTGCGGTGCGCCAGGAGCGTTCCGCCCGGGCGAACGCTTCGGGGGGCAGGGTGAGTTCGGCCGTCCGGTCGGCTATGGCGGCCACCGCGCCGGCGTCCAGATCGCCGCCCGCACCGGCACCCGTAGTGCCGAGGCCGGGCACCGCGAAGGCACCCTCCTGGGGGGAGGGTGCCTTCGCGGGGTGCCGAGGGGCCTCGGACGTCGTTCCCATGGTGCTCCTCGGGCGGGGACGCGCGGCTCAGCTCAGGCCGACCGACTTCAGCCAGGCCTGGGCGACCGCCAGCGGGTCCTTGTTCTCGCTCTGCACCTGGGTGTCCAGGTTGAGCAGCGTGACGGTGTCGAGCTTGGCGGACACGGCGTTGAGCGCGTCCACCCCCGTCTGGGACAGCCCGGACTTGTAGACCAGCGGGATCACGTTCGCGAATCCGAAGAGGTTCTCCGGGTCCTGGAGGACGACGAACTTCTCCTGGGAGATGGTCGGGTCCGTGGTGAAGATGTCCGCGGCCTGGACGTTGTTGTTCTTCAGTGCGGCCTCGGTCAGCGCACCGCCCGCGTCGAGCGCCTTGAACGACTTGGGGACCAGCCCGTAGACCGACTTGAGGCCGACCAGGCCCTGCTGGCGGGTCTGGAACTCCGGCGACGCGCCCAGGGCGATGTCCGGGCCCGCCTTGACGAGGTCGGCGATGGTCGAGTCGGCGGTCAGGTGGTACTTCGCGGCGGTGGCCGCGTTGACCGTGACGGAGTCCTTGTCCTGCGCGGCCGCCGGTTCGAGCAGCGTCAGTTTGGGGTCGAGCTTCGTGACGATCGCCGCGTCGGTGGTCTCGACCGTGGTCGGTACCGCCTTGGGGTCGAGGTACGCCAGCAGCGAGCCGTTGTACTCGGGCAGTACGGTCAGCGAGCCGTTCTTCAGCAGGCCGTAAGTGACTTCACGGGTGCCGATGTTCGGCTTGTACGTGACCTTGATGCCCTTGGCCTTGAGGGCCTCCCCGTAGATGTCCGCGATCAGAATGCTCTCGGCGAAATTGTTGGAGCCGACGACCACGGTGTCGCCGCTCGACTTGTTTCCGGCCAGCGGGTCGCTGGGACTGTCGGAGGAGGACGAGGAACAGCCCGCCATCAGCGGTGCCGCCGTGACAGCCGCTACGGCCACCACCGCCACTCGGAGAAGTTTCGGGCTGGACCAGGTGCTCTTCGCGTGAGAAGTCACGATTTCCCGTTCCGGGCTCAGAAGGTTCGAATGGTGATCGGGTGTGATCGAAATATGCGGTACCCACCGATCCAAGCCAGCGGGTTCCGGCCCAGTCAAGGGAACCCTGGTCACCGATCGGCATCGATGTACAACTGCTGACTCCGGGGCTGGGGTTGCCTGGCGAGGCGTCAGTCCAGTCCTTGGAATCAGGCAGGAGGCGGTCGAGTCCCGGCCATCAAGAGACGGTAGTCTCGCCGCTGTTGGAAGCGATGCTCGGACAACTGTGGTGCCTGTCCGGTCGATTCGTTTCCACACAACGGGTCGAAGCGATCAATTTCAGCCTCGGCCCCGTCCTCGCCCAACGCCCGGTCCCCCCGTCGTGCGGCAGCACCGTCGGCCGTGGGACCGCGCCTGGTTCTCGCTAGGAAGTCACGGAGGAGGACTGGTGTCCGTGAACGAGGTGGACGCGTCGGCACGGCCGGAGCCGGCGCCGCCGGTCCGGGGCGGTGTCAGCAGCTTCGCCGACCGCTGGCCGTTCCGGCGCAAACTCAATGTTCTCGTCGGTGTGCCGCTCGTCGTGGTCACCCTCCTGCTCTCCTATGTGATCACCGGCCTGGTGGGCCAGGCCCAGGACGCGGCCGCCGCGGCCAGGCTGGTCCGTGACAGCCGCCAGGTCGCCGAACTCGTCGACCGGGTGGAGACCGAGCACCAGCAGGCGGTACTGCTCTCCGTGCGCTACGAGTCGGCCACCTCCGGCAAGCGCCCCTCGCTCACCGCCTACCGCAAGGCCCAGGCCGCCGTCGACACCCAGGTGGACCGGGTCCGTTCGGCCTTCGGGTCACGGCTGCCGGACGCCGAGGCGCAGATCCTCCGGGAGATCAACGGCCTCGGCAGCCTGCGCGCCACCATCGAGCAGAGCTATCTGCCGGTCGACAACATCGACCCGGCCTACACCTCCGCCGTGGACGGACTCATCGACGGCCTCGGCCTCGATCTGAACGGAAACCTCAACTCCACCCGCACCGGCAGCCTGCTGGACTCCCTGCTGCGCGCGGAGGCCGCCCACGCCTCGCTGGAGACCAGCGTCTTCTCCGCGCAGACCGGCGACAGCAACGCGCTCATCGAGTTCATCCACGCGGTCGGCTACGACCGGCTCTACGTCTACCAGGCCGACCGCTTCGGCCGGTTCGCCACCGACGAGCAGCGCGCCCAGCTCGCCGGGATCGAGCAGAACACCGCCTGGAACGCGATCTCGCTCCAGTACGCGAGCCTCCAGATCGACCCCAGCGCCCTGGAGGCCAAGACCCCGGCGCGGGTACGGACGGCGTTCACCACGGCGCTCAAGGCGTACCCCGGCTACCAGCAGGTGGCGCAGACCCGGCTGCGGATCACCGGCTCGCTGATCGACCAGATCGCCGACCGGGCCGACCACGCGTCCACCCGGGCCTGGCAGCGGGCCGCCTGGCTGCTCGGCTGCGCGCTGCTCGGCTTCGCGCTCTGGCTGGCCTTCACGGTGGCCGTCCGCCGCTCGGTGGTCCGCCCGATGCAGGCCCTGACCGGCGCCGCCGTACGGGTCGCCGATGTCGCCGGGCAGGAGCTGGCCCGGGTCGCCGACGACGACGCGGCCGACGCCGGACCGCCGCGGCTCCAGGAGGTGCCGGTCACCGTACGCGACGAGATCGGCGATCTGGCCGACGCCTTCAACCGGGTGCAGACCACCGCGGCCGCGCTGCTCGAACGCCAGGTGCTCAGCCGCCGCAACGTCGCCGAGATGTTCGGCAACGTCGGCCGCCGGGTCAGCAATCTGACCGCCCGCCAGCTGACCCTGATCGACGCCATCGAGCGCGGCGAGACCGACCCCGCGCTGCTCGACCGGCTCTACCGGATCGACCACCTCGCCGTACGCCTCCAGCGCAACGCCGACAGCCTGATGCTGCTGGCCGACATCCGCGAGACCGGCATGGAGGCCGAACCCAGCGCGCTCACCAATGTGGTCCGCGCCGCGCTCGGCCAGATCGAGGGCTACCAGCGGGTCTCGCTGATCGCCGAGACCGATGTCACCGTCGCGCCCGACATCATCGCCGACCTGACCCTGATGCTCGCCGAACTGGTCGAGAACGCCGTGTCGTTCTCGCCGGTCCGCAGCCCCGTCGAGGTGTCGGTGCGCACCGGTCCCGACGGCGCGCTGATCGAGATCTCCGACCACGGCCTGGGCATGAGCGCGGAGCGCCTCGCCGAGGAGAACGCCCGGCTGATCCGCCGCGAACGCCTCGACCTCGTGCCCACCAAGGTGCTCGGGCTGTTCGTCGTCGGCAGCCTGGCCCGCCGCTGGGGCGTCCGGGTCACCCTGACCCGCACCCCGGGCGGCGGCGTCACCAGCCAGGTGCTCATCCCGTCCTCGCTGCTGCTGCTCATGAGCCCGTTCGCGCCCGCGGGGCCGTACGAGGAGCGCGGCGGCGGGCGGACCTCGCCCGCGAAGGTGCCGCTGCCCGAGCGCCGCACCCCGCCGGCGCCGGAACCGGCCGCGACGCCCGCTCCCGCACCGGCCGCCGACCCGGCGCCGACGACGGGCGAGCGGCGGACGGACGACTTCACGCTGCCCCGGCGCGTCCCCGGCCGCCAACTGCCCGCCACCCCCGGGACCGCGGCCGGCGCCGCTGCTCCGGCACCGGCCGCGCCCGAAGCGCCCGCCGCCCCCGAAGCGCCGCGCGCCGACCACGAGCGGGACGAGTCGCGCGACCACGCGCGGGACCTCCCGAGGGAGCAGGAGGACACGCGGGACGACGCCGCCGCGGCCCGCCCGCTGCGCCGCCGGGTCCGCGGCGCCACGCTCAGGACGACATTGACCGACGCCGAACGGCACGCGGCGCGCCAGGCGCCCCGCACCGTCGACGCGGAAGCGGTCCGCTCGGAGCTCGACGCGTTCGAAGCCGCAGTGGAACGGGCCCACCGTGACAGCGCCACGGCCCCCCGTACGACGACCGATCAAGCAGGGCTACCGGAAGGAGCGGAACAGTGACAACGCCGACAGGTGACACCTCGGTTGGGCAGCCCGCGCCCGCCGATCTGCGAGCCGCCGCAGCCGACTTCACCTGGCTGCTGAGCCGATTCGCCGCCGAGACCGCGGGGGTGGTCGACGCCATCGCGGTGTCCTCCGACGGATTGCTGATCGCCGTCTCCCAGCTGCGCGACCACGCGGACTCCGAGCGGCTGGCGGCCATCGTCTCCGGCATGACGAGCCTCGCGGCCGGCGCCGCGGGCAACTACGGCCTGGGCGCGCTCAACAAGGTGATCATCGATCTGGAGGACGGCCACATCCTGGTCTCCGCGATCGGCAGCGGCGCCGTGCTCGGCGTCGTCACCTCCAAGGAGGCGAAGCTCGGCAACATCGCGTACGAGATGACCGTCTTCGCCAACCGGGCCGGGGCCGCGCTCAGTCCGCAGCTCGTACTCGAACTCAAGAACAGCGTGGGTTCCCCATCCGCCCGCTGACCGGTCCTGCGGGGGGTGAGGGAAAGGAACGCCCATGACGACCGGTGACACACCAGCCGGTGCGGACGCCTTCACGGGACCGGCGGCCGATCCGGTCGGCCGCGCGCCCGCGGTCCGGCCGTTCCTGGTCACCGCGGGCCGGGTCGCGGGCACCAGGTCCGGACCGCCGATCCCCGTCGAGACCCAGATGGTGACGACCGTGGCGGGGATCGAGGAGCTCGACCAGCTGTCGTTCGAGCGGCGCGACATCGTCGCGCTGTGCCGGCGGCCGCAGTCGCTCGCGGAAGTCGCGGCCAAGCTGCGGCTGCATCTGAACGTGGTCCGCGTCCTGGCCGAGGACCTCCAGTCCAGCGGGCAGCTCTCGGTGTACATACCCCACACCGACACCGCCCAGGACGTCTCCGTACTGCGAAGGGTTATCGATGGTCTCCGCACCATCCCCGACTCCCGGGGGGCACTCCGTGACACCGACTGAACCACTGGCCCACAGCTCCGCCCGTTACGGCGACGCCCAGTACGCCGAGAACCGGTACGCCGACACGCGGTACGCCGACGCGCGCGGGACCGGTGTACGGCACACCGACGTACGCGGCACCGGCACGCACACCGACGCCCGGTACGGCGATCCGCGGCAGAACACCGTACGGCCGCCGCTGCCGGTCAAGATGGTCATCGCGGGCGGCTTCGGCGTGGGCAAGACCACCGCCGTCGGGGCGATATCCGAGATCGCGCCGCTCACCACCGAGGCCGCCATCACCGAGGTCGCGGCCGGGGTGGACGACCTCAGCCACACCCCGCACAAGACGACCACCACGGTGGCCATGGACTTCGGCTGCATCACCATCGACGCGGCCCTCAAGCTCTATCTGTTCGGCACGCCCGGCCAGGAGCGGTTCGGCTTCATGTGGGACGACCTGGTGGAGGGCGCGCTCGGCGGTCTGGTCATCGTCGACACCCGGCGGCTCGACGACTGCTACGCGGCCGTCGACTACTTCGAGCACAGGCGCATTCCGTTCGCCGTCGCGGTCAACGCCTTCGACGGCAGGATCGAGCACGACCTCGACGAGGTCCGCTGGGCCCTCGACGTCTCCGAGCAGGTCCCGGTGGTCGCGTTCGACGCCCGCGAGCGCGGCTCCGTACGCGACGCCCTGCTGGTCGTCCTGGAACTGGCGCTGGCCCGGGCCGAGGCATGAGGGCCCCGGCCCGGAGGCGTACGGCGGCGGTCAGGTCCTGACCGCTCCGCGGCCGGGCCCGTGACGGTGTGCGTCACCGGGGCCGTACCCCCCGTGCGTCAGCTCCGGCGCACTCCCGGGGACACCACGAGCCGCGAGATCAGCGCGAACACACCGATCGTGGCGATCGCGACCACGACGATCACCGTGGCGCCGCCCACCACTTTCTCGTAGTTGCGCTGGTAGAGGCCGTCCAGGATGTAGCGGCCGAGGCCGCCGAAGCTGACGGCCGCGGCGATGGCGGCGGTGGAGACGACCTGGATGGCCGCCGAGCGCAGACCGCTGAGGATCAGCGGGAGGGCGGCCGGCAGCTCCACCTGGAACAGCACGTTCGCCGGGTCCATCCCCATCCCCCGGGCGGCGTCGACCGGCGCGGGGTCGACCGTGCGCATGGCCTCGTACGTCGTCACCAGGATCGGCGGGACCGCGAGGACGACCAGCGGGATCATCACGGGCAGCAGTCCGAGCCCGAACATGATGAACATCAGCACCAGCAGGCCGTAACTCGGCAGCGCCCGCGCCCCGGTGGCGATCAGCGCCAGCACATTGCCGCCGCGCCCGATGTGACCGGTGATCAGCCCCACCGGCAGCCCGATGGCCGCCGCGATACCGAGCGCCATCAGCGAGTACTCGACGTGCTGGAGCGTCCGGTGCGGGATGCCGTCGTCGCCGTGCCAGTGCGAGCCGTCGCTGAAGAACGCGTTGACGAAGTGCAGGACGTTCATCGGACGGCCTCCTCCAGTGCGGGGGCGAGGGGTTCCGTCGACGCGGCCGGGGACGGCTCGGCCGGCGGCGGGGTACGCCGGTTCGCGCCCGCGCCGCGCGGCATCCACGGCGTCAGCAGCACGCGCAGCCCGATGAGCAGGCCGTCGATGGCGATCGCCAGCAGCGCGCTGGTCACGACGGAGTTCACCGCCAGGGCCGGCCGGTGGTAGAACTGCGCGTCGGACAGCAGATTGCCCAGCGCCCCCTGGTTGCCGATGATGGTGCCGACGCTGACCAGGCTGATACTGGACACCGTGGCCACCCGCAGACCCGCGATGATCGCCGGCACCGCGATCGGCAACTGCACCCGCAGATACCGCTGCACCGGCCCGAACCCCATCGCGGTCGCGGCGGCCAGGGTCTCCCCGGGGACCGATCGCACCCCGTCCACGATGGCGGGGATGAGCAGCACCAGGCTGTAGACGGTCAGCGGAATCATCACCGTGGTCTCGGTGGCCCCGGTGTAGTCGATGAGGAAGACGAAGAAGGCGATCGACGGGATGGCGTAGAGCGCCGTCGTCACCCACAGCACCGGCGGGTAGATCCAGCGGAAGCGCACACAGAGCTGGGCGATCGGCAGCGAGAGCACCAGTCCGATGGCCACCGGGATCAGCGCTTCGCGCAGATGCAGACCGATCAGGCCGAGGTAGGAGTGCTGGAGGTCGCTCGGGATGTCGAAGAAACCGTTCATCGCGTGACCCGGTCCCGGCCGCCGGAGCCCTTGCCGCCGGGCCCCTTGGCACCCTTGCCGCCAGGGCTCTTGGCGGCGTTGCCGCTGCTGCCGGAGCCCTTGGCGAGGGAAGCCCCGGCCTCGCGTTCGGCGTGCGCCCCGCGGATGGCCGCGGCGATGGACTCCTGCGAGGTCACGCCCACCACCCGCCCGTCGCCGTCCACCGCGACGGCCCAGCCGGTGGGGGAGAGCACCGCGCAGTCCAGCGCGTCCCGCAGCGACTCCCGGCCGAACTCGAACGGCCGCCCGTGCGAGATCAGTTCATTACGGGTGAGCTTCGCGCCGCCGCCGACCGCGTTCTTCGGCTCCGTCCAGCCCAGCGGCCTGCCGTCGGTGTCGGTGACCAGCAGATACGGCACGCCCGGCGTGGTCCGCTCGGCGACCTGCTCGGCGCCGGCGTCCACCGCGATGACCGGCGCGGTGGACAGCTCAAGGCCGGCGGAGGTGAAGAACGACAGCCGCCGCATACCCCGGTCGGTGCCGAGGAAGTCCTCGACGAAGGCGTCGGCCGGCGAGGCGAGGAGTTCGGCGGGCGAGGAGAACTGGGCCAGCTTGCCACCGGTCCGCATCACCGCGATCAGATTGCCCAGCCGGATGGCCTCGTCGATGTCGTGGGTCACGAAGACGATGGTCTTGCCCATCTCCTCCTGAAGACGCAGCAGTTCGGCCTGCAATCCCTTGCGGACGACCGGGTCGACGGCCGAGAACGGCTCGTCCATCAGCAGCACCGGCGGATCCGCCGCGAGCGCCCTGGCCACGCCGACGCGCTGCTGCTGACCGCCGGAGAGCTGGTACGGATAGCGCTTGGCCAGCGAGGCGTCCAGACCGACGCGTTCCATCAGGTCCATCGCCCGGCTTCTGGCCCGGCCGCGGTCCCAGCCGAGCATGCGGGGGACGGTGGCGATGTTGTCCACGATGGTCCGGTGCTGGAAGAGACCGGCGTTCTGGATGACGTAACCCATCGAGCGCCGCAGCGCGTTGACCGGCTGCTGCTGGATGTCGTTCCCGTCGAGCAGTATGCGTCCCCCGCTCGGCTCGACCATCCGGTTGATCATGCGCAGAGTGGTGGTCTTCCCACAGCCGGACGGTCCGACCAGCACGGTGATCGAGCCGTCGGGTATCTCCAGGGACAGTTCGTCGACCGCCACTGTGCCGTCGGGATACCGCTTGGTCACTGACTCTATGCGTATCAAAGTCGGAATCCCCTTCGGGACTGGGCATGGTGCGGCCTGCTCCCGGCACGATCACACAAGCCGTCGCGGGGGAGAGTTTAGACCGCCCGTGTTTCGGCCCGGCACGGGCGACACGGGCCGGACCGCCGGGATCGCCGGGACCGCCGCGGCGTTCGGCGCCGGGCCCAGGGGTACGGCGTCACCTGGCGGCGCGAACCGCTAACGCATGCCGAGTCGGCGCCGTCTCGTGACGAGGAGAAAGGTGACGGCCACGATGGTGACAGCCTGCACGATGGCGGCGAGCTTCTTGTCGTACGACCAGATCGGCTCGTACATGTCGGGAAACGGGCCGAAGGCGCCGACATCGATGTAGCGGTAGACCATCAGCGCGGCCAGTCCCCCGGCGGCGACGAGCCAGGCGAAGGCGTCCACGATCAGATGGCGCCAGATCAGGACGAGGAGCGCGGCCAGCGCGGCCAGACCCGCTTCGAGCCGGAAGAGATTGCCCTGGCTGACGCTCGCGCTGACCGCGTCGTACTGGCCCGCGAGCTTGGCGTGGACATAGGCGTCCACAGCCAGGCCGGCCGCCGCGATCACACGGGCCGTACCGCGGAGCAGGCCGAGAGCGGCGAGCCGGTCTGTGGAGTTCGACATGTCGTGCTTCCTTCACGGAACGAACGCTGACGGACCGCCGGTGACGGCTCAGCCGACGATGAGCTTGCCCTTCATGAACGTGTGGATCGTGCAGATGTAGTCATAGGTGCCGGCGGCCTTGGGCGCGTTGAAGGTCACGGTCTTGCCGGGGCTGATCGTCTTGGTGTTGAACTCCTTGTTCTTCGTGGCGGTCACCGTGTGGGCGGTGGAGTCCTGGTTGACCACCGTGACCTTGGCTCCGGGCTTCACGGTCAGCTTGGCCGGGTGGAAGGCGAAGTTCTTGATCACGATGCGGGGCGGGGTGGTGGCGGCCGCGGCGACGTCGGAGGCGGGGGTGCCCGAGGCGGTGGCGGTCGTCGGGGCGGCGGCCGTGGTGGCGGCGGCCGAACTGCCGGAACCGGAGGAGCCGGAGCAGCCGGTCAGCGCGAGGAAGCCGCCGGCCAGGGCAATGGCCGCGAGCCGCCTGCGGCTCACGGGCGGACGGGTGTCGGTCATCGGGTCGGTTCCTCTCGTCGGAAGGGGAGAGCGGGGGGTGGGGCTACGAGGGCGGGAACGCGACGGGTGGCCCGCCCGGGGCGAACGGACGAGCCACCCGTACACATCCGTCAGACCGTCAGAAGCGCCGGGCTGGCGGCCTTGTCGGTCGGCAGGAAGTCGTCCGGCACCGGGTACTGGCCGAGGATGAAGTGCAGGATCGCCGCGTGCATCGCCTCGACGGGCGCGATGGTGGCCGCGGTCTCGATTCCGGCCTGGCTGGAGACGTTGTAGGTCGCGAAGAGATAGGTCTGCGCGGCCTGGTCCTCCAGTTGCAGCGCGAGCTTGGCGACGGCTCCGACGGTGGTCGCCTTGCCGAGGGCGGCGGTCACGGCGGCCTGGTTGGACAGGGGTACGTTCCTGATCGCCGGCTTGCCCGCCCCGACCAGTACGGCGTTCCACGCCTTGGCGTGGTCGGCGTGCTGGCTCATCGCGGTGGTGACGAAGGTGGCGACCGCGGGCGGGACGGTGCCGAGCTTGCCGGCCTTGGCCGCCGCGAGGGTCGCGCGGTACGCCCCCACCGCCTGGTTCTCCAGGGCCGTGGCCAGGGCGACGACCTTCAGATCGCCGGTGTAGGTCCCGGCGGAGGCGGACGCCGAGGTCGAGGTGGAGGGTGACGAGCCGCCGACGCCCTTGGTCGACGCGGCGGAGGTGTTCTCGTCCTTGCCGGCGCAGGCCGCCAGCGCGAAGGCGGCGGCCAGTCCGCCCGCGCCGAGCAGGAAGCGGCGGCGGGCCGGATCGTGCGGCCGGTCCTCGGCGGCGGGCCGCCCGGTGCGGATCTCCTCGGCGAGATCCACCGCGCCCGCCCGCATGTCGGGCAGCGTCGAGCGGTGTGCCTCCTCCATGTCCCGGGTGAGGCGGGCGAGTTGACCCTCGCTGATCGGCAGTTCCCAGCCGGAGTGCGTGGTGCTCACTTCACGGCCCCCTCAGTGATCGGCGAGGCATTGGTGGTCGGATAGAAGGCGTTGGGGAACCCGACGCTGCCCGCGGCGGCCGGCAGCTTGGCCACGTCGGTCGGGATGGCGATCAGGTCGGACATGTTCCCGGCGAGCAGCGCCTGTACGGCCAGCAGCGTGGCCCGGTGCTGGGCCTCGACCGGCGCCACCGACGCGAAGAGCTTGCGCAACTGGGTGCTGTGGACCATGCCGACGTTCTTGGTGTACGTCTGCGCGGCCACGTCCTCCAGGGTGATCGCCAGCTTGACGACGTCCGCGGAGGTCTTGATGGTCGGGAGCGTGCGCTTGACCACGGCCGCGTACTTCGGGTCGGGCGCCGTCTGCGCGGCGCCGCCCGCCTGGGTGGCCGCCGCGTTGAACGCCTTGGCGTGCGCCTCGTGCTGCGTGGTCGTCTTGGCGATGAAGGCCGCGATCGTCTTGTTGCCGTCCTTGATGAACGGCAGGCCCGCGGCCGTCCGGTAGACGCTGACCGCGAGGTTCTCGATCGACGCGGCGGTCTGCAGCGCCTTGATGTCGTCGCTCGTCGTCGCCGCGGCGGCCCGCGCCGAGGTCAGCAGCGCGGCGGCGCCCGCCATCCCGGCCACCGTCCCGCCGCGCCGCCACCAGCGCGGCGACCGCGCCTGGTCACGGGCGGCCTCGGAGAAGTCGCCCAACGCGTCGGCGGTGATCCGCACGGCGTCGCTGTTGAGGTCCTGTGACTGCTCGGTGAGTTCCGCCAGCAGTCGGGTGTCGATGCGCTCTGCGCCCATCACGCCCCATCTCTGTCCACTGCGCGCCCACTCCGTCGCGGGCGCTTCGAGGAACGTTCGCGGCCCGAGCCCGCGCGGATTGGTCGCATCACCGAGACAGCCGTGGGAGATCACCCGATATGGCCATTCCGCGCCCGCCGCGGAGGAAGTTGTTCGAGCGGCGAACGGTGAGGCGTCTCGGAATCCGTCAACCGGCCGCCTCGTCGCAGGGGGTCGGTGGTGCCGGTCAGCCGATGGGGCGGTTGCGGCCCGCGAGCAGGCCCGCGGCGAGTTGAGGGAGCATCAGCAGCGCCAGGAAGAACAGCGGTGGCCGCCAGCTCCCGCTGTGCTCGTAGAGAGCCCCGACCAGGACGGGACCGGGGATCGACAGGAGGTAGCCGGCGCTCTGTACGAAGGCCGACAGTCGGACCACCGTCGCGCTGTCCCGGCCGCGCATCCCGATCATCGTCAGCGCCAGCGGGAAGGAGCAGTTGGCGACGCCGAGCAGTACGGCCCACAGCCACGGCGCGGCGGTCGGCGCCGCCCACAGCCCGGCGTATCCGGCGAGTCCGAACACCCCGATGGTCACCGCGATCCCGCTCTGGCCGCGCAGCCGACCGGCGAGGGCGGACAGCGCGAAGGACAGCGGTATCCCCAGCACCGAGGTGAGGGCGAAGAGCAGACCGGCGCTCTCGGCGGAGAGTCCGGCGTCGCGGAAGATCTGGGGCAGCCAGCCGATGATGACGTAGGCGGCGGTGGCCTGGAGGCCGAAGTAGACGGCGAGCGCCCAGGCGGTGGGGTTACGGGTGAGGGGTACGTCGGGTGCGGCCCCGGGTGTCACGGCTACGGCGTCCTGTGCGCTGGACGCGGAGGCCGGGGCGCCCCTGTCCCGACCACGCGAACGGGCCAGGGCGACCCATGACGGTACGGCGAGAGCGGCGAGCCCTCCCCAGGCCGCCAACCCGAGCCGCCAGTCGGCGCCGTGGATCCGGGTCAGCGGCACGGTGAGGGCGGCGGCGGCCGACGCGCCCAGGTTGAGGGCCGTGGCGTAGAGGCCGGTCATCATGCCGACCCGTGCCGGGAAGCGTTGCTTGACCACGACCGGCAGCAGGACATTGGCCACCGCGATCCCGGCGAGCGCGAGGGCACTGGACCCGAAGAACAGGGCGGCGCCCGAGGCGAAAGCGCGCAGGACCAGCCCGACCGCGATCGCCGTCATGCCCGCGGTGACGACCGCGTCGGGCCCGTACCGGCGGGCCAGCCGGGGTCCGAGGAAGCCGACCAGCGCGAAGCAGGCCGCCGGCACGGAGGTGAGGACCCCGGCGACGGCGGGACTCAGCCCGAGGCTCACCCGGACCTCGTCGAGCACCGGGCCGAGGCTGGTGACCGCGGGCCGGAGATTGACGGCGGCCAGCAGCAGCGCGAGCACGCCGGCACCCCGCCGCAGTGCGCCACGCCCCGCCGTGGCGGAGCGCGGCGCGGACCGGCTGGAGGGGATCGCCGGGCGCGAGATGCCGACGCGCCGCCCCGGCCGAAGGGTCCGGCGCCCGGAGTTCACGACGGAATCCCGCGCGGCCGGACCACAGGCCGCGCCCGATGCCGCGCCGACCGAAGCACTCGCGGCCCTCGTATACCTTCCATGGAAGCGACTATACCTTCCACGGAAGATATAGTCGCTTCCATGGAACAGCAGCAGGCACCCGACCAGGTGGCCCGGGAGCAGGCACCCGACCAGGTGGCCAGGGTCCAGGCACCCGACCAGGTGGCCCGGGTCCAGGCCGAGTGGCGGCGGGAACGGCCGGACCTCGACGTGGGCCCCCAGGCCGTCATCGGCCGGCTCCACCGCCTCGCCCGCGCCCTCACCCAGGAGTTGTGCGTCGTCTACGCCCGCTACAACCTGAGCGAAGGCGAGTTCGACGTCCTGGCGACGCTGCGCCGCGCGGGCGCGCCCTTCGAACGGGCCCCGGGCCTGCTGGCCGCCCACACCATGGTGACGACCGGCGCCATGACGAAACGGATCGACCGTCTGGAACGGGCGGGGCTGGTCACCCGCCGGACCAGCGAAACCGACGGACGCGGCCGGGTCGTCGCCCTCACCGACGCCGGACGCGAACTCATCGACCAGGCGTTCACCGAGCACATCCACAACGAGCACCGGCTCCTGGCGGACCTCACCCCGCAGGAAGCGGGCGACCTCGAAACGCTCCTGACCACCTGGCTGTCCCGCATCGAACCGCCCCGCGTACCCCCACGACCCTGACACGACGTCAGCCGCACCCGGCTGCTGTGCCGCTGTTCACGCGGCGGATTCACCGCAAGCTTCGCGTACATGCCTCCGCGGAAACCATTTGCGCCCGTCCTTCGCCAAACCGATCCCCAACGGATCGACCCGACGTGGGGTGGCGCCCGCTGGGCGGCCACACACGGCCAGAGGCCATGACCGCCGGACCGGACGGGGCCGGCACCTTCGATCCGGACCTGCCGACCCGGGAAGGCAACGAGAGGAACGACGCGGGTACGGAGACGAACTCGGCGTCGACCCGGACCGGCCAGGTCCCCGGCGGAAGGTGATCCAGGCGCCACCGCCTCGCCACCTCGCGGCGCGTGCCGACAAATGCCTTGCGGAGAGCAGGCGTCATCGTTCCCTTCGCCCGAACCGGGCGAGGGAGCTGTTCCGCAGCCGGGTGGCCTCGTCGGGTTCGACGGTCGTGTCGGTCAGGCGGGTCATGTGGGGAAGTTCTCTCGTTCGTACATACGTTGGGTGTTCGGCCAACAGCGGACGGTGCCGCTCAGCCGGGAGGCTGTCGCCGGGTGATCTGTCGTTCTCGTGAACCCGCACCAATCGGAGAGCCATGGCCGGCCCCCGGGGCTTGCTGGTCAGGTGATCGTCACTCGTCCACGGGTGGTTGCCTTGGCGAGTTCGTCTTCGAGGTCGATGACGGTGATCTGGTTGAGTTCGATGGCGTATTGGGCGCCGAGGAAGTAGTGGCGTTGGGGGTGGTTGAAGGGGATGATCGCCTGTTTCGGGGTGGTGTGGGCGGGGGTGATGGTGAATCCGGAGATCGTGTAGGGGGTGCCGAGCATTCCGGCCACACGGGGGGCGGCGACGCGCATGGCGACGAAGGCGTTGCGGTGGAGGTGGGGGCACAGGTCGATGGCGGTTTTGGCGTGGGGGAGGCAGACGGGCGGCTGGAAGGTGCGAAGGCCCTCCAACTGTTTGGCTTCGGGGTGGCCTTGGGTGCTGGGGACGTCGATGAAGAGGATGCCCGTCTCGGTGCGGCTGGGCTGGTCCTTGCAGACGTGGCAGAGCATGTGGGTGGCGCATTCGCGCTGCCGGGTGGGGTGGACCTGTTTCCAGTGGGGTTTGCCGGTGGGCCAGTTGGTGGGGTTGCGGTTCTGGGTGACGCGGGCGCAGAGGATTCCGCTGGGGTCGCGGTCGTCGTCCTGCTCGTCGGCGTAGCACAGGCCCAGGCCGTTACGGAACGGCCGCAGGGCCAGCGAGCGGTCGGAGACGTCGTGCTCGTTCTCGCGCAGGGTGATGTAGGGAACGGGGGCCGCGCCGGGCGGCGGTTGGGGGTTGGGGGTTACGGGGGTCGGAGTCTTCCTGCGGGTTGCGGCGGGGTGGGGTGTTGGCGGGCGGAGGAGCGCAGATCCGGTCCTCCGCCCGCTGTGTTTGTGCGCTATGCGGCGGTGTGGGTGAGGTGGTCGGTCAGGCGCGCGACGTACGGGAGGGGCAGGCCGTGCACGAGGATGGCGGCTTCCTCGCGGCACCGGGGGCAGTACGGGGTGTAGGTGGCGTTGACGTCGCCGCCCCCGGTGACGGCTTTCACCGCGTCGGTGATCCGTGCGGCCAGCGCCTCGCACCCCTGGGGGTCGTCGGAGTAGTCGGGGCCGTTTCCGGTCTCGCCGGTCAGCAGGCGCAGGAGGGTGCGGGCGTCGGGCACGTCGATGGCGCCGAAGACCACGGTGCCGGCGTCGACGTTGACCTGTTCGGCGTTGAGGCCGTGGGCGACCAGGACGAAGCGCAGGTCGTCGGCGGCCAGGTGCAGACGGGTGTGGCCGGTGGTGATCAGGTCGGCCAGGCGGGACACGGTGGCGTGATCGGCCTCGCCCAGCGGGAACCGGAGGCCGTCGGGCCCGGTACGGGGCGCACCCGGGTTCAGCTCCAGCCCGACCGCGCGTACGGTCTCCCGCAGCCGCCGACCGGCACCACCCGTGACGGGCGGGGCGACGGGCACCGGCGTGGCGTGCCGGGCGGCGACGATGAGGTCGCCCGGCGCCCGTACGGTCGTCTCGTCCGCCTCCCCCAGCCGGATGCGCTCGCCGTCCGGGGCGTGGTCGGACTCCTGGGCCGACAGGTGAAGGCCGGCGGTACGGGCCACGGTCATCAGCCGCACCCGCGCCCGGACACCAGCCGGATACGGCACACCGACGTGGGACGCGGCGACGGCGGCGGTGTCACCGTCGAGTAAAGGGGCTGACGAGGTGTGATGAATCGAATGCAAGGTCATTCCTCTGCTCGTGATGGGGCGCTCCGGTCACGGACGCAACCGGAGAAGTCAGTACGCGGCAGGCACCGCCCACCGGTCACGGACGCGGCGGCGGACCTCGACGGGAGTGGCCCGATCCGGGAACCCGCGTGATCAGCAACTCGTGGCAGATGACGCTCACGCCGCCCCCTCGATGGAGCCGAGCGCGACGAACTGGTCCAGCAACTCGCTCACGAACCACGCCGTCCGCCGCAGATGGGGCGCGCCGCGGTGGTGGCCGCCGGGCATCTCCTCCGCCCGCAAGGCGCGTGCTCGCTGGATGAGGGCGTCGGCGTAGGCCGACTTCTGCCGGACCCGGGTGGACACGGCGATGTCGGTGAGTCCCTGGGGCCCAGGCCGAGAATGCAGCGGCCCACGCTGACCTGGATGTTGACCACCTGGATGCGCAGCCGGTCGTCCGCATCGCAGGGATTGCAGCCGATGCTTCCCTCGAAGACCGCGTCGTCCATGCTGTCGGTAGCGGTGAGGGGCATCATCACGCCCTCGAAGAAGTTCCGGTGGTTGATGCCGGCCGGCCGGGACGGCAGCAGGTCCAGCGGCACGGCGATCTCGCTCGGGCCGTCCTCCGCCTGCTCGGCAGGTAGCCGGACGTGACTGATCCGCCTTCGGTGGTGATCGTCGGGCAGTGGCAGGGACGCCCATACCTGTTTGCCCGGTCGTGCAGGGGTCCGTTCGTATCCCCAGCGGCCGTCGGTCAGGGTGGATACGATCCGCAGCCCGCGCCCGGTCTCGGCGTAGCAGGGGGCCGCGCGCTGCACAGGCGGTGCCGGGTTCTGGTCCCGTACAGCGATGTACAGGCGGCCACCGGCAGTCCGGAGTGCCAACGAGTACCGACGGAGTCCGAGTTGCCCGCCACCGGGCACGGGAGAGGTGACCGGCGGGACCGTGTGGCGTACGGCGTTGGTGGCGAGTTCGGACACGATGACGAGCGCGTCGTCCAGGATGTCGTCCGGCACTGCCCAGCGTTCCAGGATGTCCTGCGCGTAGCGGCGGGCGTCTCGGATCGAGGAGGGCTCGCACGCCAGGTCCAGTCCGCTGAGGGCTTCAACATCAGGAACCATCAGTCGCACCTCCTGTCCAGGTGTAGCGAGGGGCGGCTGCCGGGAAAGCCGGTCGTGTGCGAACACTGAGCGACCGGACGATCACGGCAGCGGTACGGTGAGTGCAGCGGCGGAACGCGCAAACCCCGTTCCGCTGCGGCGAGACCTCCAGGCAAACGCAGTCGCCGCTCCTGGAACAGAACAGATGTGACGCAGCCCTGATGCACGTTCGCTGCACCGCCCCTCATGACCTGGGATTACGCGATGCGGTACGAAGGGGGAAAACATGGGCGTACGACGGGAGCTGGCCAGACGCCGCAAAGCCCTCGGCTACAGTCAGGAACGCCTCGCGGAAGTCCTCGGCGTGGATCGTGTGACGATTGGGCGCTGGGAACGCGGCGAGACCGACCCTCAGCCCTACCTGCGTCCACGACTGGCCAAGGCCCTACAGTCCAGCGCCGCCGAGATCGAGGCACTGCTGTCGCCGCAAGGCGACAGGCCGGCACCAGTCCCGGCGAGGGCTGTCTCCGCAGAAGCTCCCGGGGCGCATGCGGAATCGGGGTATCGGGACGACATGATTCGGCGTGAGTTTCTACGGCTGGTGAGCCTCACCGGGGCGCTCGTTGCGCTGTCCCCCGACGACGCGGACCGCGTTCCCGCCGAGGACGTGGCCGAGGTCCAGGTCATGACCTCCCACCTCTGGCAGGTCTACGGCCTCGCCAGAGCGAAGCAGACCGTGTACCCGCTGGTGCATGACCAGATCTCGGACCTGACCCGTCTCTTGGGGCACGCCCACCGGGAAGGCCGTCACCGCGAGCTGTGCGGTCAGGCCGGAAGCCTCTTCCAACTCGCCGGGGAGATCTTCTTCGACGGGAACCGGTACACCGAGGCGGCCGAGTGCTATGCGCTCGCGGCCAGCGCGAGCAAGGAGGCCGGGAACGCCGACCTCTGGGCCGCCTCCCTCACCCGGCACTCCTTCATCGGCGTCTACGAGCGCCGTTTCCGCGAGACCGCACCGATACTCGACGCCGCCGGTCTCCTGGCACGAAAGGGCGACAGCCACCTCTCCACGCGCTACTGGGTGGCCGCGGTCCAAGCCCAGGTCTACGCCGGACTGGGGGACTTGGATGCCTGCAACCGCGCACTGGACCAGGCGCAGGAGGTGCACTACCTCAGCGATCCCTCCCCGGGTGGCTGGCTCCGCTTCGACGGCTCACGCCTCGATGAGGAACGGGGCAGCTGCTACGTGACGCTGGGGCGCCTGGACCTTGCCGAGACAGCACTGATAGACGCCTTGGGGCGCCAACTCTCGATGCGCCGACAGGGAAGCGTCCTGACAGACCTGGCCGTCATCGGTGCACGGCGCCGCGACATCGACCGTCTGCTGTCGTACGGAACGGCTGCCGTGGAACTGGCCGAGCGCACATCATCGGGGTACATCGGAAGAAGACTGGAGGGGCTCCGCGGGTACCTCGCCCCTTTCCTGCCCGACAAGCGAGTCGCAGACTTCAACGACCATATCTCGTCGCTGATCGCCGCATAAGCGCGCCGAAAGGAAGCAACATGACCGACCAGGGCCGTATCTTCAGGGAAGCCTGGATCAAGGGCGTCCACAGTCACTTCCCGGGTGAGCCGAAGCCCGGGTACGTGGCCCCCTGGGAGGAGACCCCGGACTGGGAACGCGACGCGGCCACTGCGGTCTACGGCCAGGTGGCAGAGTTCCTGACGGTCAGCGGTGGCCGGGCGGCCAGGCTCACCCGGGAGCAGAAAGGGCGGTTCGTGTCGCTGTGCTGGATCGCCCAGATCCACAAGCACTTCCCCGACCCGAAGCCCGCCTATGTCGCCGACTGGAACGATCAGCCGAAGTGGCAGCAGGAGACCAACTCCGACATCTTCGAGGCCATCGAGAAGCAGAACTGACCCTTCAGCGGCCAGCTGTTTCATTCTCGAGAAGGCGAAGGCCAAGGCCGGGGAGAGGCGACGGCTGAGCCAGCGGCGTTGGAGCACGCAGCAAGCCTGATGCGTACGGAACGCGTACCGCACGCCGACGGCCCCCTCGCCCGAACCGGGCGAGGGGGCCGCTGACCTGCGTAAACATCTGTGGAGCCTAGGAGATTCGAACTCCTGACATCTGCCTTGCAAATTCCCCCGGGGTGGGTTTGTTACCTGGGCAGATACGGCGGACAGCGCGCCAGCCTGGGAAAACTCCCCTCACTTGTTTCCGCTGGTGGTGGGGGCCTTCGCGGGGCGTGTGTGCTGAATACGTGCCGCCTGGCCGACGGGTTGCGTGCCCAGGGGAGACCGCCCGCCGGCATCAGCCTGCTCGCGCCGTCGGTCGCCTTCACACTCCAACGGGCACCCCGAAGACGCCGCCGCTGACTCGGACCGCAGACGCGGTACGGGCCGGCGGCCGGGTGCTACTACGTATGACTCCTCCTGCACAGCTGGCCGACACCGCGAGAGTGCGGGGCTTCGACCAGTCGCACTAGAGGTTGCGCATCACCAGCCTCACGACCCAGTCGGTCGCCCACCGCCACAGGCGGTATCCCGCGGCATCGGCAAAGCCCCGGGCCACCCAGGACAACAGGACGAATGCCTTGCGGACCTGGGGACTGCGGGACTCGGACGGGGCACAGCGCTCACAGCGGGTCGGCGGCTTGAGGGAGCCGCGGTTGGCGGGACGGTTGGCCCGGCGCGCGCGGCGGCTCCGGGCCGCACTCTTGCTCGGCATGTGCCGACGGGGGCGATTACGCTTGCTCACGAGGGACTCCCTAGGGATGCAACTGCCTGATGGGGTTCTTCGGGGGTCCGGCTGGTCCTCGGCCTCAGAAACCGGACCGCCGGGCCCTTCGGCGGGCGTGGCTGGATAGAGCCGACGGCCCGGAAGGGCGGCGGCTCGCGGACGTGTACCAGTACCTGACCTGCTTTCTCGCATGATCGGACGCACCGACGTCGAAACTGCCCGTCGAATGCACGCTCTAGGGCTTCACATCTTGCACCACCGGCGAATAAGATTCGACGGATTGCTGGAAATCCTACACGCCCGCTCGTTGTCGGAATAACACGCACCCGAAGCAGGCCGTGTCAAGATTGCACCCCCATCCGCGCCCAGGATGCGAAGATCACCATGTCTACCATGTCGCCACTCCGATGAACGACCATTTCCCCGAGCAGGATGCGCGCGGCATCTTCGTGGCCGCGCTCCAGAAGCATTTCAACAGCGGACTGAAGCTGCGCCACCGGCGCAGAAATACTCATGTGGCGTAAAATCCGGAATGCCTCATTCCGGTTGCCAGCCACGAGGAGCGTGAGGGCTTCCCTCGTCGGCGAGCGCTTGCCGACGGTCGAGTGGGACGGCGCTTGCGTGTTGCGCCGGTCCCCCTCACTGCCGACCGGTGGACATTCGCTGTTGCGCCGGTCCCCCTCCGTCGACGCCGACCTGGCGGCGCGCCGATCCTCGCAGGCCGAGGAGTCGCAGCAGACTTCGTGGCGCATGTCGATCAACTGGTCAAGCCGGTAAGGGACGGTGCGCCCCGTGGCCAGCGCAACCTTCGCCGCCTCGGAGTGCAAGCGGGCGAGGGACCGCTCCTGCGGAGCACGCCGCCCGTGGAGCCAGTGGGAGACCGCAGGCTCGGAGACACCGACACGCCGCGCCACCGATGCCATCGTGAGCGGCGCGAACAGGGAGTACAGCTCGTTCAGGGCGGCAGTGAATTCCCGCTCGGCCTCTCCGTCAATGTCGACTTTTACCGTACGCGGCACAAGACCTCCGGCTACCTGGCGTGAAGGAGAGCACGACCGCCATGCGGCGACGCGGGTCGACACTACATCGGCCAGTGAGCCCTCGGAAACTGTTGCAAGGAGGAATTCCCTACCGCGCTGTAAAGAACCCTGTTCGTACACCTCGCCGCTGGGAAGGGTGCATATCCACACGAAGCACCGCAACTAGAACATATGGTTCATCATGCCCCGCCGTGACCGTGGTATAAATAATCCAGCGGCAGTGGGCTCTCAGCGCGACGGCCCTCCCTAGCCGCCCTCCCCTGAACTACTTCCGAAGATCCGGTGGTGCGAATGTCCGACCTCCCCTCGTGGGAAGACACTTCCCTGGGAACGATGAAGCGGGTCGCCCTCTGGCTGGTGACCGTCGTCGGTGAAGGCGAGGTCTTCACGAAGGAGGAGCTGCGCCAGGCATTCCCCGGTGTCTCACAGGTCGACAGGCGTATGCGCGATCTGCGGGACTTCGGGTGGTCTATCAGCACGAACAGAGAGGACGGGAGCCTCGATCCGGTCGAACAGCGGTTCGTGGAGCCGGGGATTCCCGTCTGGGAGCCGGGGAAGGCGACCCGGCCCCGCGGCACGATCGCCATCGGGGCCGGCAGGCGGCGTGAGATCATCTCCCGCGATGGCAACATGTGCCGCTCGTGCGGCATCACTCCGGGCTCCTTCTACGAGGGGACCTACGAGCAAGCGCAACTCGACATCGCACGCCGGCGGGTGCGCCGCGCGGATGGCGCCGAAGAGCCCGAGCTGGTCACCGAGTGCCAGCGGTGCCGCCTCGGCGCCCGCGAACTCGTAGCGGACCTGACGAAGGTACTGAGCGCCGTCAACGCGCTGCCTGTCGCAGAGCGCCGCGCGCTCGCCGGCTGGGTCGAGGCAGATGAGCGGGTCTTCAACGCGGCCGAGCGGATCTGGGGCGAGTACCGCTCCCTACCTGAGGAGTCCCGCGCCGCAGTACGTGCGGCGCTCGGGCTCTGAACAGCACGGCGAACAAGATATCCAGCAGGGGGAGAGTGCAGTGACGCAAGACTTCGGGCGCCCCGCCCGCGCCGAGGAGAACCGCGCGACGGTGACGCGACGGCTCAAAGAGCTCGCCGATGCCGACGGGGCACGCGAGACCCTGACGATCGAGTGGCGGGGCAAGCCCGGCCACTTCGACGTCATCGAGATGCAAGTGGGGGACCTCTACTACAACCCGGCCACACACCGCATCCGCGCCCAGCGCAGCCATGACGTGCGCCGGGACAGGATGCTGGACAGCGCGCCGTGGAGCAACGAGAGCCAGGAGTACCTCGACCTCCTCCTCAAGGCCCTGCCTTCTGATCCCTCCCGTCCAGACCCCGAGTTCGTCCACCTGGCGGAGAGCCTCCGGGACTACGGGCAGAGCGACCCCGGCCTGATCACCCGCGACGGCGTCCTCGTCAACGGCAACACCCGGCGCGCAGCACTGCTGCAGGAGTTCGGGCCGGCCCGAACTATGCGGGTCGCCGTCCTGCCCGAGTCGTGCAACTGGTCGGACATCGCCGCTGTCGAGCTCTCGCTCCAGCTGCGCAAAGACCACCGCAGGGACTACTCCTATATCAACCGGCTGCTTGCCATCGATGAGATGGCGGCGCAGGGAACGTCGCTGCCGGCCATTGCGACGGCCTTCCGCAGCACCGTAGTGGCGTGCCGGCGGGACCAGTGGGTCCTCAGCATCATCCGGACCATGATCAAGAGGAGCGAGGCCAGCGGGAAGGCACTCCCGCTCATCGCGTTCGAGGACCACACGGAGAAGCTGCGGGAGCTCCACCGCAAGTACGCCAAAGAGGCCGCCAGCAATCCGGACAAGGCGGAGCTGATGCTGGAGTCCCGCCTCTCGGCCATCGCGCTGGGGTTCTCCAAGACCGACGTGCGGCTCATCGAGTCCGACTTCCAGGACCGCTACCTGGCGAGGGTACTCCCCGAGGACCTGCAGCCCGCGGCGCCGACTGCGGGCGAGGTGAAGATCCCCGGGCTGGCGCGGTCGGTGAAGGGGCCGTCCGACAGGCTGGCCTCGGCCCGGGCGATGACCGATGCGCTCCTCCAGGCCCGGGCAATCAGCTCCGCGGATGTATCGCTCAGCAGTCGCGACGGGGTCCGGGCGCAGCACACCCTCACCACGTATAAGGACGCCTTCGAGGAGTCCCTCGAGTTCGTCGGCAAGGATGTCCGGGTCCGCAAGCGCAAGCAGGCCGCTCCCGCCCGGCTGGCCGACGCGTGCCAGGACATCGACCAGTGCGTCACCGACCTGGTCATGTCCCGCAGTTCGCGCAGCCTCGACGAGGATGCCTTCGATGACGCAGTGGCCAAGCTCAGGAAGAGCCTGGGTAAGCTCGCCGTCGAGGTCAAGCGCACCATCCCCGAGCCCGGGGACGAAACCTCCTGGCTGGTCGGACTGCTCAAAGAAGGGCTGTGAGTGCCGGATACCGCAGCTCCCAGCCTCGTTCTCGGGTTCGACATCAGTCGGACCCGGGCACTGCTGCGCACGGTTCCGGAGTACAAGGCAGACCTCGCCCGGCTGCTGTCCCGGTTTCCCAGCGGCCGGATGACTGAGCTGCATGCCGCCGCGATCCCGGTCGATGAGTTCGTCGGGGGCATCGAAGCACTCGCCGGCTGGCCCGACCCGGAGGGCGTCGTCTGGGACGTTGCCTTCCAGACACTGGTCGAGGAGATGCTCGACACCGCCGAGACCGCGGAGCAGTTCCTCAACGGCGGGACCGACGGGGAAGCCGTCGCGCCGGACGACCTCGACGACCTGCTGGGCGACGGATGGCGCGGCGGTCTGACCTCCTTCCAGCAGCGGGACGCGGCCCGGCTGCTGTCGTTGCGGCACGGGGCGAACTTCAGCGTGCCGGGTGCCGGCAAGACCCGGGTAGCGCTGGCCGTGTTCGCCGCTCTCCGCGAGCGCGGCGAGGTCGACAGGCTGCTCGTCGTCAGCCCCAAGTCCGCCTATGAGGCGTGGCAGTACGAGAGCCGCGTCTGCTTCGAACGGCCGCTGGAGGTCCAGGTGCTCGGCAGCCGGATGCCTGACTCCGCCGATGTCCTCCTGGTGAACTACGAACGGCTCGGCCGTTCCCAGTTCGGCCTGGCGGACTGGCTCACGTCTGGGCCCACGATGCTGGTCCTGGACGAGGCCCACCGCATGAAGCTCGGCGGCGCCGGCGTATACGGGGCCGTCTGCCTGGCGCTGGGGCCGCTGAGCACCCGCCGGCTCATCCTCACGGGTACCCCGGCGCCGAACGGGGCGAAGGACTTGGAGAACCTGCTGTCGTTCGTCTGGCCCGGCCATGGCCGCCGGGTGGTGACACAGGCGGTCGACGGCGGCGACCTCGCGGAGGCCAGCCGCGTCCTGCGTCCGCTCTACACCCGCACGACCAAGCAGGAGCTCGGCCTCCCGCCCGTCGACCTGCGGCTGCGGATGCTGCCCATGCCCCCGCTCCACCGCGAGATCTACGACGCGATGGTCGGCCGCTTCACCGCGCGCGCCGAGGCCAGCCGCTCGGACTTCCAGGCTCTGGGCAAGGCGGTGCTCCGCCTGCTGATGGCTGCCACCAGCCCGGCACTCCTCGTCGAGGGCGCCACCAAGTACGAGCCCCTCTCGCTCCGGGTACCGCCGCTCACCGTCCCCGAGGGCGACCCCCTCATGGCGCTGCTCCGGAAACTGCCGAGCTATGAGGTGCCGCCCAAGTACCAGGAGGCGCTGGCGATCGTGGCGGCCAACGCCGCCGAAGGGCGCAAGACGCTGGTATGGGCGAGCTTCGTGCGGAGCATCACGACCCTGGAGCGCCTCTTCGCGGACTACCGCCCGGCCGTCGTCCACGGGGGGACCCTGGACAGGGAGGAGCAGTTGCGCCGGTTCCGTGAGGACGGGGACTGCGCGGTCCTCATCTCCAATCCGGCCACTCTCGGCGAGGGCATCAGCCTGCACCAGGTCTGCCACGACGCCGTGTACATCGACCGCGACTTCCAGGCCGGGCGCTTCCTCCAGAGCCTCGACCGCATCCACCGGCTCGGCCTCCCCCCAGACACCGTGACCCGCATCACTGTGCTGGCGTCAGAGGGGACGGCGGACGAGGTTGTCGCCATGCGCCTGGGCGAGAAGCTCGACTTCATGGGCAGGATCCTGGACGACCCCTCGGTCCAGATGCTCAGCGATCTTGAAGAGGAGCCGGCCTTCGCCGCAGGCATGGACGCGGCCGACCTCCAGGCGCTCCTCAGACATGCCCGGGGAGCGGAACCCGGGCGCGGCTGATCCCCGCCCGCGGTCTGCGGATCAGAGCGAGCCGTCGTGCAGCAGCCGGTCCAGCGCGTCCGCCTCGCGCTGGAGCACGATGCGGCCGTCGCCGTCGCTGAAGGCGAGCAGCCTGGACCCCGTATCAAGTCCTGCTTCGGCCAGCAGGCCCAGTGGCAAGGCGACTCGTCCGTCCTCATCGACAGCGGTTTCAGCGGGTTCGCGGATCATGGCACCGAGTGTTCCACGCCCGCCCCGGTGCCCGCCCACGCCGCAGCGGGGACAGATAGGGTCACCTCCTGTGGATGAAGGCATTGAAGGGGTACAGGCCCCGCTGTGGGGGCCGCAGCCTGCGCAGGATGCGGAGCTGGAGGCCGTGGCGGCGGCGATCCTGCGGCAGGATCTGGACGGAGCGCGCTTCGCCGGCGCGATCCGCAGGAGCATCGACATGCTCCTCGACGGGCAGCACACCGGCCGCTTCCGCTGGGACCAGCTCTACAAGACGGAAAAGGCGCACGCGGGGACTCTGATCGAGATCAACCTGCAGCGCGAGTTCGGCTTCGGCGACGGCCTGGAGATGGACTACCGCATCGCGGGCATCGATGTGGACTGCAAGTTCTCCCAGACGCGGGGCGCGTGGATGATCCCGCCGGAGGCCCGCGGCCACCTGCTCCTCGTCGTCTGGGCCAACGACGCCGAGTCGCTGTGGTGCGCCGGACTGGTACGGGCCGATCCCGGAGTGCTGAACACCGGCGGCAACCGGGATGCGAAGACGACCCTGGCCAAGGCTGGACGGGCCGCCATTCGCTGGCTCTTCTACGATGCGCCGTTGAAGGCGAATATGCTGCTCCAGCTGTCCCCGGAAGACGCGGGGGCGGTCTTCGGGCAGAGATCCGGCCAGGGCCGGGTCGATGAGCTCTTCTTGCGCGCCCAGGGCAAGCTGGTCAGCCGGACGGTGGTGGCCACTGTGGCCATGCAGGAGGACTATATGAAGCGGGTCCGCTACAACGGCGGCTCACGCTCACGGCTCCAGCCGCGCGGTATCGTCATCCTCGGCCACTACCGAAGCCATGGTGACGTGGCCCGTCGGCTGGGACTGCCCATCCCCCAGGCAGGCGACTCGGTGAGCGTGCGGCTCGCCCGCTCGCGGCTGCACCACGGCGACGCTCCGTCTATCGAATTGGGCGGAGAGCAGTGGACGCGCGCCCTGCCGTCCGATCCCGAGGAAACCGTCCCGAAACTGCCAGAGATATGAGCGAAGAACCGAAAGCCCCAGACTCTGCCGAGGCGTGGACAGCCCCGAAGGGCTCCTGGGCCTCCTCAGCCGCCAACCGGCGCAGCATGCTGGGGAACCGGGCGCGGGATACCGCCCCGGAGCTGGCGCTCCGCTCACTGGTCCACGCGGCAGGGCTGCGCTATCGAGTTGCCGCCAAACCTCTCGCAGGGATGCGCAGGACCGCCGACATGGTCTTCCGCCCTGTGCGGGTCGCGGTGTTCGTCGACGGCTGCTTCTGGCACGGATGCGAGCAGCACTTCGTACCGCCGAAGACCAACCCTGACTACTGGCGGGAGAAGATAGGCGGCAACATGCGCCGAGACCGGGAGACGGACGCCCGCCTGGCCGACGCCGACTGGCTGGTCCTGCGGTTCTGGGAGCACCAGCCGGCGGGTGAGTGCGCCACGGCCGTGGTCGCGGCTGTGAGCGAGCGCAGGGCAGCCCGGGAGCGCCGGGGCGAACAGTGACCTGGCCGGGGCCGCCATGCGGTCTGCGACCCCAGCCAGTGCGGCTCAGCTGATCTTGGCTTTGTTGACCGCGAAGAGCTCGTGCCGCTCATGGCCTTCCTGCCCGACGAAGGCCTTGAACTCGCCGAGGGTGTAGGCGTAGGTGCCGCCCGAACGCTTCGCCCGCTCGATCACGAAGTCCCGTTCAAGATGGGCCAGATGGCGCTCCACCTCGGGCTCGCTCAGCTCCACCCCACCCTTCTGGAGCTTGGTGATGATCTGGCTCATGCCGACCGGGCGGGCGGCCCCGCGCAGCAGTTTGTAGACGGGGTCGTGGATCACCTCGGTGGTCTCTACCAGCTTGACCCGCTTACCCTGCTTTTCCAGAGCCTGGTAGATGGACCGGCCGACCGCTTCGGCCACAGGCGGGGGGAAAGCATTGCCGATCTGCCGGTAGCGGGTGGTCTTGCCGCCGGTGAAGATCCACTCCCCCTCCTCCCATCCCTGGATACGGGCGACCATCTCGCACGTCAGCTTCGGGCCGGGCTTGCCTTCGGGCACCGTCCACCCAGCCTTCGGCGGCGTATCAGCCACACCCATGGCGTCCACGCCCAGTTTCGCCCATGCAGCCTTAGCCCTGGTAGGTCCGAGATCGGCGCCACCGTGCTTCTTCGAGCCGCCGACGATCGTCGGAGCGATGCTGAGCGCGTGCTCTGCCCAAGCGCTGGCGCCCCGCCAACCGCCCGAGCCCATCATGCCTTCCAGAGTTCCGCCCACTGTCGGCTTGTCCCCTTCGAGCGGTTCCGGCCAAGTGAAGTATTCGGCGAACTCGCGCTGCAGGGCGACCAGCACGAAACGGGGCCGCAACTGCGGGACGCCGAAGTCCGATGCCTGGAGCAGCCTCCACGAGGCCACATAGCCGTGCCTCTGGAGCTCGTCCAATACGTGCTGGCGGTACGCCGCGAAGCGGTTGGCGCTGAGGCCGCGCACGTTCTCCAGCAGAAGAGCCTTTGGCTCCACGATCTTGACCTGGCTAACGGCCCACGCGAAGAGGTCGCGTTCGTCAGTGGCCCCTAGCTGCTTGCCGGCGATGGTGAATGGCGGGCAGGGTACCCCTCCCGCCAGCAGATCGATGCCGCGGTATTTCTCCGGGCGCCAGACGTCCCGGCTGGCCACGTCACCTGCCGCTACCTGCCAGTCCTTCCGGTTGTGCCGAAGCGTGGCTACTGCATTGGGGTCGAGTTCAACCGCCAACTTGTGCCTGAAGCCTGCCCGCTCCAAGCCCAGGGCCTGGCCCCCCGCTCCAGCGCAGATCTCGACCGCAAGAAGCTCCGACATTCGTCCTCCATCACGTGCACACCGCCGGGCCGACAGGCCGTAATCCGGCCTGTCTCACTCTGTGCGTCCGATTAGATTCGAACGCACTAGCGACCCGTTCTCTGCGGACGAACATCCCAGCTTCTTTCCGGACAGTCCAGCGTGTCGGCTGAGTACAGCTGACCGCGAACGCGAGCCCCGGGGCGCAAGTGTAATTGCAGGTCCGGCCGCAGCCTGGGACGCGGCCTCTGCGGCTCCCCTGCGCCGGGCCCGCAGGGTGCCACGTAAAGGCTCCCACCTGCGATGAAGCCCCATGCAGCCCCCAAGAACGCCTTCAGTTCCAGCGAAGGGTCCCCTTCCTCGATCGCCGGTCGGCAGGATGCGGCGAAACCGAATTTCGACGGCGCCACCAGAGCAACTCAGGCTGACGCAGCGGCACTACAACCGGCCTTCTTCGCCTTGCAGCGGTCACTGAGCCTTTTCCATCTTCAGTCTGAGGTAGTCAGATGAAGGGTGAGGACGGCCTGGACGAGGCTGGTGATCCGGGTGGTCGAGCACCGCAGTTTGCGGAGGAGTCGCCAGGATTTGAGGGTGGCGACGGCCTGCCCGACGAGTGCCCGAATCTTTGCGTGGGACTGGTTCACCGCTTTCTGGCCTGCGGAGAGGGTCCTCCAGCGTCCCCGGCAGGCAGTGCGGATCGTTCCGTCGGCGCCCCGATAACCCTTGTCGACCCAGCACGTGATGCCGACCTCGGCGAGGGCGTTGACGATGCCGTGTTCGCCGACCGCGCGGATGTCGTGGACGGCGCCGGGCAGGGCCGGTGAGGCCCACAGCAGCCTTCCGGAGGGATTGGTGATGACCTGCACGTTCATCCGGTGCTTCTTGTGTTTGCCCGAGTAGAGCGGCCAGTCCGCGGCAATGCGGTCGATCGGCAGGAGCGTGCCTTCCAGGATCAGATATGCCTCACCGACGTGGTGCGGACCGCGTCGGTAAGGCTGGGGGCGGGGGCGGCCAGGAACTGGACAGCCTCGGTGACCTAGCGGTAGGCCGTCGTGGTCTGACGCCGAACCCGGCCGTGAGCTGGGCATACGTGTGTCCCACCCGCAGATGGGCGAGTGTGGGCAGCGCCTGGCGGCCGACGCTCAAGCGCCGCCAACGTGAGCCGATCGCACGGCGGTGCCGTCGCAACTGCTGCGTGCGGAAGCCGAAGGTAGAGCTGGACACGTCGACGCCCAAACGGTAGACAAACACGTGGAGCCTCTGGTGGAGACGGTTCTCTTGGTCGAAAACCTATCTACCAGGGGCTTCCCCGTGTTGTCAGCCTAGCTGCCAAGCTCACGCATCAGGTTGGAAAGGGCTCTGTATTGCCTGTCGTGGGCGGCAGGCTTCGTCACCCCTCCATGGCAGGTTCGGCAAGCGGATTGGGTGAGGAGCGGAGGATGGCGGTGCGGGATGCCCAGGCGAGGGCGCTTTGGGTGCGGAGGGAGAGGCCGAGTCGGTTCCAGTGGAAGATCACGTGATAGCTGAGGACTTGGCGGAGGCCGCGGTCCAGTGTGCCGAGTTGCACTGCTTCTGCGAGTGAGCGGCCTGCTTGGCGGAAGGCTGCCACCCAGTCGGCGACCGGGGCCAACGGGCCGTCAGGGTTCAGTAGGGAGTCGGTGTCGGCCAGGAGCAGGGTGCGGATTTCGGCTGCTCTTGCGTCCAGGGTCTCTCGCGGGATGTCCGTGATGCTGGAGCGGTGTTCGGTGGTGATGACGTGGTGCCAGACGTCGCCTTGTTCGTACCATTCGAGGCCGGCGGCGCGCATCAGAGTCGTGCACAGCAGGATGGACAGCTCGCGGGGGCCGAGGGACAGGCCCTCGAGGAGGGGCAGTTGCTGGATTTCGCGGCTGTCGGCGACGAAGAGGGTGTGGGCGGCGGTCATGCTGGCGGGGCCGCCGAAGGCGGCGGTTTCCGGTTCGTAGATGCCGGGCCACCAGCGGTGGAGGTGGTCTTCGGCGACGAGGCGGTCGAGGCCGTCTCCGATGTGGGTCGTGGTCTCGAACTCGGGGCGTCGGTGGAGGCGTAGCCGCCAGCAGGGGTGTTTGCGGGTGTACCACCAGCCGTCGATCGTGCCGTTGGCTTCTGCTGCGCTCAGTAACGGCAGTACGTGGGTGGTGAAGGTGCGGTCGGCGTTCGGCCAGTCGGTGAAGTGGAGGTAGGCGTGCCACCACTCTTGCTGTGCCGCGTGGCCGGCGAGGGCTTCGCGGCCTGCTTGTTGGAAGACCTGGAGGGCGTCGGAGAGGTTCGCCGGGTCCATTCCGGCTCGGTGGGCGGCGTCGGCGAGCGGGTGGCCGGAGAGCACGTCGAGTACGGCCCGTTCGGCCGCATCCGGTCGCGGCTCCGTCAGTTGATCAGGAGACATGCGTCCCATCCGGTGCTCGGGGGTTGCTGGGTGGCGAGGGTGGTCAGGGCGAGCGCGGTTCCTGCGGTGCCGTTCAGGAACCCGGGCGCCGTTGCGGGGCCGAGGCGGGTGTGGTCGAGGAGCGCGGCGCCGAGTGTGGGAAGCAGCTCGCGCAGGCGGGGGTCGAGGGCGTCGGCGGCGGCGCGGGTGGCGGTTTGGTAGATGCCTGCCCAGCCGTGGCAGAGGCCGGTGTCGGTGACGTTGGCCAGTTGCGCGGGATCGGTCAGGGCGCGGTAGAGGGCGTCTTCGTAGAACGCCTGGAGGCCGGTGTCGCACAGGGCGATGGCGGCGAGTTGTCCGGCGCGCGCGATGCCGGTGGTTCCGTAGCACCAGCTCGGCCTGGCGTTGTCGGGCCTGTGCGGATGGCGGTGTTCGAGGTCTCGGCGTGAGAGGTGTTCGGGCCACCACGGGCCGGTCTCGGCGTCCTGGCGCCAGGTGTCGAGGTGGTCGCAGATGGTCCGGATCGCATTGCGGTGGCCGTGGACCTCGATGCCGCGCCGTAGTGCCTGGGCGAGCAGGAGGAGAGGTCCGGTGATGCCGTGGGCGGCGCCCAAGTTGCCGTGGCCGCCGGGAAAGTGCGGTGAGTGGTTTCTGTGGGGATCGTGGCCCACCCACCAGCCGGGCAGGCCGCGGCCTCCTGGAGCGAGCGGGCGGGTCAGCGCGACGAGGTAGCGGAGGATGCGGTCGAGGGCTCCGTCTTCGGGGCTGGCGTGGAGTAGGTAGGCACCGATGCCCGTCAAGCCGTAGAGGATGTCGTACTCGGCGAAGGCGGCCAGGTCGCCGCGGTGGATGCGGGCCAGGGCTGCGTCGGCACGGCGGTGGGCGAGCGCGAGGACGTGCTGGTGCACGGTGCGCCGGGCTTGGGCGTAGAGGTGGTCGAACTCCGGTGGTGGGGTGCTGAGGAGGAAGCCGATGGCTGGTGCGCCGAGGTAGAGGCCGGTGGTGTCGGCGGCGCTGACCTGTCCGGTGACTGCGGCGCTGATCCAGCGGTGGGCGGTCCGCCAGGGCTGGGCGTGGGTGCGTGCGGCTTCGATGTGGAGGAGGGCGGTTCCGGCTGTGCCGTCGGCGAGGGACTGTGCGGCCCAGGGTTTGTCCGGGTGAGGGGGCGCGGGTTCGGCCAGGTCGCGGGCGGCCTGGAGCACCATTTCGGTGGCGTTGGCTGTTGTCGCGGTCATTGGACTGCCTTCTGCTGGCGCAGGGCGGCGGTCCGGGCGAGGCGGAGGGTGAGGGCTTCGGCGGTGGGGTCTGCGCCCAGGGCCCGGACGTGGTGCTGGTGGAGCAGGGAGCGGGCTGCCCGTAGCGGATCGGCGTCGGCCTGGCGGAGTTGGTAGGTGTCCAGGGCGGCGGCGCGGGCCTGCCAAGCCCTGGTGACGGCTGCGCCTCCGGGGAGAGCACCCATGGCGGCCCGGCCGTCGAGGGAGGTGAGGTCGAGCACTTGGTCGCGCAGGTGGGGGTCGAGGCGGCCGGTGGTCTGCGGCAGCCGTTGGACGAGCCAGTCGGTGCCTTCTGCCTCGGAGGGGGCGAGGTGCTGGACGAGGTCGAGGGCGCTTGCGGCGGCGAGGGCCTGTGGGGTGACGGTGTCGTTCTGATCGGTGAAGCGGATCTGGGCGAGGGCGGCGGCGGAGTCGGTGGCGAACACGCGGTGCGCGGCGTCCATGGCGTCGCCGTGTCCGAACCGGCCGGTCTGCGGCCGGTAGTCGGCAAGAGTCAAGCCCGCCGCAAGGCCCGTGCGGTGGAGGGTGCTGGTCCAGTCGTGGACGCGCTCGGCCGCCGCAGCGTAGGTGCCGGGCGTGAGGTGGAGGACGAGGTCGAGGTACTGGTCGGCGTGGGGGCGGGCCATCTCGCGGTGCCGGGTGAACCACCACAGCGGCAGGCGGTCACCGAGCGCGGTGAGCAGGGCGGGAAGGTGCTGGGTCAGGATTTCGTCGTAGCGGCCGGGGCGGGCGTGCAGGCGGGCGTACAGCACGTTGCCTGCGCCGGGCAGGTGCAGCGGCGGTCCGGCGCCGACGGCCGGGGGCACGTCGCTTACCTCGGCGTGCAGAGTGGACTTGGTGTTGCGCAGGGAGACCCAGATCTCGTGAGCGCGGCCGATCCAGCCGTACGCCTCGGCGGCGGGCGCCTCGCGCAGTTCCAGGCGCCGGTCGTGATCGAGCTGCTTGCGCAGCAGGTGGCGGTGGACCGGGTGGGTCAGGTCCACCGGAAGCCGCTGGTCGTACTCGATCATGCTCACCGCACCGGGCACGCGCAGCCGGGCGCGCCACACGTCGAACGACTGGTCCCACGTCTCCGGCGCGGCGGCGCGGCCGGGAAGTTCATCGGCTGTGAGCAGCCAGCGGGCCGGGGCGAGGATCGTGCGGCGGTAGCGCACCCGGGGCAGGTACGGCAGGCGGGCGGCGGCTCCGAAGTCGAACGGCTTGTAGGCGGCGTACCGGGCACTGGAGACCTCGGCGAGGAACCGGGCCAGCGCCGGGGTCTGGGTGGCGGCTTCCAGGGCGTGCAGGACTCGGACGTCCAGGCGGCGCCCGGTGGAGCGCTGGACGAGGTGGAAATGGCGGGCGTCGGCGGTGACGGCGATGTCATCGAGGTCGATCATCTGGCCGTCGGCGGTCGGGTACTCGCCCACGGCGATGACGTGGGGCAACAGGCGGGGCGTGCGGGTGACGTTCTCGTTACGGCGTTTGCGGGGCGGGAAGCTGAGCTGTGCGGTGAGCGCGGCTGGGTCGGTGCGGTAGCCGTTGGCCAGGGCCTCTTGCTGGCTGGGCGTCAGCAGGTGGGCGAACCGGCCGGCCATGCTGCTGCCCGGCCGGGGCACCGCCGTGATCGCGACCTCGAAGGCGCCGCGCGTAAGGGCTGTGGTGGAGGGAGCGTGGATCTCGAAGGCGGTCTCGACGCGGGGGACGAAGCGGGGCTCGGTGCCTGCGGCGTCCGCGAGGGCGTCGATCGTCTTGTCGGTGAGGACGAGTTCGCTGCGGCCCTGCATCAGCACGGGTTGCAGAAGTGCGAGCAGGGTTTCGTCCCGGTCGGTGAGGAGCTTGGGCGGTCGGCCGCGTTCCGAGCCGAGGTATCCGGCCGGCAGCCCGAGCCCGCTGTCGGAGACCAGCTCCGTGACGGGCACGTGTGCGCCGACGCCGTACCGGGCGCGGAAGCGGCGGTGGTAGTCGCGCCAGTGCTGGTAGCCGTACGGTTGTGTGGTGGTCCGGTACAGCGCCGCGACAGCGGCCTGCACCTCTTCCAGCACGGCCGTGGGAATCTGCACGTCGCAGTCGAGCGAGGTGTCGATGACCAGAGGTGTCGGGGTGGCCCGGGACAGTGCGCGCATTCTCGGGGTGGCGCGGTCCGGCGCCGAGGCGTCGATCTCGTCGCGTTGCTCGTACAACGCGGTGACCAGGTCGTGGACGTCGGGGATGGTGTCCGCGGACAGCCGTTCCAGCTCGGCACACAGATGGCGGAAGACGTCTGTGATGGTCATCGGCGCCCACAGGCTCGTGAGGAGGAGCTGCTGGCCGATCAGGTCGCGCAGGAGCCGGTCGATCTGGTCGGTGCCTGCCTGGGGGAAGCGCGTACGCAGGTGCTGGTGCAGGTCGTCGTAGACGATCGGGTGGCGTGCGGCCTCGATCGCGGCGGCGACCGGCCGGGTGTTGCGGAGGGATATCTCGATCGGGGCCAGGTGCGGGGCGTGGGCGTCGGCCGGGACCCCCGCGGCGACAAGGCGGTCACCACGCCGGCGGGCGGTGCTGTTGGCCACCAACCGGAGCCTGCGCAGCAGTTCCGGGCTGGACTGGAGGCGCCCGATGATGTCGGTGACCCATTCGGCGTCGGCGCGCAGCAGCGCCCGGTGCTTCTCGCCCCACAGAGCGTAGGCCGAGTCTCCGACGGCCGCGGTAGCGGTGCCGGCGAACAGGCCGTGCGGAGTGGGGCGGTTCTGCCACCGCAGCAGGTAGGAGATCGTGGACAGTGCGGTGCGCCGGACCTGGCGGGGTCGGGTCTCCCGTCCATCTACGACGGCTTCGAGTGCTTCCGTCAGCGCGGGCGTTGCCGCGCGGAGGGCGTCGCGGAATGCGTCCTGCTGCCACCGGCGGCTCAGCCACATGCGGGTGGCCGCCACGTCGTCCAGATCAAGCGCGCGGGGCAGATCCGCGGAACCCGGGCTGGTGCTGGCTCGCAGCATCGCGGGGCCCTGCCAGCGGTAGCTGACGGCCGTTTGGGAGGCCATGCGGTGTTCCCTTCCGGTACGGGCACGGGGTGGCCGGTGGGCCGGGCCGGACACGTGCCGGGCCCGGCCCACCGGTTGAAGGGACATGCCTGGGATCAGGCGGGGTCCTCCACGAAGGAGTTGCACGCCGAGGCTCCGTTGGCGCAGGTCGTGCCGCAGCCGTCGCTGGTGGAGCACTGGAGCTTGCCGAACGGGTGCGCGGCGATGACGACCTTCACGTCGAGCGGCGCGAAGTCGTCGTCCAGGGCCGTCTGTACGGGGCCCGGGGCCAAGGTGGCGCTGGTCATGGTGGTGCCCTTCCTTCCGTTGGTGATGGTGCGGGAACCCTGGTCCGGGCTTACTGAGCCGTGGGCCAGGAGAGCGAGATCCGGCTGTGGACCTTGTCGATGACCCGGTCGCCCGGGACCTGGTTGTCGGGGGTGCCGGCCGGGTGGACCCGGATGACCGGGCTGGGGCCGCCGCGGTACTCGTTGGCCCAGTCGCGCAGGTGGGCGGCGATGGTCTCGGCGAACGCGGCGGCGTCCGGGCCGAGGGCGTGCACGCCGTACTCGACGTGCTTGTTGTCCTCGGTGCGGCGGGTGGTGAGGTAGGCGAAGGTACGGCCCTGTTCGTCCACGGCGGCCAGGGCGAAGCCCCTGTTCGCCGGGGCGACGATGCCGGAGTCGAGGTCCGGGTCCACGGCCATGACGCAAAAGCCCGGCAGCGTGATGGCCAGGTGCATCTGGAGGGTGTCCAGCAACTCGCTCAGGCCGACCGTCACCCCGGTCCACATCTCGAACCGTGGGAACGTGACGGCGTTGTCGAGCAGGCTCGGGTCGGAGGGCAGCCCGTCGTCGAACCGCAGCCCGATCTCGGGGGTGCCGTTGACCAGCAGCAACTCCTCGTGGTGAGCGGTCGAACCCTGCATCGGAACGAAGCCGCAGATCTTCGCAGACTCGCTCTCCAGGCGGTCGCCGACACGGGTGAAGGCGACGGACCGGGTCAGGCCGCGCATCCGCAGCGGCACCACCAGGCGCCCGCCCGGCGTGAGCTGGTCGATCCACGCCGGCGGGATGTCCCATGCCCCGGCGGTCACCATCACCACATCGACCTGTCCCAGGCCGGGGATGGGCTCGGCGGCGTCGGCCGTGACGACGGTGACCCGGCCGTAGCCGTGCTCGTCCAGCAGCCGGCGGGCGCGGTCGGTGACGACGGGGTCGATGTCCGCCGTGGTGACCTCGCCGTCAGCGCCGACGAGGCCGGCGAGGTAGGCCGCGTTCAGCCCGCCCGACCCGATCTCCAGCACCCGCATCCCCGGGCGGACTTGGGCCTGCTCCAGCATGAGGGCCTGGATCTGCGGCGCCGACACGGAGCTGAGCTGCACCCCGTGCTCGTCGGTCTTGGTGATCACCGCCGCGTAGGGCTCATACGCCTTCTCCAGGCTCACCTCGGGGGCGAACTCGTGACGGGGAACCGCGCGCATCACGGCCTCGACCTCGGGAGAGGCGATCCAGCCCTCCGCGCGGAGGGTGTCCACAACGCTGTTCCGCAGCCGGGTGGCCTCGTCGGGTTCGGCGGTCGTGTCGGTCGAGCGGGTCATGTGGGGATGTTCCTTCGTTCGTACGTACGTTGGGTGTTCGGCCAACAGCGGATGGTGCCGCTGAGCAGGGAGGCTGTCGCCGGGTGATCTGTCGTTCTCGTGAACTCGCAGCGATCGGAGAGCCATGGCCGGCCCCCGGGGCTTGCTGGTCAGGTGATCGTCACTCGGCCACGAGCGGTTGCCTTGGCGAGTTCGTCTTCGAGGTCGATGACGGTTACTTGGTTGAGTTCGATGGCGTATTGGGCGCCGAGGAAGTAGTGGCGTTGGGGGTGGTTGAAGGGGATGATCGCCTGTTTCATTGCGGTGCCCGTGGGGGTGTGGGCGGGGGTGATGGTGAGGCCGGTGATCGTGTAGGGGGTGCCGAGCATTCCGGTGAGGCGGGGTGTGGCGACGCGCATGGCGACGAAGGTGTTGCGTTGGAGGTGGGGGCACAGGTCGATGGCGGTTTTGGCGTGGGGGAGGCAGACGGGCGGCTGGAAGGTGCGCATCCCCTCCAACCGGGCCGCCTCGGGGCGGGCTTTGGGGCCGAGGACGTCGATGAAGAGAATGCCCATCTCGTTGCGGCTGGGCTGTTCTTTGCAGACGTGGCAGAGCATGTGGGTGGCGCATTCGCGCTGGCGGGTGGGGTGGACCTGTTTCCAGCGGGGCTTGCCCGTGGGCCAGTTGGTGGGGTTGCGGGTCTGGGTGACGCGGGCGTGGAGGATTCCGCTGGGGTCGCGGTCGTCGTCGTGTTCGTCGGCGTAGCACAGTCCCAGGCCGTTGCGGAACGGCCGCAGGGCCAGCGAGCGGTCGGAGACGTCGTGCTCGTTCTCGCGCAGGGTGATGAAGGGGACGGTTGCTGCGCCGGGCAGTCGGTGGCTGGAGGTCACTGGAGTTGGGTCTTCCTGGCGGTGGCGGTGGCAGCGGGGTGGGGCGTTGGCGGGCGGAGGAGCGCAGATCCGGTCCTCCGCCCGCTGTGTTTGTGCGCTATGCGGCGGTGCGGGTGAGGTGGTCGGTCAGGCGCGAGATGTGGGGGAGGGGCAGGCCGCGCAGGAGGATGGCGGCTTCCTCCCGGCACCGGGGGCAGTACGGGGTGTAGGCGGCGTTGACGTCCCCGCCGCCGGTGACGGTCTTCACCGCGTCGGTGATCCGTGCGGCCAGTAGCCCGTACCCGCGGGGGTCGTCGGAGTAGTCGGGGCCGTCCTCGGTGCTGCCGGTCAGCAGGCGCAGGAGGGTGCGGGCGTCGGGGACGTCGATGGAGCCCAAGTCCACGGTGCCCGCCTCGACCTTGACCTGCTCGGCGTTCAGGCCGTGGGCGACCAGGGCGAAGCGCAGGTCGTCGGCGGCCAGGTGCAGACGGGTGTGGCCGGTGGTGATCAGGTCGGCCAGGCGGGTCACGGTGGCGTGATCGGCCTCGCCCAGCAGGTAGCGGGGTCCGTCGGGCCCGGTGCGGGGCGTGCCGGGGTTCAGCTCCAGACCAACCGCGCGTACGGTCTCCCGCAGCCGCTGACCCGCACTCCCGGAGACGGGCGGGGCGACGGCCACGGGGGTGGCGTGCCGGGCGGCGACGATCAGGTCGCCCAGCGCACGCACCGTCGACTCGTCCGCCTCCCCCAGCAGCACCCGACCCCCACCGGAGGCATCGTCGGACTCCTGCGGCGACAGGTGCAGCCCGGCGGTACGGGCCACGGTCAACAGCCGCACCCGTGCCCGCACTCCGGCGTGGGGCGCGGCGAGGGCGGCGGTACCACCGGAGGCGGGAGGGGTTGAAGGGGCGTGATGAAGCGAGTGCATGGTCATTCCTCCGTTTGGGATGGGTTGCTCCGGTCGCGGACGCAACCGAAGAAGTCAGTACGCGGCAGGCACCGCCCGCCGGCCGCCGGTCACGGCGCCGGACCTCGACGGGAGTGGCCCGATCCGGGAACCTGCGTGATCAGCAGCTCGTGGCAGATGACGATCACGCCGCCCCCTCGATGGAGCCGAGCGCGACGAGCTGGTCCAGCAACTCGCTCACGAACCACGCCGTCCGCCGCAGATGGGGCACGCCGCGGTGGTGGCCGCCGGGCATCTCCTCCGCCCGCAAGGCGCGTGCTTGCTGGATGAGGATGTCGGCGTAGGCCGACTTCTGCCGGACCCGGGTGGACACGGCGATGTCCACGAGCTGCATCAGGTGGCCACGCAGCCGCCGGACGAACGTCCCGATGGCCTCCTCGGAAGGAGTCATGCCGTCCAGAGCCGTAGCAACGTCGTCCAGGACGGCTTCGCTGTCCAGCGCTGTCCATGCCCATCGGCGCAGCAGGCCGAGCATGTCGTTCAGGCTGGCTGCGTCGAGTGGTGGCTTCCACCGGGAAACAGTTGGCGTCTCGCGTTCCGTGCCTCGTGCCCAGGTCGTATCAGCTCTGGCCGCCGAGAGGCGCTGAGTCCGGACGGTCATCGGCACGCCCTCGCAAGGCTCAGCGTGCACCAGGTGGTCGTGCCGTCGGGGCAGACGCCCCAGTCGTCGGCGAACGCAGCGATGAGGAAGAGCCCGCGGCCGGTCTCGCTGGACGCGCCGACCATGCTCAACTGCGGGCGTTGGGCCGAACCGTCGTTCACCGCGATCAACAGCCCCCGAAGGGTGATGACGAGGCGGAACTCGATCTCACCACCCTCGCCGTACCGCAGGGCATTAGTGACGACTTCGCTGATCAGGAGCTTGGCGTCGTCCCCGAGCTGGGACAGCCCCCAAAGGCGCAGCTTGGCCGCGCTGATGCGGCGAAGCCGCCCGACCCTCTGGCCGTCGAGATCCCGTCCGAGGGCGCTGCTCGTCGCGGCGTCGCCGGAGATCCGCACCACGAACTCGTCGCAGATGGGCTCGGTCACGACGGGAATGGGGGCGATGGGGGTGGTGAGGTTGCTCGTGGAGTGCGCTGCCCGGGTCATGAGACCGGCCCTTCTCGTCGGGCGCGGAGGAGGCGCGGCACCTTCAAGGTCGGGGCCCGATGGGCGGCGGCGACGGCCGTGCTTCCCGGATGCAGGCCGGCGGCGGCCGAGAGGAGGTCCCGGCGGCGCTCGCAGTCGGCGGCGGTCCGCCACGGCCCGGTCATGACGCGGCCTCCTGGCCGTCGTCAGGGTGCAACAGAGCCGTCAACTCGACGCAGAGCGCGTCGGCTTCCTCAGCGGTGAGGACCAGCACGGTCGTGGTGGCGGAGAAGCGCTTCCCGATCCGGCGGACTCGGACCGGGATGGCGACGCGTCCGGCCTGGGTCAGCTCGGGAGCACCGGGGGAACGTTCGACGTGCCAGGCCCGTAACGTCCCGTTCAGCAGCAGGTGACGTTCTGTCATGTCACCCAACGTAGGAGCACGGTTGTTGTGCGACCCTGAGGAAAAATCAGGGCTGACAAGCAGTCAGGGCGTGCCGATCTCTACGCGGTCATGCCGATGTGCTGGGCCACCGCCCGCAGATCCTGCCGCCACATGGGCTTTTCCCGCTTGAGCAGGTCCGCAACCGCCTCCCGGACCAGTGGCGAGAAGCCCACCTCTTCGGGGGACTGGGCGGTGATCCGCTTGAGCATGTAGACGGTGGCGAAGTCGTCGCGCTGGATGCGGTTGCAGTTCATGACCTCGACCAGGTACCGGGTGCGCCGCTCAAGCGGCAGTTCGGGGTTGTCCTCCACGCTGTCGGCCACGCGCAGCGCCTCTACCGTGTCTCCTTCCTCAGCCCGGAGGTGCACGGCGTGCATGGCCACGTTCGTCGGACCGAAGCTGGTGTGCCAGTCGTTGCGGTCCTGGCCGAGACGCGCCGCCACCCTTTCGGCGCCGCGGTAGAGGTCCCACGCCACGGGCCCCTGGTTGTCGCGCACGGCGGCCACCGCCGCCGAAAGATGAAGTGCCCCGTACGCGGACAGGTGCTCCGCCGAGGCGTCCTCGCCCGGCTTGCAGTTGGCGATGGCCTCCCGCGCCAAGGCGACGCAGTCGGCCACATTCCCCGATGAAGTAAGCACACAGGCCAAGGTCCACGTGGCCGCCGCGAGCAGCGCGGGATCTCCGACCTGGTCGGCCAGGGCAACCCCCCGGTCGGCGGCGATACGGGCCTGCACCGGCTCACCGACGCGGCGCAGCCAGACCTGGGCCAGGCCGTACACGGAGATCAGCAGCGCCACCGCCTGCCGTTCCCGCTCCTCGCCTTCGGCGTCGCGTACGGCCGCGTAGCCCTGTCGCAGGAGATTCGGCAGCCGGCCGCCGATGTCGGCGTACCGGTCCTTGGTCTGCGTCTCGTACACGCGCCATGCGTCGTCCACAGCCGCCTGGTAGTCGTCCACGGGCACCTCGCCGATCCCGGACGGCAGCAGCGACGAGGGCAGGGACAGGACGCGTCGGATCGCGGGCACGGCCTGGTGCTCGGTCTGCGGTCCCGAAACAGCGCCCGTCAGAACACCGCCGGTCAGGTCGGTCAAGTCACAGACGTGCAGCACCCGCGCGAGGTCGATCAGCACCGAGAGGCGGTCGATGGGCAGCACGCCCTTTTCGACTTTGTAAGCCCAGTTCTCCGACTTGCCGACGAGTTCAGCCATGGCCTTCTGCGACAGGCCCCGACGCTCGCGGTAGTACCGGATACGGGCACCGATTCCGAAGTCCTGTTCAACAGTCATGAACTGACGTCCCCTCGCCCGTGCGGCAGCCGCTGCGATCCCCTCCACCGCCAGGGTACGGTCCCAGCCAGGGAAGGCGGGAGCATTCGACCGGCGGCTACCATCCGTGGCGAAGCATGTCCGTGCACCCACCCGGGGGTGAGCCACATTCGTACGGAGCCAGCAATGACCTACCGCGGCCTGATCCTCGACTTCGGGGGCGTCCTCACCATCCGGATGCGGCTCAACGGCGAGGCCTTCGAGCGCAGCGAGGGCCTGGTCCCCGGCACCTACTTCCACGCGCTGGACGAGCATCCGGACGGGGTGGCGATCTACAAGGCGCTGGAGGTCGGCGAAGCCACCCAGGAGCAGTGGAACCAGGTCATCGGCGGCATCCTCCGCATCGACCCCACCGACCTGATGCGGCGCGCCCTGGCGAACCTCCACCTGGAGCCCCGCATGGTCGACGCCGCACGCCGCGCCCGCGCCGCCGGCATCAAGGTCGCCATGCTCTCCAACAGCTTCGGCCTGACCCCCTACAACCCCTACCAGGCACTCGGGATGTGGGATGGGGAATGGGACGCGATCGTGCTGTCCGAGCAGATCGGCGTCCGCAAGCCCGATCCAGGCATCTACCTGCACACCCTTGAACAGCTACAACTGCCCGGCGAGGACTGCGTGTTCGTCGACGACCACGCGATCAACCTGCCACCCGCCGAGGCTCTGGGCATCCGCACCATCCACCACACCGACGCCACCGAGACGGTGACGCAACTGGACATGCTGCTCAGCTGCGCCACGCCGGCGACCTGATCCGGCGGCGACCGCATCGGGCTTGAGAAGCGTCACCCACCCCTTCTGTCCGCTCTGCCCGCGAGGGATGACGGGCTCCAGGGCGATCCCGCTCGTGCGGGTCGTGAAGTGTCGGCATCTTCGATCGCGGTGCCGTTCTTTTCCTACCCCAATGCTGCTCGCGTTCAGCGACTGAGCGGCGCTGCGGGTCGTGGCTCAGGGCCTCCGTCAGTGTCGCTTCGCTGGCATCTGGCGGTCTGCCTGCGCGGTATGAGGGAGTGTGCTTCCCGTTGTGTCCGCGGGTGCGCCTGTGGAGGTGTTGCGGTGAGGGCGGGCGCTGGCGGCCCGGACGCGGGCGGCGTGGCGTTCGGTGGTCTGGTGGTGGAGGCGCCAGTTGAGGACTTCGGCGGGGTGGTCGGCAGTGTCGAGTTCGCGTTGCCGGGCGATTGCGGCGAGGGCGTGGCGGGGTTTTTGGCCGGTGCTTTCGGCTTTGGCGAGGGTGGTGGCCAGGGCGGGCCAGGCGGGGTCGGCGAGGATGCTAGTCGTGTGTTCGGGAATGGTGGCTCGTAGGTCGGTGGCGTAGCGCTGGGCGGTCTGCGGGCTGGGTGTGCGTGAGGCGAGGTCGGCCAGGACGGGTTCGGCGGCCTGCTGGTAGGCGGTCCGCAGGTGGACGAGTGTCTGGTGGGCTGCCGCGGCCTGTTGCCGGTGGCTCCGGGTTTCGTTCCAGCGGGCCAGGGCGATGAGCGTGAGTACGGCGGTGGACAGCAGCCCTGCGACGGCTGCACCGCCGTCATTGCCCGAGCCGAGGGCGTGGAAAAGTTCCTTGGCAGCGGTGCGCAGGGCGGCGGCGCTCCGGTGTTCGGCGCGGATGGCGGAGCGGTTGGCCCGGTTGAACGACGCCGCGGCTGCCCGAAGTTCGGCCCGCGCGTGGGCGGGTGCGGTGGCGGCGGCGTTGTGGAGGAGTTCGCCGAACGCCGCAGCCTGGGCCTGGATCACGCCGTCCTGATCCCGGCTGCTGTCGGCTTCCTGGTCGAGGAGGCTGGCGTGGAGGTTCCGCAGGGCAGTGTCAGCCTGGTCCCACGGGCTTGGGCCAGCAGTGTCGGCGGTGGGCTGGTCGGTGGCGTTGTGGGCGTTGAGGCGTTCGCGCAGTCGGTTGATGGACAGGTCGGGGGCGAGCGTGGAGCCGCTGAAGTAGATCGGCTCGCCGTGGCGGTTGGTGTCGTCGGGTGCGGCGAGGCTGTATCCGGTGGTGTCGCCGGTCTGCGGGCCGAGCCGGTACTTGATGCTGATGCCGAGCGCGCTGAGCGTGGAGAAGTACTCGGTCTCGTCGCGTGCGGCGGCTGCGGCCGCGTATGCCTGGTCGCGCAGCCACTCCCGTGTCGTCTCGGTGTTGCCCGCGCGCTGGGCTTTGGCCTGTTCGGCGCTGGTGGGCGTCGGTGCTGCGGTGAAGTCGCCGGATTTGATTCGGCGCAGGCCGAGTTCGGCTTCGATCTTGCGGCACTCGGCTTGGGCGCGCTGGCCGTCGCGGTTGGTACGGGGACGGCGGCCGTCCTCGCGGACGCTCGTGGCCATGATGTGGATGTGGTCCTCCGCGTGGCGCACCGCGATCCACCGGCATCCGGCGTCGTCGCCGTCGGGGGCGATGCCGGTGGCGTGCACGACCCGGCGGGCGACCTGCGCCCATTCCTCGTCGGTGAGGTAGCGGTCGCCGGGTGCGGTGCGGACGGGGCAGTGCCATACGTGCTGGGGCACCTTCTTGCCGGTGCGCTGCTCGCGCACGCGGACGGGCTGGTCGAGGTAGTCGGCCAACTCGTCCAGGAGGGCGTGGTGCTGGTCGAGGGGGGCGCGGCCGGGGTCGGGGATGCCGGGCATGGCGAACGCGGCGACGATGTGGGGGTCGGTGTGTTCGTCGCGGCGGCCGGGGCCGTAGAGGTAGGACAGCAGGCCGCGGGTGCGGGAGCCGGTGGAGACGTCAGGCACCATGCCGGCACCCCCGGCACCCGGATATGACGTGTTCGAGTGCGAGGCGGGCGGCGCGGGCCAGTGCGTGGACTTCGGCCAGGACGTCATCGGTGGTGTCGGGCCAGGTGCCCATGTTGATGGCGCGGGCGATCTGGTTGAGGTTCACGCCCACGCGGTGGATCTCGCGCAGCAGCTGCCCGCACAGCCGGGTCAGGTCCTGGAGCGCCTGCGGCGAGGGCAGTGCCGGGACACCGTCGGGGCGCTGGTCGCCGAGGTAGGCGTGGGCGAAGGTCAGTGCGGCGTCCATCAGGAACGCCGACCGCGACCGCTTGGCCGCCTTGGCGGCGAGGTCGATGAAGTCCCGCTCGGACGGCTCAGCCGAGCACGTCAGCTGGATGTCGCGCTTGGTGCCGCTGCGCGGCCGGTAGAGGATCTCGCTCAGCGGCCGACGGCTCGTGACGAGACCGTCGGATTCGACCGGCAGCGACGGGACATCCAGCGCGGCGACACCACGGTGGACGAACGCGTCGGGCGTGAGGGTCGGCGCGAAGCGCTCGGGATGCCCGTCGTCGTGATCCTGTCCCGGGAGAAGGCCGCGCTCGGCCTCCCCTTCCCCGGTCCGGGCCCCGTGGGCCCGGTCGATGCCCGCCTCCGACGGGGCGGGCTCAAGCGCGAAGTCCGCATCGCCCCCGGCGATGTGGACTTCGCTCCAGCTTGCTCCGCCCGAGTGGCCGGTGAAGGTCCGGCTGATCCGTGCGAGGACTCCGGGCTTCTTCCGAGGCTGGTCCATGGTTGTACTCCTGGGCGTGGGCATGGCTGTGTGGGCGTAGGGGCGTGCGACCCATCCCACCCGTTGCGTTGCTGGTCAGTCGGGTACGGGTGGATCTCGTGATGCGGGTCGACTCGTCACGGGGAAGTGACCCGTCCCCGCGCTGACCTGCACGGGGACGGGTGGTACGGGTCGGTGGGGGTTTACCGCCCGGCCGAGGACACCTTTTCGGGGCGGGGGCAGTAGCGGGTCCAGGCGTCGGTGAACTGGTTGCGGGTGAAGCCCCGGCGCTGGGTGTCGCCGGGGAAGCGGCGGTTGGCCGAGCTGATCCCGTAGTCCTTCAGCAGCAGTTGCAGGCCCCGCGGGGTCAGCCCGCTGGTGCCGTACTCGCGCCACGGCCCCTCCGGATCCGCGTTCAGGGCACTCAGCAGGGACTGCGTCGACAGCGCCTCCGGGTCCCCCAGCCCGGCGAACACGGTGCGGATGTCGGCCAGGATGCGGGTCTTCAGGCCCGTCTCCTGGTCGTTGCCCTCCTCGTGCGCGGTCATCACCCGGCAGGCGTGCCGGGCGCGCTGCGGCCATCCGCCGCCCGCGAGGTCGGCGACGACCACCAGCGGCTCCCAGGTGTCCGCCGCCCGGTCCTCGACCGGCATCACCGGCTCCATCGCCGCCGCCGTATCGGTCAGCGGCACCAGCCATCCCGCCAGCCGGTCCCGCAGTCCGTGCAGCACCGGGGTGTCGTAGCGGGTACGGAACGCCCGAACGCTCTCACCCGGCCCGCGCCTGCGCATCCGCACCACCACCGCCCGGTCCATGATCGTGTCGGGCAGGTCGCCGATCCCGGCCAGCGCGGCCATGGCGAACGTCGCGAACTTCGTCGGCCTGTGCTCCGGGCCGACGACCCGGGTGGTGGGGCGGTTGCGCTGGTGGCCGGAGTTGAGCAGGCCGCGCATCTCCTCGTTCTTCTCCGCGACCTTCACGCTGCCGAAGATGGTGTCGGCCTCGTCCACCAGCAGCGTCGGCGGCTGCTCGGTGATCGACCGGAAGATCGCCGCCGGGGTCGAGTTCACCGTGATGAACGGGTCGTGGACCGTGTCGTGCAGCACGTCAAGCAGCCGCGACTTCCCGCACCGCTTCGCCGGACCCACCACCGCCAACCGCGGCGCGTGCTGCCAGGCCGGTTGCAGATGGGTCGCCGCTATCCACAGGGTGACCGCGTCCAGGGCCTCGCTGGAGGGCATGACCACGTACCGGGCAATCGCTGACCGCAACTCGGTCAGCAGGTCAGCGCCCTCCGTGGCCAGGACACCGGCCCCTGACCCGGTCGGTCCGGTCGGCTGGCCGGGGTCAGTGACCGCCGCCCGGTCACCGGTCACGTCCGGCTGACCGGAATCCCCGGTCAGCCGGTCACCGACCGGGTGACCGGTGACGGCCCGGCGGTCGGTGGCCGGACCGGGCAGACCGGCTGACCGGTCAGTGACCGGCCGCCGTGGAGCTCCTGTCAGGCACCCGACCGGTCCGGTCGCCGCCGCGAGCGGGCCGTTGGCCACCTGACCCGGGCGGCCCGGTATGGCCACCGGCGGCCAACCCGCGTCAGGAGATGCGCTACCAGCGCCTTGCGTCGTACTGTGCATGGGTATCTCCTCCACCGACGGCACCGTGGCTGGCAGGCCCGGCACCACCGAATTGATCGTTCACACGCGGTTCAGGGGAGTTCGCTCGGCCCTCGGCGTCTCAAGCGCCGGGGGCCGCACTGCGTTCGGCGCCGGGCGTCAGGCCGCCAGGTCCACGGCCTGCTTGTCCACCCACGCCTCCACCTCCGCCCACCGGTAGCGCAGGTGGCGGCCGAGCTTGTGGACCTTCGGCCCGATGCCCCGGTGCCGCCACTGGTAGAGCGTGGCGACGGGGACTCCGAGGTAGGCCGACAACTCCGCCGGGGTGGCCAGCGGGCGCCGGTCATGCAGGGCCTTCTGCGTACTGGGCATGGAACCGCCTTTCGGGTCTGCGGATGGCCATTCGCAGCCAACATAGCCACGAGCCGGTGAACCATCCAGCGGGATTGTGACCGAAAAACACGGGCGGACCAAATAGGCCCCCTTGCTCCAGTGGAAACCACCCTGAAACGGGATCAGACAGAACGGCCCCGGCTGGCACCCCACCCTCACCAGGAAGGCGCCAGCCGCAACCCGACCCGCCCCACCAGCCAAGATCACAGCCTTGGACACCGCAACACCCAGCAACACAACCCAGCACAAAGAAAAGCTCCGGACCATATCACCACCGCCGCAGCAATGGAACCAGTACCCGCCGCACACCAGCCAGAGGCGTCTATCACGGAATTACGACTTGCCCAAACCGCAGACTCCAAGGGAACCTCCCACAACATTCGCCAGCCCCACCCGAAGGGGCAAAAGAAAAGGGAGATCCCGTGGACAACAGCCCTACCCCACCAAGCCACCGGACCGGTGCCTGATGGCACGCGTCTGGATAGAGGACCGCGCCGGCCACACCGCGTACCAGCGCGCGGTCGCCAAGGCCAAGCAGACCGGACACACGCCACCCGGCCGCTGGCGCGTGCGCTGGTACGGCCCCGACGGCAAACCGAAGATGAGGGTCTTCGACTTGAAGGTGAGGGCGGACAGCTTCCGCTCCCAGCTCCAAGCCCGGCTCGGCGACGGTTCGTACCGCGACCCTGCTGCCGGCCGCGTCCTGTTCGCCGTAGTGGCCGAGTCGTGGTTCGAGAGCCAGCTCCACCTCAAGCGCTCCAGCCGGGCCCGCTACCGGATCGCGCTGGACACGCACGTTATCCCCAGGTGGGGCTCGACGTCTGTGGACAGGATCCAGTACGACGACATCGCCGCCTGGCTGGCCGAACTGGCCGCAGGCAAGACGACCAACGGACGCCCCCAGGCAGCACGCTCGATCCGCAAGACCTACGTGGTCCTCAGCCGCGTGCTCGGCTTCGCCGTCAAGTCCCGCCGCCTTGCCTTCAACCCGGCCACCGGCGTGCCACTGCCCGCCATCAACCCCGCCGATCACGTCTACCTGGACGAGGTCCAGGTAGAAGCCCTCGCCGACGCGGCCGACAAGTACCGCGCTTTCATCCTGCTGCTCGCCTACACCGGCCTCCGGTGGGGCGAAGCCTCCGCCCTGAAGGTCGGACGGATCGACCTCACCGCCCGCCGCGCGCACATCGTGGAGGCATTCGGCCTCGACGGCGGCAAGCTCTACCTGGACACACCCAAGAACCACGAGCGGCGGTCCGTACCCCTCAGCGCCTTCCTCATCGAGGAGCTGAAACCGCACCTCGAAGGGCGAGACGCTGACGAACTCCTCTTCACCGGCCCCCAGAACGGCGCCCTACGTGCCAGCAACTTCGTCCGCCGGGTCTTCGACCCAGCCGTCAAAGCGGCCGGTCTCGGCCACCTCCGCGTCACACCCCACAAACTTCGCCACACCGCCGCCTCACTCGCCATCGCCAGCGGCGCCGACGTCAACGTCGTCCAGACCATGCTCGGCCACAAGTCCGCCACCATGACCCTCGACGTCTACGGCCACCTCTTCCCCGACCGCCTGGACGAGGTCTCGAAGAAGATGCACAAGCGCCGCGCCCGCGTCCTCGCCAAAGCGAAAGCCAAAGCCGCGAAGGCAGCGCGGAAGGCGCAGGAGGCGGCGGCCGAACTGGCTGCCCTGCAGCAGGCCGCAGACGAACCGCTTCGGTAGGCGACGAGCGCTTCATCACGAAGGGCGAAAAGACTGCGCCGCCACGAAAGATCAAGGCGGTACGCACCGAGTAGAACTCGGTGCGTACCGCGCATCACGGGCAGTGACGCGGCAACGCCAACTGCCCGATGCCCTTGTCGTGGAGTCCGTGACACCCGGGCTCTGGAGCAGTACGTCCAGGAGGCGCCTTCCACGAGCCTGGTCGGGGCCGTGAAGTCTGACAAGCTCATCCGGGCAGGCACACATTTTGGGACAGTGCTGCATGAATTTTTTGCTGCCGTGCAGGTGGAACATGGGATTCCCATCCCTGTGTATATCCGCCCACACCGTTAGTGCGGGACACTCATGCACCAATTGGCCTGTCGCAGCGGGCATTGGCTGGGCGGTCGTTTATCGAAGTGCCAAACTGACCGGGCGCCGCCAGTGACGGCAATCACCCGGCGTGGCAAAGAAGTTGGAGTCCGTAGCCCAGGGAAGGGCGTGCATCATGCGTCGTGAGCAGGACAGCGTTACCGAAGTGCTGTACACGTCAACACTCCACCGTCGACCGAACGTCCGCAGGTATGTCTACGTCCTGATATGCCTAGTGTTCGTACTGGTTGTCTCTGCGCAAGAAGCAGGAGCACCGGCAGTCCTTGAGTGCTTCGCCGTCGCTGTCTCAGCCGGTGTGCAACTTATGCAGTACGTGAAGCCTTCCACCGTGCAGCACAACTGCTGATCCTGCGCGGATGGGACGCCGGGAGACTCCTGTGCGCACCAACAGTAGGCCCCTGAGTGATCTGGTGCTTTGGCTCCGGTCACAGCGCCAGAACTCGGGGCTCACGTACGCACAGCTTGCCGCACGTACTGGTGTCAGTTCCTCGTCACTGTCTCGTGCCACCAAGGGCGAGCGAGCGCCGAGCCTGGCTGTCGTGGAAGCGTTCGCCGCCGGGTGCGGCGCCGATAGGCGCAAGGCACACGCCTTGTGGCGCAAGGCCCGCTATAACGCCGATCTCGGCAGAGATCAGGTGCCGATGATGCCCGAGTACATCCACAATTTCGTCCAACTCCATGCCGCCATGCTGGAGCTGTACAACAAGGCAGGCAGTCCTTCGCTGCGCTGGCTCGAGTCCACGATGGCGGGTCGGCACGGGCGTCTCCCCCGCAGTAGCCTCAGTAGGGTGCTACGGGGCCAGGCCATTCCACGCAAGGAGTTGCTCGTGGCCTTCGTCGAAGCCTGCACCACGAATGGGCGTCTCGACACCGAGGTGTGGGTGGCTGCTTGGGAGCAGGCCAGTCAGAAAGCACGGTACGACCACGCCGTGCGCCGCACCAGGAGTACGAGCAGCGGGGACGATGGGCTGTGCTCGGCCTTGCATGCAGCCGAGGAGCGGCTCGGTCAGCTGACTGAGTTGCGGTCAGCCCGCACTCGACAGCGCGCTGAAACCCTGGCACTGTACCGGGCGCTTCCGGATAGGCAGTTCGGCACTCACTTCCAGAGCGGTGCCCTCCTCGAAGCATGGGACGAGGACGGCCGAAGCCGAATCCGTAGACAAGAACTACTTCATCAGTTGACTGATGCGGACGCGGCGGTCAGCAACGTTCAGGCGGAGATCGAGGAACTGGGCGCGCGCGTGGCGGCGCTGCGCGGACGCCCGACGGGGAAGGGGACCAACGCCGGCCTCCAGAGACCTTGAACCTTCGGGATACCGAGGCCGTCCGGCTCTTGCGACGAGGGAGACCCTGCGCTGCACGCAGACGACCGTCGGTTACGCCTCCAGGTTGCTGTGCCGAAGCGCTCTGAGCCGTGTTCCCTGCATGCATGGGTGAGTGCTTCCCAAAAACTTGGGCGCCCGCCTGCTACCCGGCCCCGTCCGCCCTGGAACAAGCAGCCGCCTGATGTGTGCCATATGCGTGCCGCACGCCGACGGCCCCCTCACCCGTGCCGGGTGAGGGGGCCACTGAACTGCGTAAACACCTGTGGAGCCTAGGAGATTCGAACTCCTGACATCTGCCTTGCAAAGGCAGCGCTCTACCAACTGAGCTAAGGCCCCTCGTCGCAGACAGCGTACCTGGTCCGTCGCGTCGGGCCGACCTCGAATCCCGGGTACGTAGGATGTCCGGCGGGATTCGCGGCCGCAAACGGGAGAGCGCATGGACATGTCGTCGCAGGACCCGGCCACCCGCGCGCAGGAGGCCATGGAGCTGCAGCGGGGCTGGTACGGGGAGCCGTTGGGCGATCTGTTCCGGCGGCTGATCGGCGACCTGGGGCTCAACCAGGTCCGGCTGGCCGGCGTGCTCGGGCTCTCCGCGCCGATGCTGTCGCAGCTGATGAGCGGGCAGCGGGCGAAGATCGGCAACCCCGCGGTCGTCCAGCGGCTCCAGGCGGTCCAGGAGCTGGCCGGGCAGGTCGCCGACGGGCGGATCGGGGTGATGGAGGCGGCGGCCCGGATGGACGAGATCCGCGACTCCGCGGGCTCCTCCGTGCTCAGCACCACCACCCACTCCGTCTCCGGTGCCGCGTCCGCCCGCCAGGTGGTGCACGGCATCCAGGACGTGCTGCGCTCGGTGGCCTCCGCGAGCGAGATCGAGCAGGCCGCGAACACCCTCGCGCCCACCCACCCGCACCTGGCAGAGTTCCTTCGTGTGTACGGCGCCGGGCGGACCAGTGACGCGTTCGCCCACTACGAGGCGCACCAGGACTGACGGTACGAGGCGGCGCGCGGCAGGACGTCGAAGGGGGCGGACGGCACACCATGGGCGAGGTCTTCGCGGGCCGCTACGAGCTGGTGGACCCGATCGGGCGCGGCGGTGTCGGCGCGGTCTGGCGTTCCTGGGACCACCGCAGACGCCGTTATGTCGCCGCCAAGGTGCTCCAGCAGCGCGACGCCCACGCGCTGCTGCGGTTCGTGCGCGAGCAGGCGATGCGGATCGACCACCCGCATGTGCTCGCCCCCGCGAGCTGGGCGGCCGACGACGACAAGGTGCTGTTCACCATGAACCTGGTCCGCGGCGGCTCGCTGTCGCACCTGATCGGGGACTACGGGCCGCTGCCGCCGCGGTTCGTGAGCGTGCTGCTCGACCAGCTGCTGTCCGGACTGACCGCCGTGCACGCCGAGGGCGTCGTCCACCGGGACATCAAGCCCGCCAACATCCTGCTGGAGGCCACCGGCACCGGCACCCCGCACGTACGGCTGTCGGACTTCGGCATCGCGATGCGCAAGGGCGAGGCCCGGCTGACGGAGGCCGACTACGTGGTCGGCACGCCGGGTTACTTCGCGCCCGAGCAACTGCTCGGCGGCGAGCCCGACTTCCCCGCCGATCTGTACGCGGTCGGCCTGGTCGCCCTCTATCTGCTGAGCGGGCAGAAGCCGGACGCGCAGGCCATCGCCGAGCGCTTCCTGACGACCGGTATGCCCGCGGCGCCCCTGGGGGTGCCGGAACCGCTGTGGCAGGTGATCGGCACGCTGCTCCAGCCGGACCCGTACGCGCGCTTCCGTACGGCGACCGGGGCCCGCAAGGCGCTGGCCGCCGCGGTCGAACTGCTCCCGGAGACGGCGCCCGACGACGAGCCGGTGGAGATCTTCGACCAGATCGGCGCGCTGCCCGAGGGGTTCGGCCCCGAGGGGCCGCTGTCGGCCGCCCCGCAGGCCCGGCCCGCGCCCCTGACCGGCGGCTTCCCGCTGTCCCCGCCTCGGCCCACGCCATCGGGAGCCGACCGGCAGCCGACCCCGCAGCCCCTGCCGCCCCCCGCTCCGGAGCCCGTGCCCGCCGCCGCGACCCCCCGCCGCTCGCACGGCAAGCACGCCGCGCCGCTCCCCGCCCAGGAGCCCACGCCCAAGCCCACGCCCAGGCCCGCTCCCCCGTCCCCGCCCGGCGAACCGCTCACGCACACCAGGACCCGCGCCGACAGCCCCGCCCAGCCGCTGCCCCCGCCGGTCGCGGTCCCGCCTCCCGCCGTCCCCACCGCGGACACGGCCTCCGCCGGAGTGCCCGCCCGCAGGCCGGCCCCGGGACCACCGGCCCGCCTGGTGATCCCGGTCCTCGTCCTGGCCCTCATCTGCTTCGTGGTCGGCATCGTGGCCCTCGCCGCGTCCTGACCCCGCCGCTCACGGGTCACCAGGCGGGCGGCGGCCCTCCGAACCCGGTCGGCGGCACGGAGTCCCCGGCAGACGCCCGAGCCGCGGCCGCCCTGCGCCGCGCGCCCAGCGTCCACACGCCCAGCGACAGCACCAGCACCGTCCCGGCCCCCAGCGCCGCGAAGGCCAGGAAGCGCAGCGGTCCGGAGGAGGACGAACCGCCGCCCGTCGCCGTGCCGTTCGCCGAGGACACGTCGTGCGCGTCGACACCGATGCCGGCCGTGCCCGGGTCGCCGTCGTACGCGGGCGGGGCCTGCGCGGCGCCCGCCACCTCGACCCTCAGCGTGACCGGGACCGCGCCCTGGACCGCCTGGGCGACGTCCGGGTGCACGGTCACCGCGAAGTAGTACCAGCCCGCGTACCGCACCCGCTCGACCTTGCTGTCGCTCGCCGCGCGGTTGACGTACGAGACGGGCACGATCCGCTCGTTGAGCGAGGTGGGCGTGCCCTGGTAGGAGTGGCCGACGCCGTCGATCAGCTGCCGTACGGGGCTGTAGGCGGTCAGCCGCACCCCCGAACCCACGTACGTGGAGGCGTCGTTGACCTTGGCGCTGGAGAAGTCCGCGAAGACGGTGGCCTGCTGGCCCCAGTCGACGGGGACCTTGTAGAAGCGGGTCTCGCCGGGCAGCACGCCGTCCTTCCAGATGCCGGTCCGCACGGCGGCCGCCGTCGTGAAGTCGGTGCCGCCGCGGGCCTGTCGCGGGGTGCCGGTGGTGAGCGGCGTCGGCGAGGCGGTGCCGAAGGCCGGCGCGGGTTCCGCGGCCGTGCCGGGCTCAAGCGCGGGTTCCAGTACGTAGCGCAGCTCCAGCGGCCATCCGCCGGGGTCCGAGGTGCCCGCGCTGTTCCGGTGCACCTGGAGCGTGTACTGGTTGGCGTCCTGGCAGGAGGAGCCGACGCCCATCGTGCGGGCCACGGCGGTGCCGATCGGCCGCGCGTTGCCGTCGTCCTGGAAGTGGGCGTCGGCGCTGTCGCAGTTCGAGCCGTCCGCGCTGAGCAGCTTCAGCTCGATCCCGTCGCCGTACGCAACCCGCGATCCGGACGGCGGCACCGCGAAGGCCGAGGCGTAGGCGGACTCCTTGGCGTCGAGCGCGATGCCGTAGAACTTCGTCTCGCCCGGCCCGATGGTGTCGCGGTAGCTCTCCGCGGGCTTCATCGCGGGCGCGTCCGCCGTGGTGTCGGCGCCGGTCAGCGCGGCGCCGCTGGGCTGCCAGAGGCCGGGCGCGCCGGTGCCGGTCCCGTCGCCGGGCGTACTGTCGGCGGCCGCGCGGCCCTGGAAGGCGGCGAGCGCCAGCAAGGCCGCCGCGGCCGTGAACGTCATACGCTTCATGCCCCACCCCTGTTCGTACGGTTCCGCGTGCGGTGTGTCAGCGCCGCCACCCCGATTCCGGCCAGCGCCACCGCGCCGCCCGTGCCTGCCGCCAGCAGGTCCGTGCCGGTGACGCCGCCACGGCCGGCCGCCGTACGCGCCGGTGCGGGTGTCGCGGCGGGCGTCGGGGCGGCGTGCCCCGATGCCTTCCCGGCCAGCGGGGGCGCCTGGTACTGCGGTCCGGCCAGTTCCTCGCCGGTGACCCGCACCCGCAGCACCACGCCGACGGCCGCGTCCTTCGCCAACCGGGCGGCGTCCGGGCCGAGTCCGACCGCGATCCAGTAGTCGCCCGCCCGGTGCACGTTGTGCGCCGCGGCGCCGCTCACCCAGCGGTTGGTCCAGGTGACCGGGACAGTGCCGAGGCCGACCGAGACCGGCGAGCCGTCGTAGAGGCGGTCGTCGCGCGCGGTGGAGGCGTCCTGCACCGGCAGCCGGTCGGGCGCGTAGGCCGAGGTGGTGACGAAGGTGGACGTGGCGCTGTCGTCGATCCTCGGCTCGTTGGCGAACTCGGCCGCGTAGGTGAGCTGTTGGCCCCAGCCGACGTGCACCCGGTAGTAGCGGGTCTGGGCGGGCAGCAGTCGGTCCCGCCAGACGCCGGTGGTGAGCCGGGTGGCGTCGTTGAAGCCGGTGCCGCCGGTGATGTCCTTCGGAGCACCGGTCAGCGGCGCGGGCGCGGCGCCGTATTCGGTGAGCGCGGCGGCCGGGGTGGTGCCGGCCGGCAGCGGCGCCTCGGCGTCGTAGCGAAACTCGACCGGCCAGCGGCCCTGGTCGGACGCGGGGTCGCTGGTGCGGTGCACGGAGAGCAGATAGCGGCCCGCCCGGTCGCAGGAACTGTCGCCGTCGTGGCTGGGGATACGGCTGACCGCGCCCGTCAGCGTCATCGCACCCTCGTCCTGGCCGAAGTGCGTGGAGTTCGAGTCGCAGGTGAAGCCGTAGGTGCCGGTGGAGGTCAGCTTCAGCTCGACACCGTCGCCGTAGGCGACGCGGACGCCGGGCTGCGGGACTGCGGTGACCGACAGGTCGGCGGTGGAGGCGGCGTCCAGCGGGACGGCGTACCAGCGGGTCTCGCCGGGACCGAGGGTGTCCAGATACTGGCCGGGACCGATCGCGGCGGCCTTCTCCGCGGTCGCCCCTCCGGTGATCCGGTCGCCCTGGAGGCGGTAGGCGTCGGCGCTCAACTGGGAGGCGCGCACCAGCTGGCGGGCCAGCGCGGCGGCGTCCGGGGCGTCGTAGTAGGCGCCGTGTCCGGCGCGGGCGACGCACTCCAGCTCCGCGCGGGCCGCGCCCCCGACCTGGAAGCCGACGGTGTCGATCCGCAGCCCCACGCCGTCGCCCGCGTCGTCCGCGAGCCCGGCGGCGACGTCGCAGGGCTTGGGCGCCCCGCAGTTGGACTCGCCGTCGGAGACCAGCAGGATCGTACGGCGCCCGTCGGCCGGCAGATCGGCCGCGGCCTTGGTGAGCGCGAGCGCGGTGGGGGTGTCGCCCCTGGGCGTCACGGCGGCCGCGGCGCTCTTCACCGCCGCCCGGTCGAGCGGGGTGACGGGCTGGGCGAGGCCGGTGTCGTCACAGCCGTGCGCCTTGCCCGCGCCGTAGACCCGCAGTCCGGTCGGATAGCCGTCGGGCAGGGCGTCCACGACCGAGCCGATGGCCGTACGGGCGGAGGCGATCCGGGTGTGGCCCGAGCCGTCGGGGCCGGCCATCGAACCGGAGGAGTCCAGCACCATGATCAGGCTGCCGTCGCCGCTCGCGGCGCTCTCGCCGGAGGGCGGCGCCGCGTGCGCCGCGGGGACCGGGCCCAGCGCCGCCAGGGCCATCAGCAGTCCGGCCGCGGCGGTACGTATTCGGGTCCGTCCACGGGCCCGGGCCCGCTCCGGCGTTGGTCGTCGTTCCATGGCGTCACATCCCCCTGGCAGCCACGCGGTTGCGTTTGCTCAAGCAACGTAATTCATTTGCTCACGCAAACTCAAGCAGCTGCTGTCACGGTCCGGCAACAGCGAAGGTCCCGGCCGCGCAGTGCGACCGGGACCAGGAGAACGCTCCGACACCTCGCGGTGTCTCAAGGGCGTCTCACACGTTCGCGCCGGAACCCGCCGGGACCGCGTCAGTGGCTTCCGTCCACAGGTCCTGCTCGGCGCGGTCCGCCTGAATCTGTCGGTACACGAACAGCCCGGCGACGGCGGCCAGTGCGACCAGGAGAATCTTCTTCATCGAGTGACCTCCTCCTTCTTGCGTGGGACGAGCTTCTGACCCGCCCGACTATACACAGCAGCCGATACCGAACGGTGACCTACCGCCCCGCGCGTTACCCCGAATTTGCCCGCGCCACACCTCGACCCGCTGGAGATCGGCATTTCGGGCGACAGACCCGAAGACCCCATAGATGAGAACAGCCCCTCACGGGATCCGTGAGGGGCTGTTTGCGCTGGTGGGGCTACCAGGACTTGAACCTGGGGCCTCTTCCTTATCAGGGAAGCGCTCTAACCGTCTGAGCTATAGCCCCGCGCCGCATGGAAAGGTTAGCGCACACGGGGCCGTGTCCCAAAATCGGTTACTCGTCCTCGGCGAGGGTCAGCTCGACGCCGCCGACGAAGCCGGCCGACAGGTTGTAGATGAACGAGCCGAGCGTGGCCAGCGCGGTGGCCAGCACCACGTCGATGACCGCGATGACGGTGGTGAACACCATCACCCGGGACAGCGACAGGAAGGCGACCAGGTCGAAACCGCCCTTGCCGCTCTGCTCCGAGGTCGTCGCGTCGCTGATGGTCGAACCGACCTCGGTGAACACGCCCATGGCGTCCAGCACCATCCACAGCACGGCGACGGCCACGATCGTGCAGATGCCCAGCGCGATGGAGAGCAGGAAGCTCACCTTCATCACCGACCAGGGGTCGGCCTTGGACACCCGCAGCCGGGCCTTGCGGGTCCGCGGCACGGTACGGGCCGCGGGACGCGGCTTGCGCACCCCGGCCGCCGCCGCGCCGGCCCCGCCCAACGGCACGGGCCCGCCCGGCGGCTGGGGCGGCGCGTATGCGGACGGCGGCTGGTGCGGCGGTGGCTGACGGGTGTCCGTCATGGCGTAAACCCCCTCCTGCGGACCGCTGAGGTCGGCCGAGCCATGGGCACCCCCGGTCCTTCCGGCCCCACCCGCGGCGCCCGTGGCTCCACTCACGGCTTACTCCTCCGGTTCACCGGCCGCGGGCTCAGTGCCCTCGGCCGCAGTGTCGTGCTCTTCGGTGCCGGCCACAGCAAGGGCCGCCTCCGGATCATCCTCCGCCTCGGCGTTCCGCGCGATACCGACGACGGCATCCCGCTTCCCGAGGTTGATGAGCTGAACACCCATGGTGTCACGGCCCGTCTCCCGCACCTCGTTGACCCGCGTACGGATCACGCCACCGCTCAGGGTGATGGCGAGGATCTCATCGGTCTCCTCGACCACCAGCGCCCCGACCAGCGAGCCGCGGTCCTCCACGATCTTCGCCGCCTTGATGCCGAGACCGCCACGGCCCTGCACCCGGTACTCGTCGACCCGGGTGCGCTTGGCGTAACCGCCGTCGGTGGCCGTGAAGACGAACGTACCCGGCCGCACGACGTTCATGGAGAGCAATTCGTCACCTTCGCGGAAACTCATGCCCTTCACACCGGACGTGGCCCGGCCCATCGGCCGCAGCGCGTCGTCCGTCGCGGTGAAGCGGATGCACTGCGCCTTCCGGCTGACCAGCAGCAGATCGTCCTCGGCGGAGACCAGCTCGGCGCCGATCAGCTCGTCCGAACCGCCCGCGCCGCCCTCCGCGCCATCGGCGTCGCGCAGATTGATCGCGATGACACCGCCGGACCGCGGGGAGTCGTAGTCCTTGAGCGCGGTCTTCTTCACCAGGCCGGACTTGGTGGCGAGCACCAGATACGGCGCCGCCTCGTAGTCCTTGATGGCCAGGATCTGGGCGATCCGCTCGTCGGGCTGGAAGGCCAGCAGATTCGCCACGTGCTGACCGCGCGCGTCCCGCCCGGCGTCCGGCAGCTCGTACGCCTTCGCGCGGTAGACCCGGCCCTTGTTGGTGAAGAACAGCAGCCACTGGTGGGTGGTCGTCACGAAGAAGTGGTCGACGATGTCGTCCTGCTTCAGCTTCGTGCCGCGTACGCCCTTGCCGCCGCGCTTCTGCGACCGGTAGTCCTCGGTCTTGGTGCGCTTGACGTAACCGCCGCGGCTGATCGTGACGACGATGTCCTCTTCGGCGATCAGGTCCTCGATGGACATGTCGCCGTCGAAGGGCACCAGCTTGCTGCGCCGGTCGTCGCCGAACTTGTCGACGATGGCCTGCAGCTCCTCGCTGATGATCTGCCGCTGCTTCTCCGGGGAGGCCAGGATCGAGTTGTACTCGTTGATCTTCGCCTGGAGTTCGTCGTGCTCGGCGATGATCTTCTGCCGCTCCAGGGCGGCCAGCCGGCGCAGCTGCATCTCCAGGATCGCGTTGGCCTGGATCTCGTCGATCGTCAGCAGGCCCATCAGGCCCTCGCGCGCGATCTCGACCGTGTCGCTGCGCCGGATCAGCGCGATGACCTCGTCGATCGCGTCGAGCGCCTTGAGCAGACCGCGCAGGATGTGGGCGCGCTCCTCGGCCTTGCGCAGCCGGAAGCGGGTACGCCGGACGATGACCTCGATCTGGTGCAGCACCCAGTTGCGGATGAAGGCGTCCAGCGAGAGCGTCCTCGGCACACCGTCGACCAGGGCCAGCATGTTGGCGCCGAAGTTGGTCTGCAGATCGGTGTGCTTGTAGAGGTTGTTCAGCACCACCTTGGCGACCGCGTCGCGCTTGAGCACGATCACCAGGCGCTGCCCGGTCCGCGACGAGGTCTCGTCACGGACGTCCGCGATGCCGCCGATCTTGGCGTCCTTCACCAGGTCGGCGATCTTCTGCGCGAGGTTGTCCGGGTTGGTCTGGTACGGCAGCTCGGTGACGACCAGGCACTGCCGGTTCTGGATCTCCTCGACCGCGACGACCGCGCGCATCGTGATGGAGCCGCGGCCCGTACGGTACGCGTCCTCGATGCCGCGCCGGCCGACCACCAGGGCGCCGGTCGGGAAGTCCGGGCCCTTGATCCGCTCGATCAGCGCGTCGAGCAGCTCCTCGGGGGTGGCCTCGGGGTTGGCCAGGCACCACTGGGCGCCCTCGGCGACCTCGCGCAGGTTGTGCGGCGGGATGTTGGTCGCCATGCCGACCGCGATACCGGCCGAACCGTTGATCAGCAGGTTCGGGAAGCGGGCCGGCAGGACCGTCGGCTCCTGGTTGCGGCCGTCGTAGTTGTCCTGGAGGTCGACGGTCTCCTCGTCGATGTCCCTGACCATCTCCATGGACAGCGGCATCATCTTGCACTCGGTGTACCGCATGGCGGCGGCCGGGTCATTGCCCGGGGAACCGAAGTTGCCGTTGGAGTCGACCAGCGGCATCCGCATCGACCAGGGCTGCGCGAGGCGGACCAGCGCGTCGTAGATCGAGGCATCGCCGTGCGGGTGGTACGTACCCATCACGTCGCCGACGACGCGGGCACACTTGTAGAAGCCCTTCTCCGGCCGGTAGCCGCCGTCGTACATCGCGTACAGCACCCGGCGGTGCACGGGCTTGAGGCCGTCCCTGACGTCCGGCAGCGCGCGCGAGACGATGACGGACATCGCGTAGTCGAGATAGCTGCGCTGCATCTCCGTCTCGAGCCCGACGGGCTCGACGCGCAGTCCGCCGGACTCGTTGCGCAGCTCCTGCTCGGAGTCGGGGAGGTCAGGGGCGGGGGGAACGTTGGAAGTCTCGTCGGCCATCGCTGTCAGATTGTCCTTTCACACGGCCAAAATCGGGGCCGACTCAGATGTCGAGGAACCGGACATCCTTGGCGTTGCGCTGGATGAACGAGCGCCGCGCCTCGACGTCCTCGCCCATCAGCACCGAGAACAGGTCGTCGGCCTGCGCCGCGTCGTCGAGCGTGACCTGGCCGAGCACACGGTGGTCGATGTCCATCGTCGTGACCCGCAGTTCCTCGGCGTTCATCTCTCCGAGGCCCTTGAAGCGCTGGATCGAGTCCTCGCGGATCCGCTTGCCCTGCTGCTTGCCGAGATTCGTCAGCGCGTCGCGCTCACGGTCGGAGTACGCGTACTCGAAGTCCTCGCGGCCCCACTTGATCTTGTACAGCGGCGGGCGGGACAGATACACGTGTCCGGCCTCGACCAGCGGTCGCATGAAGCGGAAGAGGAAGGTCAGCAGCAGGGTGTTGATGTGCTGGCCGTCGACGTCGGCGTCCGCCATCAGGATGATCTTGTGATAGCGGAGCTTGGCGATGTCGAAGTCCTCGTGCACCCCGGTGCCGAAGGCGGAGATCAGCGCCTGGATCTCCTGGTTCTGAAGGATCTTGTCGATCCGCGCCTTCTCCACGTTGAGGATCTTGCCGCGGATCGGGAGGATCGCCTGGTACTGCGGGTTGCGGCCGGACTTCGCCGAGCCGCCGGCCGAGTCGCCCTCGACGATGAAGATCTCGCACTTCGTCGGGTCGTTGGACTGGCAGTCGCTCAGCTTGCCGGGCAGCGACGCCGACTCCAGCAGGCCCTTGCGGCGGGTCAGGTCCCGCGCCTTGCGCGCCGCGACCCGGGCGGTGGCCGCCTGGATCGACTTGCGGATGATGTCGGACGCCTCGGTCGGATTGCGGTCCAGCCAGTCCGTCAGGTGCTCGTGGACGACCTTCTGGACGTAGGTCTTCGCCTCGGTGTTGCCTAGCTTCGTCTTGGTCTGGCCCTCGAACTGCGGCTCGCCGAGCTTGACCGAGATGATCGCAGTCAGACCCTCGCGGATGTCCTCACCGGTGAGGTTGTCGTCCTTCTCGCGCAGCAGCTTCTTCTCCCGCGCGTAGCGGTTGACCAGACCCGTCAGCGCCGCGCGGAAGCCCTCCTCGTGCGTGCCGCCCTCATGGGTGTGGATCGTGTTCGCGAAGCTGTAGACACCCTCGCTGTACTGGGTGTTCCACTGCATCGCGACCTCGACCGACAGCAGCCGCTCCTTGTCCTCCGCCTCGATGTCGATCACCGTGGGGTGGACCATCTCGCCCTTGCGCGAGTTGAGGTACCGCACGTAGTCGACGATGCCGCCCTCGTAGTAGTACGAGGCGAAGAGCGGCTTGCCCTCCTCGTCGACGTGGTCCGCGCGCTCGTCGGTCAGCGAGATCCGCAGGCCCTTGTTGAGGAACGCCATCTCCTGGAGGCGCCGCGAGAGCGTCTCGAAGGAGTAGTCGGTGGTCTCGAAGATGTCCGGGTCGGCCCAGAAGGTGACCGACGTGCCGGTCTCCTCGGTGGCCTCGTGCTTGGCCAGCGGCGCCGTCGGCACACCCAGCTCGTACTCCTGCGTCCAGCGGTGCCCGTCGGTGCGGACCTCGACGGCGACGCGCGTCGACAGCGCGTTGACCACGGAGACGCCGACGCCGTGCAGACCGCCGGAGACCGCGTAACCGCCGCCGCCGAACTTGCCTCCGGCGTGCAGCACGGTCAGCACGACCTCGACGGCCGGCTTGCCCTCCGAGGGGACCACGCCGACCGGGATGCCGCGCCCGTTGTCCACCACGCGCACGCCGCCGTCGGCCAGGATCCTGACGTCGATGGTGTCCGCGTGACCGGCCATCGCCTCGTCGACCGAGTTGTCGACCACCTCTTGCACCAGGTGGTGCAGGCCTCGCTCACCGGTCGAGCCGATGTACATGCCGGGGCGCTTGCGCACCGCCTCGAGCCCTTCCAGCACGGTGATCTGGCTGGCGTCGTAGGACTTGTTGGAGTTCTCGTTGGGGTTGCCGGAATCGGCCACGAAGCGCCCTTTCTGGCACAGCACGAGCCGTCCCGCCGAGCGGGATCGGCTGCGTCGTTCGACATGTTCCGCCGGGGTACCCCTGTCGGAGAGACAGGGGAGGGCGGACTACGCATCAGTCTACCGGTAGCGCCGAGATGCATGGGGCTTTGCCGGTACCTGAGTTCCCATGTGCCGCCCAAAACCTCGGTCGCGCGACTCCCTACACGCGGCCCCGGGGCCAAAACCGCTCACACGGGCGTCCAGGGCTTCCGGCTGTCAACCCCCGGCTACGCTGAGCACGTGCACTCCCGCCCCGGCCGTTTCACCCGTACGTGTCCCCGGGGCCGCGGCTGCCCGGCGCCCGCAGCCGGCCGTACGACCTGCTCGGACCGGCCGGCGCCAGCACCTTGAGCAGCTTCACCGTGCCGTGGCCCAGGTCCGCGTTGAGCCTGGCCACCAGGGTCGGGGCGAGCAGCCGCAGCTGTGTGGCCCACGCCGTCGAGTCGCACTGGACGGTGAGCACCCGCTCGTCCTCGTCGTAACGGTCGGGCGAGCAGTGCAGCGCCACCTCGGGGCCCACCAGCTGCGGCCAGCGGCCCATCACCCCGCCGACCGCGGCCGGGGCCTCCCAGCCGCGCTCGGTGATCAGCCGGCTGATCGCGGCGCCCAGCGGCAGCGGGTCCCGGCCGTCCGCCCGCGCACCGCTGCGCAGACCGCCGCGCCTGGCCTGCCGCTTCTGCACCGCGGCCGCGCCCCTGGCCCTGGCCTGCTCCTTCGCCGCGCGCAGCGCGACGCGGGCCAGGTCCACGCCCGCGGGCTGTCCGGTCGCCGCGGCGCCTGGGGGATCCTGCTCGGTCATAGCCGTTCCACCGTTCCGTTCTCCACCGCGAACCGCGCCCCGGAGAGCACGCCCGGCACATCGTCGTCCACCGCCGCGGTGACCAGCACCTGCTCGCCCGGAGCCACCAGCTCGGCCAGCCGCTCCCGGCGCCGGGTGTCCAGCTCGGCGAAGACGTCGTCCAGGACGAGCACGGGCTCGTCGCCGTCCGCGCACAGCAGCTCGTAGGAGGCCAGCCGCAGCGCCAGCGCGTACGACCACGACTCCCCATGACTGGCATAGCCCTTCGCGGGCAGCGAGCCAAGCCTCAGGACCAGATCGTCACGGTGGGGACCCACGAGTGTCACACCGCGCTCGATCTCCTGCCGCCGGGCCTCGCCCAGGGCTTCGAGCAACTGTCCGAACAGATCCTCGCGGCCGGTCGCCCCGGCCAGCCGCTCGTCGCCGATCGAGCCGCGGTAGTCGAGGCCGACCGGTCCGCCGCCGGGCGCCAGCTGCTCGTACGCCTTGTCCGCCAGCGGCTGGAGCGCCGCCACCAGGTCGAGACGCTGGGCCAGCAGCTCCGCGCCGACCCGGGCCAGATGCTGGTCCCACACGTCCAGGGTCGACAGGTCGGCGCCGCGGCCGCCGTGTCTGCGGGCCATTGCGGCGGACTTGAGCAGGGTGTTGCGCTGCTTGAGCACGCGCTCGTAGTCGGCGCGTACCCCGGCCAGCCGGGGGGCGCGGGCGGTGATCAGCTCGTCCAGGAAGCGGCGGCGCTCGCCCGGGTCGCCCTTGACCAGCGCCAGGTCCTCGGGGGCGAAGAGCACACTGCGCACGATGCCTAGCACATCACGGGGTCTGACCTGCGAGGACCTGTTGATCCTGGCACGGTTGGCGCGGCCCGGGTTGATCTCCAGCTCGATCAGCTGCTGCCGGTCGCCGCGCACCACCTGGGCGCGCAGCACCGCGCGCTCGGCGCCCTGGCGGACCAGCGGGGCGTCCGCGGCGACCCGGTGGCTGCCGAGCGTGGCCAGATAGCCGACCGCCTCGACGAGGTTGGTCTTGCCCTGGCCGTTGGGGCCCACGAACACCGTGACGCCCGGGTCGAGTGGGACCTCGGCCCGGGCGTAGGAGCGGAAGTCGGCGAGCGAAAGGTGCGCTACGTGCATGGCTCGCTGCGGCCCTGGGGCCGCCGACCTCCTCCGTGCTGCCGGCTTACTTGGACTCGACGGCGTGGCCGCCGAACTGGTTGCGCAGCGCGGCGATCATCTTCATCGACGGCGAGTCGTCCTGCCGGGAGGCGAACCGCGCGAAGAGCGAGGCCGTGATCGCGGGCAGCGGCACCGCGTGGTCGATCGCCGCCTCCACCGTCCAGCGGCCCTCGCCGGAGTCCTGCGCGAAGCCCTTGAGCCTGCCCAGGTGCTCGTCCTCGTCCAGGGCGCGCACCGCGAGGTCGAGCAGCCAGGAACGGATGACCGTGCCCTCCTGCCAGGAGCGGAAGACCTCGCGGACGTCGGTGACCGAGTCCACCGCCTCCAGCAGCTCCCAGCCCTCGGCGAAGGCCTGCATCATCGCGTACTCGATGCCGTTGTGGACCATCTTGGCGAAGTGGCCCGCGCCGACCTTGCCCGCGTGGACCGCGCCGGAGTCGCCCTCGGGCTTGAGCGCGTCGAAGATCGGCTGCACCTTGGCCACGTCCTCGGCGGTGCCGCCGTACATCAGCGCGTAGCCGTTCTGCAGGCCCCAGACGCCGCCGGAGACACCGCAGTCGACGAAGCCGATGCCCTTGGCGCCCAGCTCGCCGGCGTGCTTCTCGTCGTCCGTCCAGCGGGAGTTGCCGCCGTCGACCACGATGTCGCCGGGGGAGAGCAGCTCACCGAGCTCGTCGATGGTCGACTGGGTGGCCGCGCCGGCCGGGACCATCACCCAGACCACACGCGGTCCCTGGAGGCCGTCCACAAGCTCCTTGAGGCTGTGGACATCGGCGAGATCCGGGTTCCGGTCGTACCCGATGACGGTGTGGCCGCCGCGGCGGATGCGCTCGCGCATGTTGCCGCCCATCTTGCCGAGACCGATGAGACCGAGCTCCATCACAGATCCTTCGTTCGAAGCGTGCCTGACCTGAGGACGAGCCTACGACGGCCCGCCGACCACGGCTCAGCCGGACAGTCGCACCGGCATGATGAGGTACTTGTACGCGTCGTCCGCCTCGGCGTCCACGGCGGGGCGGCCGCTGAGCAGCGCGGGCTTGGTGGAGGTCGTGAAGGACAGCTGCGCCACCGGGGAGTCGATCGCGCTCAGGCCGTCCAGCAGGAAGGTCGGGTTGAAGGCGATCGAGATGTCGTCGCCGTCCAGCCTGGCGTCGACCCGCTCCACCGCCTGGGCGTCGTCGCTGGAACCGGCCTCCAGGGTGAGCACGCCCTGCTCGAAGCTCAGCCGCACCGGGGTGTTGCGCTCGGCCACCAGGGCCACGCGCTTGACCGCCTCGACGAAGGGCGCGGTCTCGATCACCGCGACCGAGGCGAACTCGGTCGGGAAGAGCGTGCGGTACTTCGGCAGGTCGCCTTCGAGCAACCGGGTGGTGGTCCGGCGGCCCGCGCCCTCGAAGCCGATCAGGCCCTCGCCCTCGCCGGACCCGGCCAGCGCGATCGAGACGGTGTCACCGCTGGTGAGCGACTTGGCGGTGTCCAGCAGGGTCTTGGCGGGCACCAGGGCGACCGCGGAGATGTCGGCCTGCTCGGGCTTCCACAGGAACTCGCGGACGGCGAAGCGGTAGCGGTCGGTGGCGGCCAGCGTCACCGTGTCGCCCTCGATCTCGATCCGCACACCGGTCAGCACCGGCAGGGTGTCGTCCCGGCCGGCCGCGATGGCGACCTGGGCGGCCGCGGCGGCGAAGACCTCGCCGGGCACGGTGCCGGAGGCGGTGGGCATCGCGGGCAGCGCCGGGTACTCGTCCACCGGCAGGGTGTGGAGGGTGAACCGCGAGCTGCCGCAGACGACGGTGACCCGTACGCCGTCGGTGGAGATCTCCACCGGGCGGTTGGGGAGCGCCCGGGAGATGTCGGCGAGCAGCCGGCCCGAGACCAGGACGGTGCCCTCCTCGTCGACCTCGGCGTCCACCGCGACCCGGGCCGAGACCTCGTAGTCGAAGCCGGACAGGCTCAGCCGGCCCTCCTCGGCCTTGAGCAGCAGCCCGGCGAGGACGGGCACCGGGGGACGGGCCGGGAGGCTGCGGGCTGCCCAAGCCACTGCCTCGGCGAGTACGTCGCGCTCCACCCGGATCTTCACCGGAACCGCCTCCTGCTTGTTGCTGACTGTCGGGGAACAGTCTGACGCACAGGACTGACAGTCGGAGCGGCTTGATGTCAAACGGCGACACGAGGCGCGGGCGGCTCGGGGCCGAGTTGTGCACAGCCCCCGCTTCGAAGCAGTTTCCCCCTTCTCTACGTGTAGTCGTAGTAGTAGGGGTTGTGGACACCGTGGATAAGTGGTTCCGGTGCAGGTCAGACCCTGTTTTTTATCCACCGTGCCTGTGGGCGGAGGGGGTGGATAACCAGGGGGTGCTGTGGACGGCGGAAAGTTCTCCACACCCGGTACACAGGGCACCTGTGGTTCTCCCCAGGCTCGTCCCCAGAAATACCCAGGTTCTCCCCAGGCCAACCCACCGCCTTGGTGTGACCGCTTTCACTCTTCCAGGGGACAGACCGTGTTTCGTTGCCGAACAGTGGACAAACATGTGGAGAAGTGGCTCCCAGCTGTGTACAACCGGGCCTCTCCTGTGGGCGAGCGGTGGACAACTGTCGGCGGCCGCTGTGCGGCGCCCCCGCTGTCCACAGTCTGTGGACAGGAGTTGCCCACAAATCCACACCCGGCTGAGCAGGCCGTACGCACCCCGGCGCAGGCTACCTGTGGACAGGATCGGGACAACTCCGGTGTCCCCAGGGTGTGGAAACGACAATCGCCGCGATCCTGTGGAGAAGCGGATCGCGGCGACAGTTAATCGAACAGGGGCAGCGGGGGCTCAGCTCTTGATGCGGTTGGTCAACTCGGTGACCTGGTTGTAGATGGACCGCCGCTCGGCCATCAGCGAGCGGATCTTGCGGTCCGCGTGCATCACCGTGGTGTGGTCCCGCCCGCCGAAGAGCGCGCCGATCTTCGGCAGCGACAGATCGGTCAGCTCCCGGCACAGATACATGGCGATCTGCCGCGCGGTGACCAGCACCCGGCTGCGCGAGGAGCCCGACAGGTCGTCCACCGCCAGCCCGAAGTACGCGGCGGTCTCGGCCATGATGGCGGTGCCGCTGATCTCCGGCACCGAGTCGTCGCCGCCGGGGATCAGGTCCTTCAGCACGATCTCGGTGAGCTGGAGGTCGACCGGCTGCCGGTTGAGGCTGGCGAAGGCCGTCACCCGGATCAGCGCGCCCTCCAGTTCGCGGATGTTCCGCGAGATCCGCGACGCGATGAACTCCAGCACCTCGGGCGGCGCGTTCAGCTGCTCCTGCACGGCCTTCTTGCGCAGGATCGCGATCCGGGTCTCCAGCTCGGGCGGCTGGACATCGGTGATCAGGCCCCACTCGAAGCGGTTGCGGAGCCGGTCCTCCAGCGTGACCAGCTGCTTGGGCGGCCGGTCGGAGGAGAGCACGATCTGCTTGTTGGCGTTGTGCAGGGTGTTGAAGGTGTGGAAGAACTCCTCCTGCGTCGACTCCTTCTGCGCCAGGAACTGGATGTCGTCGACCAGCAGGATGTCCATGTCCCGGTACCGCTTGCGGAAGGCGTCCGCCTTGCCGTCCCGGATGGAGTTGATGAACTCGTTGGTGAACTCCTCCGAGCTCACGTATCTGACCCGGGTGCCGGGGTAGAGGCTGCGCGCGTAATGCCCGATGGCGTGCAGCAGGTGCGTCTTGCCGAGGCCGGACTCACCGTAGATGAACAGCGGGTTGTACGCCTTGGCCGGCGCCTCGGCGACGGCGACCGCGGCGGCGTGCGCGAAGCGGTTGGACGCGCCGATGACGAAGGTGTCGAAGAGGTACTTCGGGTTCAGCCGCGCGGTCGGCTCCACCGCGCCGCCGGACGAGCCGCCCCGGCCGGTGGCCCCGGACGACTGCTCGCCGCCGCGGGGGACCGGCGGCGGGCTCTGCTGCTGGTAACCGGACTGCGCCGGCGCGTACGGCTGGTGGCCCTGGTGCGGCACGTTCGGGTAGCCGTCGCGCGGCTCGGGCCGGTAGCGCAGCTCGCGCCGGTCGTCGTAGGAGTCGCGCTCGCGCCGGTCCTCGTACGCGTCCCGGGGGCTGTCGTACGGTTCGCGCCGGCCGCCGTCGTACGGCTCGCGGCCGGGGAAGCCGGTGGGCTGCGGCGCGCCCCAGCCGCCGAGGTTGGGCTGCTGCCAGTCCTGGTGCTCGGAGTAGGCCGGGCGCATCCTCGGGCCGTCGGCGAGACCGCCGCGCTCGCCGCGGTCGCTGTGATCGCTGCGGGATCCCCGGTCGTACGGCTCCTGGGGCGCGGGGCCCTGCTCCTCGCGCTCGGGCGGGGGCGCCTGCTCCTGGTCGCCGCCGGACGCGACGGCGATGGCGATGCCCACCGGGTGACCGAACTCACGGCTGAGCACTTCGGTGATCAGGGGCAGCAGCCGGCCTTCGAGCACGCTCTTCGCGAACTCGTTGGGGGCGGAAAGGACCGCGGTGCCAGCCACCAGGGCGAGCGGCTGGGTGCGCTTGAGCCACTCCGCGTCCTTGGGCTTGAGGTCCTCGCTGTCCACCAGGAGTTTCTGCAGGACCCGGGGCCACACTGCGGCAAGATCGGCAGTCACGTCGGCCACAGTGCACGCTCTCTCGGTTGCTTGGTGGTGCTCAGAACTCCCGCGAAAGTGTGATTCTCCCCCGGGCGGGAAAATTGTTGAGTTCAGCCACGGTAGTCAGGGCGGCGCACACGGTTCAAGTCGTTGTCCACAGGGTGTGTACAAACTATGGGCTGCGGGGACCGGGTTTGACCGGATGGCCCAGCCGCACGTACCGTATCGAGGTCGAGTTGTCGATGGCTGCTGCCGCCTGCCTACCGATGGGCGAGGGTCCTCCGGATGTCCCCGGTCGATCGTCACAAGCGGTGCAACCGATTGGTCCGCGAGCTTTTCGTGGGCGCACGGTGACAGCCAGGCGACGCCCCGCCGGACACGATTTCCCTGGAGCCCCCGAGTGAGCAAGCGCACCTTCCAGCCGAACAACCGCCGTCGTGCGAAGACCCACGGCTTCCGTCTGCGTATGCGCACCCGCGCCGGCCGCGCGATCATCGCGACCCGCCGTGGCAAGGGTCGCTCACGCCTGTCCGCCTGATCGTCACAGGTCTATGACGTGCTGCCCACCGAGAATCGGCTGAGGCGGCGACAGGACTTCGCGACAGCGGTTCGCCGCGGACGCCGAGCGGGTCGCCCGCTGCTGGTCGTCCATCTGCGCCGCGACTCCACGGACCCGCATGTGCCTGGGGGGAGCACTCCCCCGGCACGTGCGGGTTTCGTCGTGAGCAAAGCAGTCGGAGGGTCGGTACAGCGCAACCTGGTCAAGCGTCGACTGCGTCACATCGTGCGGGACCGTCTGTCGCTGTTGCCCCCCGGTAGCCTTGTGGTAATCCGCGCGCTTCCCGGAGCCGGGAGCGCGGACCATGCACAGCTGGCCCTCGACCTGGACGCCGCACTGGAGCGGCTGCTGGGCCGTGACACCCGAGGCGAGGCCGAGGGGAGGGTGGCTCGATGAAATATCCATTGCTCGCGCTGATCAAGCTGTACCAGTGGACGATCAGTCCGCTGCTCGGCCCGGTCTGCCGCTATTACCCCTCGTGCTCGCACTACGGATACACGGCCATCGACCGGCACGGCGCGGTCAAGGGCACCGCCCTTACCGCGTGGCGCATCCTGCGGTGCAACCCCTGGTCGCCCGGCGGTGTGGACCATGTCCCGCCCCGTAAGCGACCCCCCTGGCACGATCGGCTGCGCCGCTATCTGCGGGGCGGCTCCGACGGGCCCGTCACGCCCGAGCCCACCGGACCCTCTCACGCACAAGGAGCCTGACCGTGGGGATCCTGAACCCCCTGTACGACGCCGTTTCGTGGATCATCGTCCAGTTCCACTCGCTCTACGGCATGGTCTTCGACAAGGACAGCGGCTGGGCGTGGGGTCTGTCCATCGTCTCGCTGGTGGTGCTGATCCGGATGGCGCTGATCCCGCTGTTCGTGAAGCAGATCAAGTCCACGCGGAACATGCAGGTGCTCCAGCCGAAGATGAAGGCGATCCAGGAGCGCTACAAGAACGACCGCCAGAAGCAGTCCGAAGAGATGATGAAGCTGTACAAGGAGACGGGTACCAACCCGCTCTCCTCGTGCCTGCCGATTCTGGTGCAGTCACCGTTCTTCTTCGCGCTCTACCACGTGCTCAGCAACATCGCCAAGGGCAAGAAGGTCGGCGTCATCCACGAGAACCTCGTGGACAGCGCGCAGAAGGCGCACATCTTCGGCGCCCCGCTGCCGGCGAAGTTCCTGGACTCCTCGGACACCCTGGCCAAGCTGCATGCCTCCGTCGGCGAGGTCCGCACGGTCACCATCATCATGATCGTGATGATGTCCGCGTCCCAGTTCTTCACCCAGCGCCAGCTGATGACGAAGAACGTGGACATGTCGGTGAAGACGCCGTTCATGCAGCAGCAGAAGATGCTGATGTACGTCTTCCCGCTGATCTTCGCGGTGTTCGGCATCATCGCCCCGGTCGGTGTCCTGGTCTACTGGCTGACCACCAACGTGTGGACGATGGGCCAGCAGCTGGTCGTCATCCGGCGCAACCCGACCCCCGGCAGCCTGGCGTTCCAGCAGCGGCAGGAGCGGCTGCGGGCCAAGGGCAAGCTGGTGGAGCCGCCGGAGGAGATCAAGGCCAAGGAAGCGGTCGAGGCGGCGCGGGCGAACCGTACGCAGCCCAAGCGGCAGCCGAAGTCCAAGCGGGCGACGGGCGCGGGTGCGGGCGGGGCCCGTCCGGTCGGCGCGGGCGGCGGTTCTGCCCCCGACTCCTCTTCCGAGGGCGGCTCAGGGTCCACCGCGGTCTCCGACTCCGATGCGGGCACGTCCAACGGACGCGCGAAGTCGTCCGGTGGCGGTGGGAAGTCGTCCGGCGCTTCCAAGGCCGGCGCCCCGAGGGCGGGCAAGCCCGGAGCTCCCAGGGCGGGCGGTTCGAAGCAGGGCGGCTCGCCGAAGCAGCCCGGTGACGCGAAGTCCAAGCCGACCAACCTGTCGAAGAAGAAGTAAGAGGAGAGTCCAGGCGTGAGCGACGTCAACACCACCACGGCATCCGACAGCGGCTCGTCCGCGACCCTGACCCGCCTGGAGCAGGAGGGCGAGATCGCCGCGGACTACCTGGAGGGTCTGCTGGACATCGCCGACCTCGACGGTGACATCGACATGGACGTCGAGGGCGAGCGCGCGTCGGTCTCGATCATCGGCGACACCGGCAGCCGCGACCTCAACAAGCTGGTCGGCCGGGACGGCGAGGTGCTGGAGGCGCTCCAGGAGCTGACCCGGCTCGCGGTGCACCGGGAGACCGGCGAGCGCAGCCGGCTGATGCTGGACATCTCCGGGTTCCGGGCCCGCAAGCGCGCGGAGCTGGCGAAGCTGGGCGCGAGCGCGGCCGAGGAGGCGAAGGAGACCGGGCAGCCGGTGAAGCTGGACCCGATGACGCCCTTCGAGCGCAAGGTCGTGCACGACGCGGTGGCGGCGGCGGGGCTGCGCAGTGAGTCCGAGGGCGAGGAGCCCCAGCGCCGGGTGGTCGTGCTTCCGGTGTGAGGACCGCATGGGCGGGACCGGCCGGGCCGTGACCTGGCCCCCGCTCGCTGTTCGTACTGTCGGCCCCGTCTGTTCGCAGGCGGGGCCGAAGCTTGTCAGCCTGATTGTGTGAGCATTTCTGGAGAACCGAGGAAAGGACAGTCCCCGTGACGGAGGCAGCCGCGGAGCTTCCCGCGCCGCCGGAGCAGGCCAGGGCGGTCTTCGGCGACCGGTTCGCCGACGCTCTGCGCTATGCCGAGCTGCTCGCTGACGCGGGAGTGCGGCGTGGTCTGATCGGTCCGCGTGAGGTGCCCCGCCTGTGGGAGCGGCATCTGCTGAACTGCGCGGTGCTGTCCGAGGTGATCGACCACGAGGTGTCGGTGTGCGATGTGGGCTCGGGGGCAGGACTGCCCGGCATTCCGCTGGCGCTGACCCGGCCGGATCTGGACATCACCCTGCTGGAGCCGTTGCTGCGCAGGACGACTTTCCTGGAAGAGGTCGTCAAGCTGCTGGGCTTGACGAATGTCACAGTGGTCCGCGGGCGGGCCGAGGAGATGATCGGCAAGCTGCCTTCGGTCGACGTGGTGACCGCGCGGGCCGTGGCGCCGCTCGACCGGCTGGCCGGCTGGGGTCTGCCGCTACTGCGGCCGCACGGTGAGATGGCCGTGCTCAAGGGCGACACGGCCGAGGAGGAGCTGAAGGCGGCCCGGGCGGCGCTGAGCCGTCTCGGCGCGGTGGACGCCACGGTCGTCCAGGTCGGCGAGGGCGTCGTGGACCCGCTCTCCACGGTGGTACGGGTGCTGGTCGGGGAGAGCCCCGGCGGCGTACGGGCGGCGACCCGCCGGGCGAAGGCGGCCCGCGCGAGCAGAAACCCGCGCGGCGGGGGCAACGCCGGTCGCCGACGCCGCTGAATCGGCGCTCTACGCCATACAAACGGCCAAATCGGCACAATTCGGAGTGTCTGCGGAGGATGGGCCACGGCGCTGTGCATCGTGTTCCACGTGAAACGTCGCTCGCTCCTTCCCGGAGTCCTCAGCCGTGGTCGCGCCGCAGCAGAGGCGCGCGCCAATAAACCCGCTAAGACGACCGCTCCTGTGGACAGATCACGGGATTTATCCACAGGCGGCCGGGCCTCGCTGGTTCAGCACCCCTCGGGCATGGCAGGCTCTTCTCATTGCGAGCCTGAAGTCGAGGAGAGTGAGTCCTTGCGGTCCGACGCCAACATCGCGGGGCCGATGGCCGACCCGGTCCCCGGTCCCCGCTCAGCTGAATCAGCCGGGGGACCTCTGTCCGGTCCCCCGAGGTTCGGGGGTGATGTTTCACGTGAAACATTGCCTCCCATGGATGACACTCCCATCGGTCGCGCCGCCCAATTGGCCGTCGAGGCCCTGGGCCGCGCCGGTGAGGGGCTGCCCAGACCGGCCCAGACCCGGGTGATGGTCGTCGCCAACCAGAAGGGCGGGGTCGGGAAGACCACGACCACGGTGAACCTGGCGGCCTCCCTGGCCCTGCACGGCAACCGGGTGCTGGTGATCGACCTCGACCCGCAGGGCAACGCCTCGACTGCGCTGGGCATCGACCACCACGCCGAAGTCCCGTCCATCTACGACGTCCTGGTGGAGAGCAGGCCGCTCTCCGATGTCGTGGTGCCGGTCGCCGACGTGGAAGGGCTCTTCTGCGCCCCCGCCACCATCGACCTGGCGGGCGCCGAGATCGAACTCGTCTCCCTGGTCGCCCGGGAGAGCCGCCTCCAGCGGGCCATCGCGGCGTACGAACAGCCGCTGGACTACGTCCTGATCGACTGCCCGCCCTCGCTCGGCCTCCTCACCGTCAACGCCCTGGTGGCCGGCGCCGAGGTGGTCATCCCGATCCAGTGCGAGTACTACGCGCTGGAGGGCCTGGGCCAGCTCCTGAAGAACGTGGAACTGGTCCGCGCCCATCTCAACCCGAAGCTCCATGTCTCGACGATCCTGCTGACGATGTACGACGGCCGGACCCGGCTCGCGTCTCAGGTCGCCGAGGAGGTCCGTACGCACTTCGGCAAGGAGGTGCTGCGGACCAACATTCCGCGATCGGTCCGCATCTCGGAGGCACCCAGCTACGGCCAGACCGTACTGACCTATGACCCGGGCTCCACCGGCGCGCTGTCGTATCTGGAAGCGGCCCGGGAGATGGCACTCCGCGGCCTTTCCGGTGGCGGCGAAGGCGGTATCACCGTCGAGTACGACCCGCAGGGCGAGCACAACGAGCACAACCCGCACAGCATGTCGGAGGGTATCCAGTGAGTGATCGACGCAGAGGGCTCGGCCGTGGTCTCGGCGCGCTGATCCCGGCCGCGCCGCAGGCCGGCACATCGCCCACGTCCGTGCCGGTCCTGACGCCGGACCGCGGTGTCGCGGCGGCCAAGGTGGCCGGACTGGTGGAGCGAAGAGCACCCGAGTCCGTACCGCCGCCGGTGGTGGACATCCCTGTTTCACGTGAAACAGAGCCCGACCTCTCCGCGTCCAGGGTCCCGGTCACCGGTGCCTACTTCGCGGAGCTGGAGCTGGACGTCATCACGCCGAACCCGCGCCAGCCGCGCGAGGTCTTCGACGAGGACGCCCTGAACGAGCTCATCACCTCCATCAAGGAGGTGGGTCTGCTCCAGCCGGTGGTGGTCCGTCAGATCGCCACCGACCGCTATGAGCTGATCATGGGTGAGCGGCGCTGGCGGGCCTGCCGGGAAGCCGGCCTGGACCGGATTCCCGCGATCGTCCGCGCCACGGACGACGAGAAGCTGCTGCTGGACGCCCTCCTGGAGAATCTGCACCGGGCCCAGCTGAACCCGCTGGAGGAGGCGGCGGCCTACGACCAGCTGCTGCGCGACTTCGCCTGCACCCATGAGCAGTTGGCGGACCGGATCGGGCGTTCGCGCTCGCAGGTCTCCAACACGCTGCGGCTGCTGAAGCTCCCCGCTCCGGTCCAGCGGCGGGTCGCGGCCGGGGTCATCTCCTTCGGTCACGCCCGCGCCCTGCTGTCGCTGGACGACTCGGACGAGCAGGACCGGGTGGCCCACCGGATCGTGGCCGAGGGGCTGTCGGTGCGCGCGGTCGAGGAGATCGTGACGCTGATGAACAGCGAGCCCAAGACGGCGGCCCGCAAGTCGTCGGCCCCGAGGGCCGGCCGTCGGGTCTCCCCGGCGCTCACCCACCTCGCCACCCGGCTGTCGGACCGCTTCGAGACCCGGGTGAAGGTCGATCTCGGCCAGAAGCGGGGAAAGATCGTCGTGGAGTTCGCCTCGATAGAGGATCTGGAGCGCATCCTGGGGGCCATGGCCCCCGGCGAGGGCAAGGTTCTGGAGAGCAAGCTGGATGACGACGAACAACCCGAGGACGACGCCGAGTGATCCGTCGGGCGCTCCGGTGACCCTCACCGGAGCGCCCGAATTCCGTTCGGCGCGCGACAGAAGCGACAGAAATGGGGTCTTGGCCACATGGGACGTCGGCTCGTACCGCTCACCCTCGACAATCTCCCGGACCTTCCCAGGCCCTGTCGGCGCTGTGTCTTCTGGGAGCTGGACCCGGTCAGCGGCGAGGCGGCCGTCCAGGCGGGCAAGCCCGAACTGGAGAAGGAGGCGTGGATCTCCGCGGCCCTGCTGGAGTGGGGCTCCTGCGGCAGGATCGTCTACGTCGACGAGGTCCCGGCGGGCTTTGTGCTCTACGCGCCCGCCGCGTATGTCCCGCGGTCACTGGCCTTTCCGACCAGCCCGGTGTCGGCGGACGCCGTTCAGCTGATGACCTCCCGGGTGCTGTCCGGCTATCAGGGCCAGGGCATCGGGCGCGTCCTGGTGCAGACGGTCGCCAAGGATCTGGTCCGGCGGGGCTTCAAGGCGATCGAGGCGTTCGGCGACGCGAGATGGTCCGCGCCCGCCTGTGTGCTTCCCGCGGACCATCTCACCGCGGTGGGCTTCAAGACGGTCCGCCCGCATCCGCGCTTCCCCCGGCTGCGGCTGGAGTTGCGTTCGACGATCTCCTGGAAGGAGGACGTCGAGATGGCGATCGACCGGCTGCTGGGGGCCGTTCAGAAGGAACCGGCGCTGCGGCCCCTGTAGGCACGGTCGCTGTGGGCACGGCCCCTGTAGGCACCGCCCTTGTGGGCACAAGAACGGCGGCCGGTCACTGTTCCACGTGGAACAGTGACCGGCCGCCGTCGGGTCGGTGCCGGACTCAGCCGATGAAGTCGGCGAGGTCGCGCACGATGGCGGCCTTCGGCTTGGCGCCGACGATGGTCTTCACGACCTCGCCGCCCTTGTAGACGTTGAGCGTCGGAATGGACATCACGCCGTACTTGGCGGCGGTCACCGGGTTCTCGTCGATGTTGAGCTTGACGATGGTGATCTCCTCGGGGTGCTCGGCCGCGATCGCCTCCAGGGAGGGGGCGATCTGACGGCACGGACCGCACCACTCGGCCCAGAAGTCCACCAGGACGGGCTTGTCGCTGGCGAGCACCTCCTCGGCGAAGGTCGCATCCGTCACGTGCTTGGTGTTGCCGGCCACGGCAGTCTCCTCAGGTAGGTCCAAGCGGGTGGAGGGGTTTCGGGTTCAGGCGGTCTTCTCGGCGTCGGCGAGCGCCGCCAGGTAGCGCTCGGCGTCCAGCGCGGCGGAACAGCCCGTGCCGGCCGCGGTGATCGCCTGGCGGTAGGTGTGGTCCACGACGTCTCCCGCGCCGAAGACACCGGGAATGCTGGTACGGGTGCTGGGAGCCTGCACGGTGAGGTAGCCCTCGGGGTCCAGGTCGAGCACTCCCTTGAACAGCTCGGTCCGCGGGTCGTGGCCGATGGCGATGAACAGCCCGGTGACGGGCAGTTCGGAGGTCTCGCCGGTCCTGGTGTTGCGCAGGGTCAGACCGGAGAGCTTGCCGTCGCCGTGGATCTCGGCGACCTCGCTGTCCCAGACGAAGGAGATCTTCGGGTCGGCGAAGGCGCGCTCCTGCATCGCCTTGGAGGCGCGCAGGCTGTCGCGGCGGTGCACGATCCGCACGGACTTGGCGAACCGGGAGAGGAAGGTCGCCTCCTCCATCGCGGTGTCGCCGCCGCCGATCACGGCGATGTCGTGGTCCCGGAAGAAGAAGCCGTCACAGGTGGCACACCAGGACACGCCGCGTCCGGAGAGCTGGTCCTCGTTGGGGAGGTTCAGCTTGCGGTGCTGCGATCCGGTGGTGACGATGACGGCCCTCGCGCGGTGCACGGTGCCGGCCGAGTCGGTGACCGTCTTGATGTCACCGCTGAGGTCGACCGCGACCACGTCGTCCGGGATCAGCTCGGCGCCGAAGCGCTCGGCCTGGGCGCGCATGTTGTCCATCAGATCCGGGCCGATGATGCCGTCACGGAACCCGGGGAAGTTCTCCACCTCGGTGGTGTTCATCAGCGCGCCGCCGGCGGTGACCGAACCCTCGAAGACCAGCGGGTTGAGGGACGCACGCGCCGTGTAGAGCGCCGCGGTGTACCCCGCGGGACCCGAGCCGATGATGATCACGTTACGGACGTCGCTCACGGGTGTCTTCCTCGTCTCTGCGAACTGCTGCGGGCCCTGGCTGGACTCTCGTCCTGCCTAACGGATACTACGGGTCCGGCATTCCCGGGGCAGCGTGCCGCTCGTGTCCTGGCGCCGCGCCCGCGCCTAACGCGGGTAGGTGTCCTGGAAGAGCACCGCGCCCGGCGCGGCGGGCGTGCAGGAGGCATTGACCACGAAGGCGTCCACGAGGCCGTCGTCACCGGGGTGCGGGAGGACGACGAGATAGCTCTCCGTGCCCTGGTACAGCTCGCGCTGGGCGGCCAGGGGGGTCTGGGCGCGCTGGGTGGCCTTGAGCACGCAGGAGGGCACGGGCACGGCGGCGGTCGCGCCGCTCGACCCGGGGGCCGTGCCGATGCCGTTCCTGCTGAGCATCGGGGTGTCGGCGTGGCCACTGACCTTGCCGGTCCCGAGGGTGCCGGGCGGGCTCTCCGGCCCGGCGAGCAGCCGCCGCACCTGGTTCCCCACCGGGTCGGTGACGGCCGCTCCGTCGGCCTTCCGCACGGCGTCCGAGTTGGCCGTGGTCGCCGTGCCGCCACCGCTCGACGCGGCCTGGTACAGGACGCCGCCGAGGAGGAGCACGGCGACAGCGGAGACCGCCGTGAGCACTCCCCGCCTCCGGCGACCGCCGCCGGGACGATTCCCGGCGGCGCCGCCGCGTCCGGGACCCTTGGCGCCGCCCGGGTGACCGTCGGGCGCGGTGGATGTTCCACGTGGAACAGGGACCGGCGCCGGCGATGTTTCACGTGGAACATCGGGCCGGGTGGCGTCGAGCAGGGCTGCGGCGGCGAGTGCCGCGTCGATCCGTCCGGCGACGTCCGCGGGCATCCGCCGCGGTCCCGGCAGGGTGCCCAGCAGCCCGCGGATCTCCTCCAGGGACGTCAGGACGTCCGCGCACAGATCGCAGCCCGCGAGGTGGTCACGCACCTCGGCGACCCGGTCGGGCGGCAGAAGGCCTTCGGAGAGGTCCGAGATCTCCGCGACCTCCGGATGCGGGTCCTTCCCCGTCGTCGATGTCACCGGTGGCCACCTCCGTCCCTTTCCGCTCCCGTCTCTGTGACGGATGCCCCCTCCGTCCGGTTCCTTCCCCCGGCGCGGTCGGCGCTATCCGTGCCACCGGTGCGCAGATGGGTGAGAAGCGGCAGCAGACGGGCCCGGCCGCGGGCACATCTGCTCTTGACCGTGCCGGTGGGGACGTCCAGCACCTTCGCCGCCTCGGCCACCGGGTAGCCCTGCATGTCGACCAGGACGAGCGCGGCCCGCTGCTCGGGCGGGAGAGTGGCGAGCGCCGCCAGCAGTTCGCGGTGCAGCTCGCCGCGCTCGGCCGGCGCCGCGGCGGACTCGTGCGGCTCCAGGAGGTTCTCGAAGTTCGTCTCCTGGGCGACCGGTGCGGTGCGCCGGGAGGCGGCCCTGCGGGTCCGGTCCAGACAGGCGTTCACCGTGATCCGGTGCAGCCACGTCGTGACGGCCGACTGGCCGCGGAAGGTGTGGGCGGCCCGGAAGGCGGACACCAGCGCGTCCTGCACGGCGTCCGCCGCCTCCTCGCGGTCCCCCAGGGTGCGCACCGCGACCGCCCACAGCCGATCGCGGTGGCGCCGGACCAGCTCCCCGAAGGCGTCGGCGTCCCCCGCGACATGCCGGGCAAGGAGATCGGCGTCGTCGGCGTCGCCGAACGCGTTTCCCGCCAAGACCGGCCCCCCGTCCGTGCTGCGCTCAGCCCGTGACGCTGATCTCGGAGATCTTGCCACGGAAGCCGTCGGGTGACGGCGGCAGCTTGGTCAGCCAGACGAGCAGGAAACGCGTGGTCACCTTGGAGCCAGGGGTGAGCGTCACCTGCGTACCGGAGCCGGAGGTCACCTTGGTGAAACCGTCGAGCTCGGTCGGCATCGTGGTCGTACTCGACGATGCCGCCATCAGGTCGACGGAGGTGTCGGCTCCCATGAAGTCGACGTTCACGTTGCTGACCCGGTGTGCGCTGCCCAGGTCGAGGATCACGCCGACGCCCGACTTGAGCCCGCCGAAGTCGGCCCGGGTGTACCAGCTCGTCTGCCAGTAGGTGGACGGGTCCTTGTCATAGACCTTGGGGATCAACGAGGGGGACTCGCTGTGGTCGCCGAGCGGGTCGAAGTCCTTGGCCGTCACGATCGTGACCGGACCGACCTTCGGGGGAGGCGCCACGCCCGCCTTCGAACCGGTGGGTGTGGGCTCGGTGGACCGGTCCTCGCGGGACTTGAGCGTGTCCGCGAGCTGCCAGCTGCCGAGCCCGATCGCGACGATCACCAGCGCGGACACCGCCCACTTCAGGATCTGTCCGGTACGGCCGGGCAGCGCGGGCGGCGGCGCCGGCGGGGCGGGCTGGGGGCGGGGGTGCCCGCCGACGGGCGGCGGGGGCTGCTGGAAGGCGGGCGCCCGGTACACCGGCGGCACCTGCTCAGGCGGCCGGATGCGCGGCAGGCCCGCGACGACCTTCGCCAGCTCCTCCGGGGTGGTGCAGGGCGACTCCTCGCGGGAAGCGGTGGCGCCGTCGTTCACCAGGGCGCGCATGGCGACCTCGGACAGGCCGCGGTGGACGCCCGCCCGTACCTGGTCGGGGGCGATGAGCCCGACGCCCTTGGGCAGCCCGGCCAGACCGTGCGCGTCCTCCTCGTACGGCCAGCGCTGGGTGAGCGCCGCGTAGAGCAGCGCCCCGATCGCCTCGGTGTCCTCGCGCTGGGGCCGCTCCGAGGTCAGCCCGCGCAGCGCCGCGGCCACGGCGAGCCCGCGGATGCGGTACTGCCCGGAGACCGTACGCAGCACCGCGCCCGGGTCGAGCCGCAGATGCGCCAGACCCTCGCGGTGGGCGGCGGCCATGCCCTGGGAGACCTGGCTGACCATCTGGTGGGCCTCGTGCGGCTCCAGCGGCCCCGCGGCCAGCAGATCGGCCAGCGAGGTCGCGTCGGGCAGCCACTCGTGGATGACGTAGACGAGGTCGTTCTCGTCGACCGCGTCGAGGACCTGGACGAACCTCGGGTCGCCGAGCAGGGCCGCGGAGCGGGCCGCGGAGAGGACCTTCCGGGCGCGGGGGTGGTCGGCGGGCAGGATGTGGATGCCGACCGCGCGGCGCAGCTTCTCGTCGACCGCGCGCCAGCTGCTGAAGCCGTCCACCCGGGTCACGCACTCCGCCAGCTGGTAGCGGCGGGCGAGCTTGTGGCCGCTGTGGAGCTCCGGCGCGGGGGTGCGGGTCTTGGCCTGCTTGGGCTGCTTCCCGTTGGCGGCGGGGCCGCCCGCGGGCTTCGCGGTGCCCGTCTTGGTGGTGGTCTTGGTGGCGGTCTTGGTGGCGACGCCGAGCTTCGTGGTGTCGGTGTCCACGGCGGCGCCGGCCTTCTCCGACTTCACCGACTCCGCGGTCTTCGCGGTCTTCACGGCGGCGGTACGCGCGACCGGGGGCTCGGCGGGCACTGCCACCGGTTCCGGGCCTTCCGCGTCCGGGGTCACCGGCGCCTCGCTGGATGACTCGTCGATGGCCGGATCCGCAGGGGCGGGCTCCGCGGCCTCCTTCGCGGCGGCGGCGGTGGTGGTGGTCGGCTCCTCCCGCGGCGCGTCCTTGTGCGCGCCGTCAGGGGTGCTGCTGGTCTGGTCGTCCGTCGTCGTCCCGTCGGATGTGGCGCCGCTCTGCTGCGCGGCGAGGGGCGCCTCGCCGCCCTCGCTGGCCACTCCGACGGCGGCCGTGCTCCGATCCGCCACCGTCGTTCCTGCCTCCCCATCCATTGCGCGATCTCACGTCAAGCCGATGACAATTGTGCCCACACTCCGGCGGTATGCACGACACACGGCGGGCCGTGATGGTTGCGCGTTCGCGTCCGCGAGTGGTGCCCGCTCGCCGATCACCGTCCGAGGCGCCCTCGTACCATGCTCAGCATCGCCGTCATCTCCTCGATCCTCATCCGCTTGGCAGCGGCGACGAACAGGCCCATCAGCACGATCCCGCCGACGATCAGCGAGGCCAGCGCGCCGGCCGCCCCGTTGCCCAGCGCCTTGGTGACGGCGTAGACAGCCAGTCCGGCGATCGCGGCGGCCGGGACGCAGGCGCCGGTGAGCCGGGCGTAGGTGCGCACGACCCGCTTGCCGTCCAGGTCACCGCCCACCCGCACGCGCAGCCTCTTGACGGCTACCCCGACTCCGACCGCGTAGGCCATGCCGTAGGAGAAGGCCATGCCGACCACGGCCCAGCGGGAGGGCAGGGTGAGGAAGCAGACGGCGGACGCGACGGCGTTCACGGCGGCCACGACGACCGTGTTGTAGAAGGGGGTGCGGGTGTCCTCGAAGGCGTAGAAACCGCGCAGGACCACGTACTGCACCGAGAAGGGGATCAGGCCGACCCCGAAGGCCATCAGGATGAAGCCGATGTTGCGGGCGGACTCGGCGCCGGTGCTCGCGTAGAGCAGACCGCACATCGGCAGACCGAGGGCGAGGAAGGCGAAGGCGGCGGGCACGATCGCCACCGCCGAGGTGCGCAGCCCGTAGGAGATGTCGTCGCGGACGGCGGTGATGTCCCCGTCGGCCGCGGCCCGGGAGATCCGCGGCAGGACCGCGGCCATCACCGAGACGGTGATGATCGCCTGCGGCATCTGCCAGATCAGCAGCGCGTTGTTGTACGCGGTGATGCCCGTGCCCTGGTAGCCGCTCTTGTCGGCGTTGGCGCCCGCCCAGGTGGCGAGCTGGGTGACGACGATCAGACCGGCCTGGTTGGCGAGGACGAAGAAGAAGGTCCACTTCGCGAGCCTGGCGGCGTGGCCGAGGCCGTGGCCGCGCCAGTCGAAGCGCGGCCGGAACTTGAATCCGGCGTCGCGCAGATAGGGGAGCATCGCCAGCGACTGCACGGTCAGGCCCAGCAGGGTGCCGAGGCCGAGCAGCCGGGCACCCTCGGGGGTGATGGTCGTGGCGTCCATCCGGGTCGTGCTGTAGGAGCCGTAGACCCAGATGAACATCAGGAAGGTGAAGATCACCACGATGTTGTTGAGCACCGGGGTCCACATCATGGCGCCGAAGCGGCCGCGGGCGTTGAGCACCTGGCCCATGACCACATGGACGCCCATGAAGAAGATCGTCGGCAGGCAGTAGCGCGCGAAGGTGATCGACACGTTGTACGTGTCCGGGTTGTCGGCGATCTTCGCGGACATCAGCCGGATCAGCAGCGGCGCCCCGAGCACGGTGACCGCCACGATGCCGCCCAGGATCACCATGACCACGGTCAGCAGCCGGTTGGCGTACGCGGCGCCGCCGTCGTCGTCGTCCTTCATGGCGCGCACGAGCTGCGGGACGAACACGGAGTTGAGCCCGCCGCCGATGGTGAGGATGTAGATCATCGTCGGCAGGGTGTTGGCGACGGCGTACGAGTCGCCGAGCGTGGCCACGCCGATCGCCGCCGCGATCACCAGGGTGCGCACGAAGCCGGTCACCCGGGAGACGAGGGTGCCCGCCGCCATCAGCGCGCTGGACTTGAGGATGCCGCCGCCCGCCGCCGGGGCCTCGACGGCCGGCGCGACGTCCACCGGCTCGGTCAGGTCCTGTGGGGGAGGCACGAGCTGTTCCGGGTGCGGGGGCTGCCCCGCGGGCACCGGCTCCGGCTGCTGGTACGGGTAGCCGTACCGCGGGTCGGCGTAGCCCGCCGGGTCGTTGTAGCGGGGGTCCTGGTAGCCGGCGTCGAAGTACTGGGGGTCCTGGTACGCGGCCTGGCCGTAGGCCGGATCGTGGTAGGAGGGCTCGGAGTAGCCCGTTCCCGCGTTGTCCGCGGGGGACTGCGAGTACGGCTGCTGGTAGCCCTGCTGATACCCGTCGTACTGCTGGGGGGCGCCCTGCTGCGGGTAGCCGCCCTCGTGCGGGGGGTACTGCTGCGGGTTCTGGGGGTACTGGGGCTGCGGCGGCTGGGCGTAACCCTGCCGGGGGTCGGCGGCCTGCCCGGCCTGACCGTCCTGGCGCTGGTCGCGGAAAAGGTGCTCGTAGGCGTCGTACGGCTGCTCCTGACCGGGCTGCTGCCCGGCCCGGCCCACCAGGTCGTCCATTCCCACGTACTGCGTCGCGGCGTTGTCCCCGTACGGCAGGTGCGGATAGCCGGACTGCTGCTGCTGTTGCTGCCACTGGTCGCCGTACGCGGCCGTCGGCGGGTGCGCGGCGCGGTCGTGCAGCGCCTCGCCCACCGGGTCCTGCGCCGTCGGGTCCTGTTGCCGGTACGGATCGTAGGCGTAGGTGTTCTGCAGATACGGGTCAGGGGGCGAGGGACGCTGCTCGGGCGATGGAGGCATCTGGCCCGCAGAGTCGCGATCACCGTCGTACGGCGCGTTCATCAGTGCCCCACCTTATTGTCCGCCGGCTATCCGTCCACCTTCTCACCTGCCGGGGACGGCTCCGGGCTTTCCTGACCGGTGTCAGCGGCAGGGTCACCCGGCTGCCCGGGATCACTGCCTTCCGCCTCGCCGTCGTCTCCGTCGCCGCCGCCGTTGTCGCCGTCACCCTCGGAGCCGCCGTCACCGCCTTCATCGGCGGCCTGGCGCTTACGCTGACGGTAGATCCGTACCCCGGCGAGCACCAACAGCAGCAGGCCCGCGCCGATGATCAGCATCACGAGGTCGGTCACCTTGTTGATGTGGACCTCGAACCCGACGGTCTTCCCGTACAGCGCACCGTCCTCGGTGTAGAGGTGCGCCGTGATCCCGACCGCGCCATTGGCACTCGCGGTGGTCTGGAACTTCAGGGTACGGGTGTGGCCGCCCTCGATCGCGATCGGCTGATCGGCGTCGCGGATCTCCAGCCGGATGGTGGTGCCGGAGGTGAGCCGCAGCACCAGGCCCTTGACCGGCTGGCTCAGCTCGTTCTTGACCGTGACCGGGATGGTGCCGCTGCGCCCGGACAGCGTCAGCGTGGTCTTGGGCAGGATGTGCACCGCGTCGATCAGGTCCTGCAGATAGCCGCCGATGGCGTTGCGGAAGTCGGCGCCGTGCGGATCGTCCCGCCAGCTCGTGGACATCGACCGCAGCACCGCGTTGCCGAAGGGCACGGTGACCCGGTCCTGGCGGGTGAGGATGGTCACGAAGCTGTTGAGGCCGCTCTGCGTCTCCTGGATCTGCCGGAACGCGTCGGTGGACAGCTCGTGCTTGCGCAGCGACTTCGGATAGGCGCTCGCGGAGGGCACCTTGTGACGGGCGTCCGGGTCCGGGTGGGCCTTGGCCGTGGTGTCGAAGGAGACGCTGTCGGCCCACGGGCTGCCGTCGACCGCGCCGATCGCCTCGGCCAGCGCGCGCGCCTGGGCGACGCTGGGGGTGCGCTGCGGGGCCACCAGGATCGCGCGCTGCTTCTCCGGGGCCTCCATGGTGATCATCAGGCTCTGCGCGATGAAGCCCTGGATCGCCAGGTTGGTGTTCTGGGCGCTGAGCATGTCGCCGGTGAACGCGGTCGACAGCGGGGCGTCGGCGACCACCGCGGTGATGCCGCCGCTGACCGGGCGGGCCGCGTTCGGCGTGTAGTTCAGGTCGCCGTCCTCCGGGAAGGTGTCGCTGCGCGCGATGATCCGGCTCGCGCCGCCGCCGCGCGCCACGGACACGATGGAGGGGTCGATGGCGCCGTCCACCGGCCAGGCCATGTTCGCGGTCGACTGCACACCGAGGATGGTGTCCACGGTGATCCTGCCGAGGGAGGCGCCGACCTTGAGATGGTCGACGCTGCCGCGCACGCCCTTGCCGTGGTGGGCGAGCGACGCCAGATCGGTGTCGCCGAAGGGCAGCGCCACCACCTGGTCGCCCGCGACGGCGGTCTTGAGGGAGTTCAGCCACTGCTTGGCGACGGCGGAGCCGGTGCCCGGGGTGGTCACGGTGACGTCGCCGTCGTGGCCGGCCACCCGGTAGCTCTTCGTCATCGCCTCGACCGAGGCGAGCAGGTCGGGGTCGATGGCCCAGGTGACGGGGAGGTTCTTGGCCAGCTGCACCATCTCTTGCAGCCGTCCGCCGGGCGCCAGCTCCTGGGTCAGGTCGTCGTCGAGGAAGATCGGGCTCTGCTGGGAGTCGGTGTCGCCGCGGGGGGCGATGTGCGGCCGGTCGGTGAGCGGCCACAGATAGCTGATCTTCGTCGTCTTGGCGGTCTCGCCGTCGTCGTACCAGGGCAGGAAGGTCCGCTTGATGCCGAGGACGTGCTCCCACGGCTCCGCCGCGCTCTGGCCGTCCAGCGTGACCCCGAGCTGGTAGACACCGGTGGCACCGAGGTCGAGGGCGCCGACCGGCACCTTGACGGTGAAGGGTGTGCTCTGGCCCGCGGAGATGGCCGGCACGTCGACGGTGTGGTCCGGGACCTCGTAGCCGTCCTCCGCGGTGACATAGCCGGTCCTGGACGACACGGTCTTCATGGTGCTGCGGGCGTCGAGCGGCCCCTGGGGGCCGATCCGTACGCCGACATGCGCCTGGGTGATCTTCGACTTGCCGTTGTTCGTGATCATCCCGGACACGGTGATCGTGTCGCCCTTGGCCGGGATGCGGGGGGTGAGGCCGTCCACGGTCAGCTCGGCGGTGCGTGAGCCGCTGGGGGACTTCGCCTGGGACGCGGTGGCCTGGACGCCCTGCACCAGACCGGTGAGCAGCGCGGCCCCGGCGAAGAGCGCCGTGAACCGCCGCAGCCGCCGGTGGGGGGTGGGCGGGGGTGTTCCGGGTGCCTGTGCCGCCTCGCCCACGCGTTCGCCCGTCCCTCGTCGTCATCGGTCGTCGGTCGTTCATCGGAAGTGCGTGCTGGCATGTTAACGAGCGGCGCCGGGGCAGAGTGCTGTGGCGTCCACCATGCGGCCGGGGCGCGGGAACCGGGGAGCCGACGGGCGCCGCGGACCCGTACCCTTTGACGTTGTGCCGAATGCCAACAATGCCACCCGGACCCCGCAGGCCCCCCATCGGATCGAGCCCGTTGCCGAGGATCTCGGCCGGCGCTTCCGTGAGGCCGGATTCCAGCTCGCCCTTGTCGGCGGCTCGGTCCGGGACACCCTGCTGGGCAGGCTCGGCAACGACCTCGACTTCACCACCGACGCCCGGCCCGAGCAGGTGCTGAAGATCCTGCGGCCGTGGGCGGACGCGGTCTGGGAGGTCGGCATCGCCTTCGGGACGGTCGGCGGCCTGAAGGACGGCTTCCAGGTCGAGGTGACCACCTATCGCTCCGAGGCGTACGACCGCACGTCGCGCAAGCCGGAGGTGTCCTACGGCGACACCATCGAGGAGGACCTGGTCCGCCGTGACTTCACGGTGAACGCGATGGCGGTCGCGCTGCCGGGCACCGACTTCATCGACCCGTACGGGGGCCTGGACGACCTGGCCGCCCGGCTGCTGCGCACCCCCGGCACCCCCGAGGAGTCCTTCTCCGACGACCCACTGCGGATGATGCGGGCCGCGCGCTTCGCCGCTCAGCTGGACTTCGAGGTCGCCCCCGAGGTCGTCGCCGCGATGACGGAGATGGCGGACCGGATCGACATCGTCTCCGCCGAGCGGGTCAGGGACGAGCTGAACAAACTCGTGCTGTCCGACCACCCGCGCAAGGGACTGCGGCTGCTGGTCGACACCGGGCTGGCCGACCGGGTGCTGCCCGAGCTGTCGGCGCTGCGCCTTGAGCGCGACGAGCACTTCCGGCACAAGGACGTCTACGAGCACACCCTGACCGTGCTGGAGCAGGCGATCGACCTGGAGACGGACGGTCCCGACCTGGTGTTGCGGCTGGCCGCCCTGCTGCACGACATCGGCAAGCCGAAGACCCGCCGCTTCGAGCCGGACGGCCGGGTCTCCTTCCACCACCACGAGATGGTGGGCGCCAAGATGACCAAAGCGCGGCTGACCCAGCTGAAGTACCCCAATGACCAGGTGAAGGACATCTCCCGGCTGGTGGAGCTGCATCTGCGCTTCCACGGGTACGGCAGCGGCGAGTGGACCGACTCGGCCGTGCGGCGCTATGTACGGGACGCGGGCCCGCTGCTGGAGCGGCTGCACAAGCTGACCCGGTCCGACTGCACGACCCGCAACAAGCGCAAGGCGGCGGCCCTGTCGCGGACGTACGACGGCCTGGAGGCGCGGATCGCCGAGCTCCAGGAGCGGGAGGAGCTGGACGCGATCCGCCCGGACCTCGACGGCAACCAGATCATGACGGTCCTGGACATCGGGCCCGGGCCGGTGGTCGGCAAGGCGTACCAGTATCTGCTGGAGCTGCGGCTGGAGAACGGCCCGATGGGTGAGGAGGCCGCTGTCGCGGCCCTCAAGGAGTGGTGGGCCGGGCAGAGCTGACGGCCGTGTTCCACGTGGAACACCTCGCCGTCCGGGGCCGGGCCGCCGATGTTCCACGTGGAACATCAGCCCGGCGAGCCCGGCGCCCGCCCTCACCCCACGCGCTGTGTTCCACGTGAAACATCGCGGACCCGCGCCATCGCCACCGCCGTGGCCGCGTAGAAGACGGCCAGCGTCAGGACGAGCCCGTGCGAGCGGCCGTCGGCCGGCAGTATCAGCGCCGCCACCGCCGCCGCGCCCACGAAGGCGACGTTGAAGGCCACGTCGTAGAGCGAGAAGACCCGGCCGCGGTACGCGTCGTTGACAGCGGTCTGCACGACGGTGTCGGTGGCGATCTTGGCGCCCTGCGTGGTGACCCCGAGGACGAAGGCCGCCAGCATCATGGGCGCCTGGCGGAACGACAGCGCCAGCGGGGGCAGCAGCAGCGCGGACGCGGCCGAGCAGCAGATGATCCAGCCCGCCGTGCCCAGCCGCGCGGTGGCCCAGGGGGTGACCACCGCGGCGGTGAAGAACCCGGCCGCGGACAGCCCGACCGCAAGGCCCAGCAGGGCCAGCCCGCCGTCGCTGTCGGACGGGCCGGACCAGGCGTAGCGGCACAGCATCAGCAGTGTCACGGTGAGCGCGCCGTAGCAGAACCGCATCGCCGTCATCGCGGTCAGCGCCCGCCGTGCGGCGGGCCGCTGCCCCAGGTGCCGCAGTCCCTCGCCGAGCCCCTGGGCGGTGCCCGCCAGGGCGCTGAGGACCCGGGTCGGGCCCTGCGGGGCGTCGGGGCCGAGCAGATCGCGTCCGAGGGTGAGCGCCGACAGGCCCGCGCACAGATAGAGGAGCGCGCCCAGCAGTACGGTCGCCGCGTCCGCCCCGGCGCCGGTGGGGAGGAAGAGGTGCACCACGAAGGCGGCGCCCCCGCCGACGGTCGCCGCGAGGGTGCCGGCCGTCGGCGACAGGGAGTTCGCCGTGACGAGCCGCTCCCCGTCCACCACCCGGGGCAGCGCGGCGGAGAGTCCGGCCAGTACGAAGCGGTTGACGGCGGTCACCGACAGCGCGGACAGATAGAACAGCCAGTCGGGGACGTGCAGCAGTATCAGTGCCGCGGTGCCGCAGGACAGCACCGCCCGCAGCAGATTGCAGTGGAGCAGTACCTGTCGGCGCCGCCACCGGTCGAGCAGCACTCCGGTGAACGGGCCGAGCAGCGAGTACGGCAGCAGCAGGATGGCCATCGCCGAGGCGATCGCGGTCGGCGAGGTCTGCTTCTCCGGGGAGAAGACCACATACGCGGCCAACGCGACCTGGAAGACACCGTCCGAGAGCTGGGACAGCAGGCGTACCGCGAGCAGCCGCCGGAAGTCGGGCAGCCGCAGCAGCACGCGGAGATCGCGCACAACAGCCATGGTCACACCCTCACACAACGCGGAAGGCCCCGGGTACGGCACCCGGGGCCTTCTGTTCAGCAGGGGCGGTTCAGCGCTCGACCTCGCCGCGGATGAACTTCTCCACGTTCTCGCGGGCCTGGTCGTCGAAGTACTGCACCGGCGGGGACTTCATGAAGTACGAGGACGCCGACAGGATCGGGCCGCCGATCCCACGGTCCTTGGCGATCTTCGCGGCGCGCACCGCGTCGATGATGACACCGGCGGAGTTCGGGGAGTCCCAGACCTCCAGCTTGTACTCCAGGTTCAGCGGGACGTCACCGAAGGCACGGCCCTCGAGACGGACGTACGCCCACTTGCGGTCGTCCAGCCACTGCACGTAGTCCGAGGGGCCGATGTGGACGTTCTTGGCGCCCAGGTCGCGGTCCGGGATCTGCGAGGTGACGGCCTGCGTCTTGGAGATCTTCTTGGACTCCAGGCGCTCGCGCTCCAGCATGTTCTTGAAGTCCATGTTGCCGCCGACGTTCAGCTGCATGGTGCGCTCGAGGACGACACCGCGGTCCTCGAAGAGCTTGGCCAGCACGCGGTGCGTGATGGTCGCGCCCACCTGGGACTTGATGTCGTCGCCGATGATCGGCACGCCGGCCTCGGTGAACTTGTCCGCCCACTCCTTGGTGCCGGCGATGAAGACCGGGAGGGCGTTGACGAAGGCGACCTTGGCGTCGATGGCGGCCTGGGCGTAGAACTTCGCCGCGTCCTCGGAACCGACCGGCAGGTAGCAGACCAGCACGTCGACCTCGCGGTCCTTGAGGATCCGGACGATGTCGACCGGGGCCTCGGAGGACTCCTCGATGGTCTCGCGGTAGTACTTGCCGAGGCCGTCGAGGGTGTGGCCGCGCTCGACGGTCACACCGGTCTGCGGCACGTCGGCGATCTTGATCGTGTTGTTCTCGCTGGCGCCGATGGCGTCCGCGAGGTCGAGTCCGACCTTCTTCGCGTCGACATCGAAGGCGGCGACGAACTCGACGTCACGCACGTGGTAGTCGCCGAACTGCACGTGCATGAGACCAGGCACCCTGCCGTCCGGGTCGGCGTCCTTGTAGTACTCGACACCCTGCACCAGCGACGTGGCGCAGTTGCCTACGCCAACGATGGCTACGCGAACCGAACCCATACCGCTTGCTCCCTGTGTAATCGTCACGCGGTTCCCCGGTCCCCGGGGCGTCCGCCGTTCTCTTGTTTGATGTCGTTCTCGTCCCGCTCGGTGTCCGGCCGCTCCACGCGTCCGGCCCGCTCGGTCTCGATCAGCTCATTGAGCCAGCGGACCTCGCGCTCCACCGATTCCATGCCGTGCCGCTGCAGCTCGAGCGTGTAGTCGTCGAGCCGTTCGCGTGTCCGTGCCAGCGACCCGCGCATCTTCTCCAGGCGTTCCTCGAGGCGGCTGCGCCGACCCTCCAGGACTCGCATCCTGACGTCCTTCGACGTCTGGCCGAAGAAGGCGAAACGAGCGGCGAAGTGCTCGTCCTCCCAGGCGTCCGGGCCGGAATGGGCGAGCAGCTCCTCGAAGTGCTCCTTGCCCGCGGCCGTCAGCCGGTAGACGATCTTCGCCCGGCGGCCGGCGAGGGGCGCGGTCAGCGGATCGCTGTCCAGCGCCGTCTCCTCGATCAACCACCCCTGGGTGACCAGCGTCTTCAGGCAGGGATACAAGCTCCCGTAACTGAAGGCGCGGAACACCCCGAGCGAAGTGTTGAGCCGTTTGCGCAGCTCATAGCCGTGCATAGGGGATTCACGCAGCAGACCGAGAACCGCGAATTCGAGGATTCCGGAGCGCTTGCTCAATCCCTCGTCCCCTCGTCCGCGTATTGAAGAGTCCGCCGTCGATCGACCCCGCACGGCTACCGTGTCGCCCACGGTTGTCACGGTGTCTCGACCCGATGTATCGAGTCGATACATCGCGACGATAGAACGGCGCGAGACATCATGCAAGGCGCGACGCGGTGAGCGGCGTCACATCCATGAAGCTGTGAGCGGCCAAGTGCCCGTTATGTGACGAAGGTTCGCATGGCTCGTCTTTTGACCGTGCGTACTCTGTTCGCCATGCGCAGCACCGGGAACCCTGTGACGCCGCGGTGCGTCTTGATCCTCGGTGTGGTGTGGCCCGTGGCGGCCGCGCGCAGGGGGGACCGACCGGAATGTCACCGATGCCTGCAGGCGATCCCGCCTGTCGAGGAGTAGCTGTTCAATGAGCGAGCACCGTCGCAAGCCGCCGCAGCCGCCGTCCGGCGGCCGTGCTGCCGCCCGGCGCGGGGGACAGCAGCCGACGCCCCCTCCTTCGGCCCCCCGGAGCCCCGAGGGCGGCCTTCCGAGCGGTGGGACCCCCAGCGGCGGTGGGCAGCAGCAACCGTACGAAGGCCGCGCGGCCGCACGTCGCGCGGCTCAGGGACGCGGCTCCCGGCGCAGAGCCGACGCGGGCGGCGGCTCCCGGGGCACCGGAGGACCGGGCGGTACGGGCGGCCCCGGCGGGCCGGGTCCCGGCGGCCCCGCGGGACGCGGCGGCCGAGGTCCCGGCCGGCGCCCCGCCAAGAAGCGCTTCATCGACTACCCCCGCTTCGGCAAGGAGGGCTGGCGCCACTGGGTGCCGTCCTGGCGCCAGATGACCGCCCTGTGCATCGGCTTCGTGGGCACGCTCATCGGCGTCGTCGGCGTCGCCTACGCCATGGTGAGCGTCCCGGACGTCAACCTCTCGGCCAAGGCGCAGAACAACGTCTACTACTGGGCCGACGGCAGCCAGATGATCGCCTTCGGCGGTGAGGTGAACCGTCAGATCATCTCGTACGACGAGATCCCCAAGAGCATGCAGAACGCGGTCATCTCGGCGGAGAACAAGACCTTCGAGACCGACAAGGGCGTCGACCCGATGGGCATCACCCGGGCCGTCTACAACATGGCCAAGGGCGGTGAGACCCAGGGCGGCTCGACCATCACCCAGCAGTACGTCAAGAACAGCCGGCTCGACCAGCAGCAGACCTTCTCCCGTAAGTTCAAGGAACTCTTCATCTCCATAAAGGTCGGCGCGACCATGAAGAAGTCCGACATCATGGCGGGCTATCTGAACACCTCGTACTTCGGGCGCGGCGCCTACGGCATCCAGGCGGCGGCCCGTACGTACTACGGCGTCGACGCCATCAAGCTCAACCCGAGCCAGAGCGCCGTCCTCGCCGCGCTGCTCAAGGGTCCGACGTACTACGACCCGGCCGGCGCCCCGGACATCGACCCGGCGGCCACCGCGGCGAACAACCTGCGCAGGTCCACGGAGCGCTGGTCGTGGATCCTGGACCAGGAGGTCAAGGACAAGCGGCTCCCGGCGGAGGAGCGGGCCAAGTACACCAAGTACCCCACGCCGGACCCGGTCAAGAAGAACGCACAGATGGCGGGCCAGATCGGCTACATGGTCGACCTCGCCAAGAAGTACCTGATCAACAACAAGATCCTCACCAACGACCAGCTCACCCAGGGCGGCTACCAGATTCACACCACCTTCCAGAAGCCGAAGGTGGACGCGCTGGAGGCGGCGGTCAAGACCGTCCAGAGGGACCACATCAAGCCCGGTGGCACCCATCTGAACTCCAAGGGCGAGGACGCCGACAAGTTCATCCAGTTCGGCGGCGCCTCGCTCAACCCCAAGGACGGCGCGATCGTCGCCGTCTACGGCGGTACCGACGCGACCAGGCACTTCACCAACAACGCGGACGAGACCGGCGCCCAGGTCGGCTCGACCTTCAAGCCCTTCGTACTGGCCGCCGCGATGACCGAGGGCGTACGCGATCCGAAGGGTCCGGCGGAGCAGGGGCCCGACCAGCGCACGCCGGTCTCCCCCGACAGCGTGTTCAGCGGCCGGGACCAGCAGCTGATCAACGACTACACGGGCCAGCCGTGGATCGGTTACGACCAGCACGGGCAGCCGTTCAAGTGGCACCAGCCGAACGACGACGGTGAGAACAAGGACCGGGTCACCCTCCGGGAGGCGCTGGACGACTCCCTCAACTCCCCCTTCGTCCAGCTCGGCCAGGATGTCGGCACCGACAAGGTGCACGACGCCGCCGTCGCGGCCGGGCTGGTCCCGAACGCCAACAACGGCCTGCTGGACTACAAGAACAGCGTCACGTACTCCATCGGTACCTCCTCGCCCAGCGCGATCCGGATGGCCGACGCCTACTCGACCATCGACAACCAGGGCCGGCAGAACGAGCCCTACTCGGTGACCAGCGTCCTCCACGAGGGCAGCGTGATGTGGAAGCACCAGGTCAAGACCAAGATCGCGTTCGACGCCAAGGTCGCGGACACCATCACGGGCATGCTCACCGACGTGATCAAGAAGGGCACCGGCACCACGGCCCAGCTGGACGGCGGCCGGCCCGCCGCGGGCAAGACCGGTACCACCGACGACAACAAGTCGGCCTGGTTCGACGGCTTCACCCCGCAGTTGTCCACGGCGATCGTGATGTACCGGCGCGACGACCAGGTGCACCTGGACGCCAAGGGCAATCCCAAGATGAACCCGTTCCTGTCCATGTACGGCACCGGCGGCGCGCCGACGATCCACGGTAATTCCTTCCCCGCGCAGATCTGGAAGGACTACATGAACGCCGCGCTCAAGGGTCAGCCGCACCTCGCCTTCGAGGAGCCCGCGGACGACGTCGGCACGGTCATCTACGGCAACGTGCCGAGCCCGACCCCGTCCCCGACGGAGACCACGCCGCCGCCGACAGCCACCACCGAGCCGCCCGCGACCGCGACGACGACCCCGCCGCCGCCCACACAGGAGTGGACCACGCCGCCGCCGACGCCGACGGACACCCCGACCAAGCAGTGCTTCCCGTGGCAGAACTGCGACCCGCCGACGACCCCGCCGCAGACGACGGACGACCCGACCCCGCCGACGGCCCAGCCACCGAACGGCAATGACCGGCCGGAGCGATCAGCCGGCATGTGACCTGGTCCCCGACCGGGGACGAAGCGGGACACACGCGCCCGCCGCCGACGGCCGACCCGGCCGACGGCGGCGGGCGCGTCGTACGAGTGGGGGCAACAACCGTCAGAGGGCTCTCGCACACACAGCCGCGTACGGCAGGATGTCGCCCATGACGAGCGTGCGCGACCGCGAAGAGGACGACCGGCGGGAGATCCCGGTGCGCCCCACGGACGAGGACCCGCTGGCCGCGGCCGGCAGTGAGCTCATCGGCGGCCCGGCCGGCCGCTGGGCCAGGACCGGCGGCCACCGCTGGTGGAACCCGCTACGGGTGATGGTCCTGGTCGTGATCGGCATGTTCGCGCTCGGCATGGTCCAGAAGGCGTCCTGCTACTCCGACGCCTGGTTCCAGACCGGCGATCCGCAGTACATCCACGCCTGCTACTCCGACATCCCGCATCTGTACGCGCAGCGCGGCTTCGCCACCGACCTCGTGCCGTACTTCGACCGCATCCCCGACGCGGTCAGCGGCTCGCCGGACATCCACTACCTCGAATACCCGGTGCTGACCGGGCTGTTCATGGAGGTCGCGTCCTGGCTGACGCCGCACGGCACGGCGCAGCACAGCGCGCAGACCTACTGGATGGTCAACGCGGGGATGCTGCTGATCTGCGCGATCGCGCTGGTGGTGTGCGTCGCGCGGACCAACCGCCGGCGCCCCTGGGACGGTCTGTTCATCGCCCTGTCCCCCGCGCTGGCGCTGACCGCGACCATCAACTGGGACCTGTTCGCCGTCGCCCTGGCCGCCGCCGGGCTCATGCTCTGGTCGCGCGGCAGGGTCGGGTGGGCCGGTGTGCTGCTGGGCCTGGCCACCGCGGCCAAGCTCTATCCCGTCCTGCTGCTGGTCGCGATCTTCATCCTGTGCGTACGGGCGGGCCGGCTGCGGGCCTTCGGCACGACGCTGGGCGCCGCGGTCGGGGCCTGGCTGGTGGTCAACGCGCCGGTGCTCCTGCTGGCCCCGCACGGCTGGGCCCAGTTCTACGGCTTCAGCCGCGACCGTCCCACGGACTACGGCTCGCTCTGGCTGATCATCATGCAGCGCTCCGGTAACCCGCTCAGCGGCGTGAACGCCTACGGCACCGCCCTGATGCTGCTGCTGTGCGCGGGCGTCGCGGGGCTCGCCTTCTACGCCCCGCGCCGGCCGAGGCTCGGGCAGATCGCCTTCCTGATGGTGGCCGCGCTGCTGATCAGCAACAAGGTCTACTCGCCGCAGTACGTGCTGTGGCTGCTGCCGCTGGCGGTGCTGGCCCGGCCGCGCTGGCGCGACCTGCTGATCTGGCAGGGCGCCGAGGTGCTGTACTTCCTCGGCATCTGGATGCGGCTCGCCTACGTCACCGGCACCAAGCACCACGGTCTGACCCCCGACGCGTACCACCTGGCGATCGGGGTGCACCTGCTGGGCGTGCTCTACTTCTCCGCCCTGGTGGTGCGCGACATCCTCCGGCCCGAGCACGACGTCCTGCGGCAGGACGGCGAGGACGACCCGGGCGGCGGGGTGCTGGACGGCGCGGAGGACGTCTTCGTGATCGGCCCGGTGCCCTACGAGGGGCCCGCGTACGAGACCGTGCCGGACGGCGCCCACGACGGCGCCCACGACGGCGCCCACGACGACGCCCCCGACGCCGCGCCGGACGGCTCCGAGGACGGCCCCCAGGAGCCGACGCACGCGGTCTGAGCCCGCCTCACGACCTGCCCGCACACGACACGCGAACGGCCTCCGCCCTGATGGGCGGAGGCCGTTGTGGCGTTCGGCGTGGACCGGCTACGCCGACTGCCGGTCGACGAGCCGGTCGAACTGCGTCGTGGTGTGCCGCAGATGAGCGACCAGCTCGTCCCCGACCGCGGGCGGCGCCACGTCGCTCGGCAGGAAGAGGATCGACACCTGCATGTGCGGCGGCTCGGCGAACCAGCGCTGCTTGCCCGCCCACACGAAGGGCGACAGATTGCGGTTGACGGTCGCCAGGCTCGCCCGCGCCACGCCCTTGGCCCGCGGCATCAGCCCGTGCAGCGCCTTGGGCGCCTCCAGGCCCACACCGTGCGAGGTACCGCCGGCCACGACCACCAGATGACCGTCCGCGGTGGCCTTCTCCTGCCGGTAGCCGTACCGCTCGCCCTTCGCGATCCGGGTGACGTCCAGTACCGCGCCCCGGTACTCGGTCGCGTCGTGGTCGCCGAGCCACATCCGGGTGCCGATCCGGGCGCGGAACCGGGTCTGCGGGAACTGCTGGCGGAGCGTGCCGAGTTCGGTCGCCTTGAGGTGGCTGACGAACATGGTGTGCAGCGGCAGCCGGGCCGCCCGCAGCCGCTCCATCCACGCGAAGACCTCCTCCACGGCGTCGCTGCCGTCGGTGCGGTCCAGCGGGAGGTGGATCGCGAAGCCCTCCAGCCGGATGTCGTCGATCGCGGTGTGCAGCTTGATCAGGTCGTCCTCGGCGACGCCGTGCCGCCGCATGGAGCTCATCACCTCGATGACGACCCGCGCGCCGACCAGGCCCCGTACGCCCTCCACCGAGGACACCGAGCGGATCGCCCGGTCCGGCAGCGGCACCGGTTCCTCGCCGAGCCGGTACGGGGTCAGCACCAGCAGGTCGCCGCTGAAGAAGTCCTTGATCCGCTCGGCTTCGTACGTCGTGCCGACGGCGAGCATGTCGGCCCGCAGCCGGGTCACCTCGTCGGCGAGACGCTCATGGCCGAAGCCGTAGCCGTTCCCCTTGCAGACGGGCACGATGCCGGGGAACTGGTCGACTACGGTCTGCTGGTGGGCACGCCAGCGCGCGGTGTCGACGTACAGGGTGAGCGCCATGGCCTGGTCAGGACCTTCCTAGTACGAGTCGGCCGGTCAGCGGCGCGACATGTAGATGTCGAGAGCCTTGTGGAGCAGCTTGTTGAGGGGGAAGTCCCACTCGCCCAAGTATTCGGCAGCCTGGCCGCCGGTGCCCACCTTGAACTGAATCAGGCCGAACAGATGGTCCGTCTCGTCCAGTGAGTCGCTGATGCCGCGCAGGTCGTAGACGCTGGCGCCCATCGCGTACGCGTCGCGCAGCATCCGCCACTGCATCGCGTTGGAAGGACGCACCTCGCGCTTGTGGTTGGCGGAGGCGCCGTAGGAGTACCAGACGTGCCGGCCGACGGTGAGCATGGTGGCGGCCGCGACCGCCTCGCCCTCGTGCACGGCCAGATACAGCCGCATCCGGTTGGGGTCCTCGGAGTTGAGCGTGGTCCACATCCGCTGGAAGTACGACAGCGGGCGCGGGCGGAAGTGGTCGCGCTGGGCGGTGACCTCGTAGAGCTGCTGCCACACCGGCAGGTCGTCGTAGCCGCCCTGGACCACCTGGACACCGGCCTTCTCGGCCTTCTTGATGTTGCGGCGCCACAACTGGTTGAAGTTCTTGAGGATGTCGTCGAGCGAACGGTTCTCCAGCGGGACCTGGTAGACGTACCGGGGCTGCACGTCGCCGAAGCCCGCGCCGCCGTCCTCACCCTGCTGCCAGCCCATCCGCCGCAGCCGGTCGGCGACCTCGAAGGCGCGCGGCTCGACGAAGGTGGCCTCGATGTCCCGCAGCCGCTTGACGTCCGGATCGGCGATGCCCGCCTTGATCGCGCCCGCGTCCCAGCGGCGGATGATGACCGGAGGGCCCATCTTCACGGTGAAGGCGCCCTGCTGCTTGAGGTGCTTGAGCATCGGCTGAAGCCACTCGTCCAGGTTGGGCGCGTACCAGTTGATCACCGGGCCCTCGGGCAGATACGCGAGATAGCGCTTGACCTTGGGGATCTGACGGTAGAGAACCAGGCCCGCGCCGACCATCTGGCCGCTCTTGTCGTCGAACCAGCCGAGGTTCTCCGACCGCCACTCGTTCTTCACATCAGCCCATGCCGGGACCTGGCAGTGGCTCGCCGACGGCAGGCTCTGGATGTAGGCCAGGTGCTGCTCGCGGCTGATGGTCCTCAGGGTCAGGCTCATGCGGGGCGCTCCCCATGCTCACGACTGCGGGCTTTTCTGGCCCGAAGCCTACTGTGCGAGGCAAGCGCCGCCGCTACTGCCGGGCAGGCGTCGCGCTACCGCCGGACCGGGCCTCCCGGCCGCCGACGGAGCGGGTGTCGAGGCTGCCGCCGGCGGGCGCCGCCGCTACCAGAGCCCGCTGTGCGCCATGCCGATGTAGAAGCCGAGCGCGGCCATGCCCAGACCGATGATCAGCGCGAAACGCTCGGCTGTGGTCACCGAGATGTACTGGCCCCAGCCGCCGCTGAGGATGCCGGCGAGCCCGGTCCAGCTGCTGATCACATGCAGGCTGTGGAAGGCCGAGGTGCTGACGGCGACGGCGCCGAGGACCAGGGCGAGGGCGACGAACGTGTTCTCCCGTGGATGACGCCGGCCGTCGGTGTTGAAGGTGAGGTGAGGGATTCGTTCCATGTGCAGTGCCATGGGCACCTCCGTGACGGAGTAGTGGCGCGTTGTGGCGCCGAACACACCGATGTGTACAGATTGCGGCCATAAGGGGCCGGATTTCAACCCGAGGGACGAGAGCGGGTAGCCTGTACGTTCTGCACCGGTGTCTTCGCAGGCCGACGCGCCCCGTACCAGAGCCCTCCAGGGCATCGGGGGGCGTTGTCAGTGGCCCGCGTTACCGTTGCGACGCAAAACAAACCCTCCTGCCACGGAAACGCCGTGGCCGCCTGAGTCCAAAGGAGGTGGGTTCCCCTATGCGTCACTACGAGCTCATGCTCATTCTCGACCCCGATCTTGAGGAGCGCGCTGTCTCCCCGCTGATCGAGTCCTTCCTGTCCGTCATCCGCAACGGTGGCGGCAGTGTGGAGAAGGTCGACACTTGGGGCCGTCGTCGTCTCGCCTACGAGATCAACAAGAAGCCCGAGGGCATCTACTCGGTCGTCGACCTCAAGGCCACTCCCGAGGTCGTCAAGGAGCTGGACCGTCAGCTCAATCTGAACGAGTCGGTGCTGCGGACCAAGGTCCTCCGTCCGGAACTCCACTAGTACCGGACTCCGAGTAGCAGCAAGCCACAAGCCGAGAGGTCATCCCATGGCAGGCGAGACCGTCATCACGGTTGTCGGCAATCTTGTCGACGACCCCGAGCTGCGCTTCACCCCGTCCGGTGCGGCGGTCGCGAAGTTCCGCGTCGCGTCCACTCCCCGCACCTTCGACCGGCAGACCAACGAGTGGAAGGACGGCGAGAGCCTGTTCCTGACCTGCTCGGTCTGGCGGCAGGCGGCCGAGAATGTCGCCGAGTCGCTTCAGCGCGGTATGCGCGTCATCGTGCAGGGCCGGCTCAAGCAGCGGTCGTACGAGGACCGTGAGGGCGTCAAGCGGACGGTCTACGAACTGGATGTCGACGAAGTGGGCGCCAGCCTGCGGAGCGCGACGGCCAAGGTCACCAAGACAAGCGGTGGCGGCGGTCGTGGCGGTCAGCCGGGCGGTGGCTACGGCGGAGGCGGCGGCCAGGGCGGCGGCAACTGGGGCGGCGGCTCCGGTGCCCCCGCGGGCGGCGGCGGTGCTCCCGCCGACGACCCCTGGGCGACCAGTGCGCCGGCCGGTGGTGGCCAAGGCGGCGGTGGAGGCGGCTGGGGCGGCGGCTCCGGTTCCTCCGGCGGCGGCTACTCGGACGAGCCGCCCTTCTAGGGCGGACCTCACCCACTTCTTGATCGCATAGGAGAGACACCATGGCGAAGCCGCCCCCGCGCAAGCCGAAGAAGAAGGTCTGCGCGTTCTGCAAGGACAAGACCGTGTACGTGGACTACAAGGACACGAACATGCTGCGGAAGTTCATTTCCGACCGCGGCAAGATCCGTGCCCGCCGCGTGACCGGCAACTGCACGCAGCACCAGCGTGACGTCGCCACGGCCGTGAAGAACAGCCGTGAGATGGCGCTGCTGCCGTACACCTCGACGGCTCGATAAGGAGAGGGTGACCAAGTATGTCCAAGATCATCCTCACCAATGAGGTCAGCGGCCTCGGCGCCGCAGGCGACATCGTCGACGTCAAGCCGGGCTACGCCCGCAACTACCTGATCCCGCGCGGCTTCGCCATCGCGTGGACCAAGGGTGGCGAGAAGGACGTCGAGCAGATCCGTCGTGCCCGTCGTATCCGCGAGATCCACTCGCTGGAGGACGCGAACGCCGTCAAGGCGCAGCTCCAGGGCGTCAAGGTGAAGCTGAGCACGCGTGCCGGTGACACCGGCCGCCTCTTCGGCTCCATCACCCCGGCCGACATCGCCGCGGCGATCAAGGCCGCCGGTGGCCCGGCCGTGGACAAGCGCCGGGTCGAGGTCGGTTCGCCGATCAAGACGCTCGGCGCGCACAAGGTCTCGGTGCGGCTGCACTCCGAGGTCGAGGCTGTCCTCGACCTGGAGGTCGTGGCCGCGTAACGCGGCATTTGTTCCACGTGGAACATCGCGTGGTCCGGCAGGGGCCGGGCATCCCGTAGTGGGGTGTCCGGCCTTTTGCCGTACGGGGGCGGGCCGGTCGCCGGGGTGCCGCGGGCGTCCGGCTCCCGGGCCGTACGGGGGTGCGGTGGCGCTTCCCGGCGTTTCAGCGGGCCGCGCCCGTGACCACCCAGCGGCCGGAGCGGGCGCGCAGCCACAGAGCGGCGAGCCGGGTGAGCATCATGAGGCCCATCGCCCACCACAAGGCGGTCAGGCCCGCGCCGAGGGCCGGTACGGCGAGCGCGGCGGGTGCGAAGACGGCCAGCGTCACGAGCATCGACCAGGCCAGATACGGTCCGTCGCCCGCGCCCATCAGCACGCCGTCGAGGACGAAGACGATCCCGGAGACCGGCTGGGTGACGGCGACGATCAGCAGGGCGGAGGCCAGTGCGTGCTGTACGGCCGGGTCGGAGCTGAACATCGGCCCGATCAGCGGCCGGGCCAGGACGACGAGCAGTCCCAGTACGACCCCGCAGGCCACTCCCCACTCGATCATCCGGCGGCAGGCGGCACGGGCGCCGGCCGGGTCGTCGGCCCCCAGGTAGCGGCCGATGATGGCCTGCCCGGCGATGGCGATGGCGTCGAGGGCGAAGGCCAGTAGCGACCAGACGGTAAGGGTGATCTGGTGGGCCGCGATCTCGGTGTCGCCGAGCCGGGCCGCGACGGCGGTGGCGATCATCAGCACGGCCCGGAGGCTGATCGTGCGGATGAGCAGTGGGCCGCCGGCCCGGGCGCAGGCGCGTATTCCGGCGGCGTCCGGGCGCAGCAGGGCCCACCAGTCGCCACGGCCGCCGGTGCCGGGTCTTTCGGTGTCGGGCTTTTCTGTGCTGCCGGAGCCGGTCCGGCTGGCGGAGCCGGCCCGGGTGCCGGAGTCGGTCCGGTCGGCGCTGCCGGAGTCCGCGGGGTGGGTGCCCGCGTGCCGCCGGACCCCGCGCACCACCACCGTGAGGTAGGCCGCGGCCATGCCGTTCTGCGCGATGACCGTGCCCCAGGCCGAGCCCGCGATGCCGAGACCGGCGCCGTAGACCAGGGCCACGTTGAGACCCGCGTTCGCGCTGAATCCGGCGACCGCCACGTACAGCGGGGTGCGGGTGTCCTGGAGGCCGCGCAGGACTCCGGTGGCGGCGAGGACGACGAGCATCGCGGGGATGCCGAGCGCGCTGATCCGCAGATACGTGGTGGCGTACGGGGCCGCCGTGCCGGAGGCGCCGAAGAGGTCGACCATGGCGGGCGCGCCGGGCAGGACGGCGGCCACGACCAGGGCGCCGAGCAGCAGGGCGAGCCAGATGCCGTCCACGCCCTGGCGCAGCGCCCCGGACAGATCGCCCGCGCCGACCCGGCGGGCGACCGCGGCGGTGGTGGCGTAGGCGAGGAAGATGAAGATGTTCACGCCGGTGGTGAGCAGGGCGGCGGCGATGCCGAGCCCGGCGAGCTGCGCGGTGCCGAGGTGGCCGACAACCGCGCTGTCGACCATCACGAACAGGGGCTCCGCGACAAGGGCGCCGAACGCGGGCAGCGCGAGAGCGACGATCTCCCGGTCGTGGCGGCGCCGGGGAGATACGGGTTGGCGGGCGGGCTGCCGCTGCTCGGGGGGCTCGACGACCGGATTCACAGGCACATCCTAACCATCCACAAGTAAGAGGTGAAGTGGCAGTCTGATCATTACCTTTGACTGCGTAGAGTGATCTCCTCCGCGTTGTTTGTCGCGATCTTGGCCCGGGCGGAAAAGTTTTTCTCCTGCACAGGTCGGCGGCGAAGAAGGCGCAGGTCAGATTGGGTGCGGCTGAGTGATTTTCTGCTTGTCCACAGCACTGTCCCAAGGGCTGTACACAGGTTCGGGGCACTTCTCCACAGGTATGGCGCCATCATCCACACCCCCTGTGGATAACTGGCTTGGTCAGGGTCGCCGATACCCCTACCGTGGACCGTCCCCCCGACGCGCCGCGAGGAAAGCCGGGCGGCTGAGTTGTCGGAGACGTGCCCGTGAAAGAGTGGCACGCACGCGGGGTCCGGGCACACCGGCCGGACGGGAGGAGGTGGCGGGATTGAGCCAACCCGAACCCACCGACGACCCCTGGGCGGGCCCTCCGCCGGAGGAGCACACGGCGGTCAGCCCGTTCCGCAAGAAGAACTCCCAGGACGACGGGGGCAGCCGATTCTCCGAGGGCGGCGGCGGCTTCGAACGGGTCCCCCCGCAGGACCTGGACGCCGAGCAGTCCGTGCTCGGCGGCATGCTGCTGTCCAAGGACGCCATCGCCGATGTCGTCGAGGTGCTCAAGGGCGCGGACTTCTACCGCCCCGCGCACGAGACGATCTACACCGCGATCCTCGACCTCTACGCCCGCGGTGAGCCGGCCGACCCCATTACCACCGCGGCCGAGCTGACCAAGCGCGGCGAGATCGCCCGCGTCGGCGGCTCCCCGTATCTGCACACCCTCGTCAACGCCGTGCCCACCGCGGCCAACGCCGAGTACTACGCCGAGATCGTCCACGAACGCGCCGTGCTGCGCCGCCTGGTCGAGGCGGGCACCCGTATCACGCAGATGGGATACGCGGCCGACGGCGACGTGGACGAGATCGTCAACAACGCGCAGGCCGAGATCTACGCGGTCACCGAGCAGCGCACCTCCGAGGACTATCTGCCGCTCGGCGACATCATGGAGGGCGCGCTCGACGAGATCGAGGCGATCGGGTCGCGCAGCGGCCAGATGTCGGGCGTCCCCACCGGCTTCACCGATCTGGACTCGCTCACCAACGGCCTCCACCCCGGTCAGATGATCGTCATCGCGGCGCGCCCGGCGATGGGCAAGTCCACCCTCGCGCTGGACTTCGCCCGGACCTGTTCCATCGCGCACAAGATGCCCAGCGTCATCTTCTCCCTGGAGATGGGCCGCAACGAGATCGCGATGCGACTGCTCTCCGCTGAGGCCAGGGTCGCCCTGCACCACATGCGCTCGGGCACCATGACCGACGACGACTGGACCAAAGTGGCCCGCCGGATGTCCGACGTCACCGAGGCCCCGCTCTACATCGACGACTCGCCGAACCTGTCGATGATGGAGATCCGCGCCAAGTGCCGCCGCCTCAAGCAGCGCAACGACCTGCGGCTGGTCGTCATTGACTACCTCCAGCTGATGCAGTCCGGCGGCTCCCGCCGCCCCGAGAGCCGCCAGCAGGAGGTCTCGGACATGTCCCGTAACCTCAAGCTGCTCGCCAAGGAGCTCGAAGTCCCGGTCATCGCCCTGTCCCAGCTCAACCGAGGACCCGAACAGCGCACCGACAAGAAGCCGATGGTCTCCGACCTGCGCGAGTCCGGCTCCATCGAGCAGGACGCCGACATGGTGATCCTCCTGCACCGCGAGGACGCGTACGAGAAGGAGTCCCCCCGCGCCGGCGAGGCCGACCTGATCGTCGCCAAGCACCGCAACGGCCCCACGGCCACGATCACCGTCGCCTTCCAGGGCCACTACTCCCGCTTCGTCGACATGGCCCAAACCTGACCGGGGTCATATCGGTCACGGAGCCGGACAACGTGCTGTCCTCGTTCGGCACGACCAGGAAACGGCAGGGCGTTGGCGGTTGTCAGGAGCGGATCAGCACTGCGACGTCGTAACGCTCAAGGACCGGACGCGAGTGCGGGCCTTGTTCCGCGTCGGCATCCGCCTTCATCCGGGTCAAGCCGTCGCTGAACTCCGCGCTCGTCAGGTGCGTGAACTTCGACTGCGGACGGGTCCGCATGCGCGCGTGGTACTCACTCAAACTCCCGGTGACCGGCTGGGCAAAGGAAGCGAGCTCCAGGACAGAGAAGCCGGATCCCGTGAAGTCGGCCAGGACCTCGTCCCGGCCCGGGAACCGTTCCGCGTCGATCTCCCGCAGCCTCGGCCAGTAGTCGTAGACCACCGAGTCCAGCCCCTCGCGGAACGTCGTACGGATCACCGCCACCCCACCCGGCCGCAGGACGCGGACCAACTCACGGGCGCACGCAAGACGGTTCGGCAGATGATGGATCACCCGCGAGAGCAGCGCGAGGTCGAACAGATCCCCGCCCGTGGGAACCGCGTCCGCGGTGCCGCCCACGTAGTGAACGCCGGCCTCACGGCCGTTGAACTGACGGGCCTGAGCCAGCATCGCCTCCGAGGGGTCGACGCCGACCACCAGTGACGCCCGGCGCCACCGAGCCATGGCCGCGCAGAACATCCCCGTGCCGGCCCCGATCTCCACCACCGCCGGCGCCGGTCGGGGCGAGAACGACCCGATCAGATCCACCCAGGCCCGAAGCGACACCTCCGGCATCTCATTGCCCGCTTGGTACACGCCCGCCAGCTGAACATCGTCATAGACCCGTTCCATCCCGCAATCCTCCCCTCACGGATCACCGGCGGACAAGACCACGAGGTCTCGGCGTCCCGAGCACCGGACCGCGCCGCCGTCCCGCGCCGCCGTCCCGCGCCGCCGTCCCGCGCCGCCGTCCCGCGCCGGATTTCCCGCGGCGGACCGGGAGCCTTCCCACCGGTCGGCGGAAGCCGGGCAGCACCGTGGTGGGCCACACCGGCATGCTGCTGACGCCCGCAAACGCCGCTCAGGGGGTCAGGACGCGGCGGATGGTGTGGCGGGTGAACGTACGGGAGAGGTGGGCGCGTTCGACGCGGCGGGCGAGGGGGAGCGGCGCGGGAGTCCCGTAGCGGCGCACGCGGATGTCGGCCAGCACCTCGGCGGGCGCGCCGAGTTCCGCCAGGACGTCGAGGGCCTCGCCCTTGGTGATGAGCCGCCCGTCCTTCAGCGTGACGCTCGCCCGCGCCGCGGTCAGCATGCCCAGGTCCACCCAGATGTCCTGGAGCCAGCGGAGGGGCCAGGCCGTGGCGGGCAGCCAGTAGTTCCTGAGGTTGCCGCTGATGTAGTCGGCCAGCTCCCCGTCGGTGACCGCGGGGAGAAGTCCGTGGGCGGCGGCCCGAAGAGCGACAGATCGCCCGTACGCAGCTCGCGGCGGCTCACCGGGGTGACGTCCCGTTCCTGGAGGTGCCGGTGAGCCCAGGTCAGATGGCGGGCGCCGGTGTCGGCCAGCGTCGAGCGGACCATGTACGAGCAGTGCAGCTTCGCCGCTTCGGGGAGGTCGGCGTCCAGCTTCTTGTGCAGGAGTCCGACCCGTTGGCGCTGGGCGGGTGTGATCTCGGACCTGACGACGGCCACCATGTCGAGGTCGCTGCGGCCCGGCTGGTAGTCCCCCAGCGCCAGGGAGCCGTGCGCCCACATGGTCTCCAGCGGCAGTGCCTCCCGGACGTCGGCCAGGAGACGGTCGAGAAGTGGCTTCACCTCGTCGCGCATGGGTCCGACTATGACACGGCATCGGCCACCGGGTCCCGTGCCCGGAGAAGGGGAACACCCCCGGGCCGTGAAGGCCCGGGGGTGTTCTGTGGGGGGTGGGAGAGGGATCAGGTGGTCGTCCAGACGAACGTCGCGGAGCCCGTCGAGCCCGCCGCGTTCTTTCCGGTGACCGTCACCGTCCAGGTGCCGCTCTTGGTGGCCGCGCCGGTGAACTTCCCCGCCGAGCTGAGCGTGATGCCCGGCGGCAGACCGTCCGCGGTGTAGGCGTTTCCGCTGCCTGCCTGGTCGTAGGCCCAGTCGACCTGGGTGTGGACCGGACTGCTCATGCCGTGCGGGTTGGGCACGGCCAGCGGCGTGGCAGCGGTGGCGATCGTGTCGGCGGCCGCCGCCTTGGAGGCGGAGGCCGTCTTGGTGGACGCCGCGGCCACGGCGTTGTTGACGGTGTTCGGCACGTTGAGCGTGCCGGTCAGCGGCAGATTGCGCGAGGAGTCGCCCAGCAGGATCTGGTAATTGCCCGCCGCGGTCGTCCAGTTGTTGCTGCCGGTGTTCCAGTAGGCCAGGTCATGGGTGCTGACCGTGAAGGTCAGCGTCTGCGCCTGGCCCGGGTTGAGCGTCACCCGCTGGTAGCCGCGCAGCTGGTGCACCGGCTCGCCCGTGGACGCGGGATCGCCGACGTAGAGCTGCGCCACATCGGTGCCGGCTTTCGACCCGGTGTTGGTGACCGTGACCTGCACGGTCGCGTTACCCCCGGACAGCGCCCCGACCTGCAGGTTGCTGAAACTGAAGGAGGTGTACGACAGACCGAAGCCGAACGGGAAGAGCGGGGTGATGTTCTTCGCGTCGTACCAGCGGTAGCCGACGTTCAGAGCCTCGCTGTACTGCACCTGCCCGTTGGTGCCGGGCCACTGCGCCGCGGTGTTGGCCGGCACGTCGGCCAGGCTCTTCGGGAAGGTGACCGGCAGCTTGCCCGACGGGTTGACGTCGCCGAAGATCAGCTCCGCGATCGCCGTGCCGAACTGCTGGCCCGGGTAGAAGGCTTCGAAGACACCGGCGACCTGGTTCAGCCACGGCATGTTGATCGCCGAGTTGTTGTTGAGCACCACGATGGTGTGCGGATTGGCCGCCGCCACCTGGGCGATCATGTCGTTCTGGCTGACCGTGCTGTTGCCGTTGTTGGGCAGGTCGAGGTTGGCGGAGTCGTGCTCCTCGTTGCCGTAGTTGTCGCTCGCGAAGACGATCGCCACGTCGGAGCTCTTGGCCAGGGTGACCGCGGAGCTGAGGTTGGTGGCGTCGTTGTACTGCACGGTGGTGCCGGTGCCGGCCACCCGGTTCTGGAGGCCGGTGATCGGCCACACCGACGCGTTGGTTCGCACCGTGGCGCTGCCGCCGCCGATGGTCTGCACACCGGCGCCGCCGTCCCAGCCGATCACCGCGATCGAGTGGGTGCTGGAGGTGGACAGCGGCAGGATGCCGTTGTTCTTCAGCAGGACCGTGCCCTCCTCGGCGCCCTTCAGGGCCACCGCGACATGGGCCGGCGTGGTGACGACGGCGTCCCGCGAACCGCTCGGCGCCTTGTCGAAGAGGCCGAAGGCGAAGAACTGGGTGAGCAGCCGGCTCACCATCGTGTCCAGGGTGGCCTGGCTGACCGTGCCGTTGGCCACGGCCTGGGCGAGGAAGTCGGCGTAGAAGTACCCGTTGGGCATCTCCACCGTCAGTCCGGCGTTGGCCGACTCCGCCGTGGCGTGGGTGCCGCCCCAGTCACTGGTGACGAAGCCGCCGAAGCCCGCCTGCTGGTACAGCGCGGTGTTCAGCAGATCCGGGTTCTGGCACGCGGGCACGTTGTTGACGATGCTGTACCCGCACATGACCGAGGCAGGCGTGCTCTGCTGGATCGCCGCCTGGAAAGCGGGCAGGTAGATCTCCTGCATCGTCCGCTTGTCGACGATGACCGTGCCGGCCGGGTGCTCGATGTTGTAGACGGCCACGTGCTTGAGCTCGGCCATGACGCCCTGGCTCTGGATGCCGCGGATGTCGGCGGCGGCCATCTGCCCGCTCAGGAACGGGTCCTCGCTGAACGCCTCGAAGGACCGTCCCCAGCGCGGGTCACGGACGATGTTCGCCGTCGGGCCGAGCGCCACCTGCACGCCCTTGCCCGCGAACTCGGCGCCGATCGCGGAGCCGTACTGCTGCTCCAGCGCGTTGTCCCAGGTCGCCGCGGAAGCGTTGCCCGCGGGCATCTGGGTGGCACCGTCGAGGCCGTCACCGACGCCCGAAGGACCGTCCTGCAGACCGATGTTGGGGATGCACAGCGACGGAATGCCGGTGATGTTGCCGATGTACGGCGACGCGTTGTTGTTGCCGTGCAGGATGGAGACCTTCTGCGCGTTGGTCATCTGCGCCATGACCTGCTGCACCCGGGTGGCGACCGGCGCGGTCGAACCCACCCACGGGCAGTTGCCGTTGCCGCCGCTCGGCGGAGTGGTGCTGCCGCCAGTGGTGCCGCCGGTGCTGCCGCTGCCCGGGGTGAGCAGCGTGAACTCCCACAGCGAGTAGCCGTACGCCGTGGCGCGGACCGTGCCGTACATCCGCACATAGCGGCCGGTGGCGTTGAAGGAGAGGTTCTCCGTGGCGCCCGCGCCGTTCGTGGTGGAGTAGACGGTGTTCCACGTGGAACCGTTGTCGGAGACCTGGATCTGGTACGCCTTCGCGTACGCGGTCTCCCAGGTCAGCTGGGCGCCGCAGATGGTCTGCGAGGACCCCAGGTCGACCTGGACCCACTGCGGGTCGGAGGCCGCGCTGGACCAGCGGGTGCCGGTGTTGCCGTCGAAGGCGGCCGAGGCGGGGGTGCCGGCGTTCTCCGTGGAGGAGGCCGTGGCGGGCTTGTTCAGGGCGGCGGTGGTGTTGCCGCAGTTGGCGGGCGGCGTGGTCGTGCCGCCGCCGGAGCCGCCGTAGACCTGGAACTCCCAGAGCGAGTAGCCCCACTGGGTGCCGCGCTGGGTGCCGTACATCCGCACGTATCGGCCGGTGCCGGTGACGGTCAGGTTCTGGACGCCGCCGGTGCCCGCGGTGGTCGAGTAGATGTTGTTCCACGTGGAACCGTTGTCCGACACCTGGATCTGGAAGGCCTTGCCGTAGGCCGTCTCCCAGTTGAGCGTCACCTGGGTGATGGCCTGCGAGGAACCGAGGTCGACCTGAAGCCACTGCGGGTCGGAGGCCGCGCTCGACCAGCGCGTTCCGGTGTCGCCGTCCACGGCCGCGTTGGCGGTGAACGCGTCCTGGACGGATGACGCGGTGGCGGGCTTGCCCTGTGAGAGGAGGGTGGGTGCCGCGGCGTGCGAGGGCGTCGGCGCGAGCGCCAGATACGCCGAGGCGATCAGCGCCAGGGCGAGCAGGAGGATGCCCTGTGGTGATCGTCGGAAACGTTTACGGCTTACGGAGAGCCCTAGTGGGGTGACCCTCATGTGTGCTCCTACGTGTCGAATACGGCTCGCGAGAGGGAGGACCGACACCGTGGAATCGCCGCTGTCCGTACGGCGGTGAGGCGGCCGGGTTTCGCGCGCGGAGCAGCCAGGAGCGCGCGCTCTGTCCCGGTGCCGCCCCTCCGGTAGGGGGGTGGACCTCGGCGGTGCCGTGGTGCGGGTGACGCCGTACTCGGTCTCGCAGCCGAGTCCGGCGGTGGTGCGTACGGAGGTGGCGCGATACCTGAGAGCGCTCTCTGACCGACGAGATATCTACGCCCGCACCCGGGGGGTGTCAACCTTTCTGACAGAGCCCGAAGGGGAAAGCGCTTGCTTTGAACAGGAGTTGACCCAAGAGGGCAACCGGGAGCGCGGTCGTGTGCGTGCGGACCGCCTGGGGTCCGGCTGTCGGGCGGCCGGGGTGGGAGCCTGGGAGGCATGGGAGACACGGGCGAGCGGATCAAGGTCGAGCTGGAGGGCGTCCCGGAGACGCTGCTGTGGAATCTGTACAACCGCGCCTCGGAGGCCGGGCGGCCCGGCCGGCGGCTGCTGGACGATCCGCTCGCGGTGGAGCTGGTCAAGCGCATCGACTACCCCTTCGAGCGGTTCGGCGGCGCTCCCATGGCGCAGTGGCACGCCCTGCGAGTGCGCTGTCTGGACGCCGAGGTGCGGCGATTCGTCGCCGCGCGTCCCGGTGGGACCGTGGTCGCGCTGGGCGAGGGCCTGGAGACCCAGTTCTGGCGGGTGGACGACGGCCGGGTCCGCTGGCTGACGGTGGATCTGCCGGAGACGGCCGCGGTCCGTACGGCCCTGCTGCCCGACGATCCGCCGCGCCGCCGTACGCTCGCCTGCTCGGCGCTCGACCGGCGGTGGATGGACGAGATCTCCGGGGCGGACCTCGCCAGGGGCGTACTCGTCACGGCCCAGGGCCTGTTGATGTATCTGCCCGAACAAGAGGTGAAGGAGCTGATCGCGGCGTGCGCGGAGCGCTTCCCGGGCGGAGGGTTCCTTTTCGACGCGCTTCCGCGCGTGATGGTCGCCCGTAATCGGTCCGGGGCCTTCGACTCCCCGGACGGCGGGTATCGCGCGCCGCGCTGGGAGTGGGGCATGGACACCAGGGAGTATCGCAAGGTGGCCGCCGTCTCACCGCGGATCGCCGAGGTCCGCAGCCTGCGACTGCCGCGCGGCCGGGGTCCGTACGCCGTCGCGCCGGTCTCCCATCTGATCCCGGGACTGCGGTCCCTGCGCATGACGATCATCGCGCTCCGCTTCGCGGCAGCCGGTTATCGTGACGACGGCACGACCACGCACAGCCGCACGGGACGACGAGGAACCGCGCGGAGCCGTACCGGCAGGAAGGCCAGGAACGAGTGACAGCCGAGCCCGAATCCCCGCGGACCTACGACGAATTGCTGCCCGCCACCCGGCGGGCGCTGCTGCACCGGATCGCGGTGGGGCAGTCGAGTGGCCGTACTCCGTCGCTGGTGGGAGCTGTGGTCCGGGAGGGCCGCATGGTGTGGAGCGGTTCGCGCAGCATGATCGAGGGGCACGCGCCGGACGCGGACACGCAGTACCGGATCGGCTCGCTCACCAAGACCTTCGTCGCGGTGCTGGTGATGCGGCTGCGCGACGAAGGGCGGCTGGAGCTGACCGATCCGCTGGAGCGGCATCTGCCGGGGACCGTCGCCGGCGAGGTGACCGTCGGTCAGCTGCTCGCGCACACCTCGGGGCTGGCCGCCGAGACACCGGGCCCCTGGTGGGAGCGCACCCCGGGCGAACTGCGCCCCGAACTCTCCGACGTCCTCGGCCCCGACCCGGTCAAACACCCGGCCGGCCGCCGCCATCACTACTCCAACACCGGATACGCCCTGCTCGGCGGCCTCGTCGAGCAGTCACGCGGCAGGCCGTGGGGCGAGGTGCTCCACGACGAGGTGCTGGCACCGCTCGGGATGAACCGCACCACGCTGCTGCCGCGACAGCCGGCCGCCGGCGGCTTCGCCGTCCACCCGTGGGCGGATGTGATGGTGCCCGAGGCCGTGCAGGAGACCGGGCGGATGGCGCCCGCAGGCCAGTTGTGGTCGACGGCCGCCGATCTCGCCCGGTGGGCGGGCTTTCTGGCGGCCGGTCACGAAGGGGTTCTGGCCGCGGAGACCGTCGCCCATATGCGGGCACCGGCCGCGCCGCCGGACCCGGTGGACCCCGACGGCGGCTACGGCCTGGGCGTACAGCTTCTGCGCCGGGCCGGACGGACGCTGAGCGGCCACACCGGTTCGATGCCGGGCTTTCTGGCGGCGCTGTGGGTGAGCGTCGAGGACGGGGTCGGCGCGCTGGCGCTGGCCAACTGCACCTCGGGGCCCGCCGTCAGCGCGATCGCCGCCGATCTCCTGACGATCACCGCGGACGCGGAACCCGGCCTCCCCGTCCCCTGGCGGCCCGCCGACACCGTGGACCCGGCGCTGCTCGACCTCGCCGGTCCCTGGTACTGGGGCACGACGGGCTTCGCGCTGCGGGTACGGGCTTCGGGCGATCTGCAGCTGGCGCCGCTGACGGGCCAGGGCCGCGGCTCACTGTTCCACGTGGAACACAACGGCACCTGGACAGGCCGCGAGGGCTACTACGCGGGCGAGACGCTGCGCGTGGTGCGCCGGGCGGACGGCTCGGTCAGCCATCTCGACCTGGGGTCCTTCGTGTTCACGCGGGAGCCCTACGATCAGCGGGCGCCGGTGCCTGGCGGGTTCCCGGGCTGGAGCTGACCTCCTCCGGTACGGCCGCCCCTCCGTTGCCTGGCGCCTGGCCGGAGCCGTCGGCCGGTCCGCGCGTACGCAGCAGCACCGCGGCGAGTACGGCGGCGGTGGCGAGCAGGCCGGCCGAGACCAGGAAGGCCAGCTGGTAGCCGCTGGTCAGGGCCGAGGGAAGGCTGTGGCCCGAGGCCAGCCGGCGATCGGTGCGCGCGGAGGCGAGGGAGGCGAGCACGGACAGGCCCAGTGCTCCGCTGACCTGCTGCGCGGTGTTGAAGACCCCGGAGATCAGTCCTGAGTCGGCCGGGGTGGCGTCCGACATGCCGAGCGTCATCAGGGACGGCATGGCAAGTCCGAAGGACAGGCCGAAGAGCAGGATCGGGGGCAGGATGTCGGTCGCGTACGAGGCGTGCCCGGCCGGCACCCTGGCCAGCAGCAGAAAACCGGCGCCGAAGAGGACGAGGCTGGGCACCAGCACGGCCCGCTGCCCGAAGCGGGCGCCGAGCCGGGCGGAGAGCAGCAGGGACATGACGCCGATGGCCAGGCCGGTGGGCGCGAAGGCCAGACCGATCCGCAGGGGCCCGTAGCCGACCACCCGCTGGAGATAGAGGCTGGTCAGGAACTGGAAGCCGAAGGCGGCCGCGATCATGAACACCTGAACGGCGTTGGCCCCGGACACCATTCGGGAGCGGAAGAGCCGCAGTGGCATCAATGGGTGCGCGGCCTTCGCCTGCCGGATCAGGAAGGCAACGAGCAGGACCGCGGAGAGGGCGCCGAATCCGGCGGTGGGGGCGGAGGCCCAGCCTCGGTCGGAGGTCTTGACGAGGGTGTGGACGCCGAGCATCAGAGCGGCGGTGACCAGAACGGCTCCGGGCGCGTCGGCGCCGCGCAGCGATCCGCGCTCGCGCGGCCGGTCGTCGGGCAGCAGACGCAGGCTGAGCAGGGCGGCGGCGGCGCCGAGCGGCAGGTTGACGAAGAAGATCCAGTGCCAGTTGATCGCCTGGGTGAGGAGACCGCCCACGAGCACACCGAGGACGCCGCCCGCGGACTGGGTGAAGCTGTAGACGCCCATCGCGCGGGCCCTGCCGCGGTGGTCGGGGTAGAGGGCGATGACCATCCCGAGGGAGACGGCGGAGACCATCGCGCCGGCCGCGCCCTGCACGAAGCGGGCGGCGATCAGCAGGCCCGCGGAGTCGGCGAGGCCGCACACGAGCGAGGCGGCCGAGAACGCGGTGAGGCCCGCCACCAGGACGCGGCGGCGGCCGAGCAGGTCGCCGAGACGTCCTGAGAGCAGCAGCAGGCCGCCGAAGGCGATCAGGTAGGCGTTCACCACCCAGGCGAGTCCGGCCTGGGAGAAGTCCAGGTCGCGCTGGATGGACGGCAGCGCGACATTCACGATCGTGCCGTCGAGGATGATCATCAGGGCGCCCGCGCTGAGTACGGCGAGGGCGGCGCCGCGGGAGCGGGCGGCCCGGGAATCCGGGGACAGCACGGAGTCCTGCGAAGGAAGGGGCATGGCGGTCGCCTCCTGGCGGATGGGGTGCCGGGAGAGACCGTAGCAGATGGTTTTGTTAGAGACTATCTTTTTCGGGTGTACTTAGGATTGATGGCCTCACGCCCGGGACTGGCGCGGTCGCCGGACTCCCTGGGCGCCGTCGGGGGAGTCGGCCGGGGTGGCGAGAAGGCCGGTGGCCAGCCGGTTCAGCGCGGAGACAAAGGCGTCGCGCTCCTGCGCGGGGAGGGCGTCGAGCACGTCGCCGTGCACACGGTCGACGATCTCCTGGCCCCTCGCCGCGATCTCCTCGCCCTTCGGGGTCGCCTTGATGATCCTGGCCCTGCGGTCGGTCGGGGACGGCACCCGCTCGGCGAGCCCGGCCCGCTCCAACTGGTCGACCGTGACCACCATCGTGGTCTTGTCCAGGTCGGACAGCTCCGCGAGCTGGGCCTGGGTGCGCTCGGCCTGGAGGGCGTGCGCGAGCACACAGTGTGCGCGAGGCGACATACCGATCTCCGCGAGCGCGACCGTCATCCGCGTGGTCAGCACATACGCGGTGTGCTGGAGCAGAAACGAGACGTCGGTGGTCGTGGCAGGTGAGGGGGTGGTCTCGGCGGTCATGTGTCGAGGGTAGCAAGATAGGTCCGCTACGGGATTGTTCCGTGGCGGACCTATCTTCGGGGGATTTCGCTCACGCTGAGTGTTCCACGTGGAACATTCGGCTCAGAGTCAGCCCAGGTCCGGCCCGAGCAGCCCGAGCACTCCCTCGATGTTCGCGTCCAGGTAGTGCCGCAGCGTCAGCGGCACGACATCGACCGAGGCGATGCCCAGCCGGCTGAACGGCACCCGCACCACCTCGTACTCCCCGCACGGATCGTCCACCTCGGGGCCGTGCCGCCGCGACAGCTCCATCGACTCCAGGCGGCACACGAAGAAGAACTGCACTTTCACGCCGTGCGAGCCGTCGTCCGTGATGTGTTCGACGGTGTCCACGAAGGCCGGCACCACATCGGTGACCTTCGCGCCCAACTCCTCGTCGATCTCCCGGTGCAGGGCCGCGATGACACTCGGGTCGTCGTCCTCGACGCCGCCGCCGGGCGTCACCCAGTACGGGGCCATGCCGGGCTTCGTGCGTTTGATCAGGACCAGTCGGTCGCCGTCGAGCACGAGGGCGCGGGCCGTGCGTTTGACCACCGGGCGGGTGGCCGGGCTGGAGTGCGAGTCCGGGGTCATGGTGGACATCTGCCGCGCCGGAAGCAGGGGCAAACATGCCCGCGGCGGCGAATCGGAGCGTGGGCTTCCCCTCCGTACGCTCCGACTCCGCCCCGGCTCGGCCCCGACTTCCGCCCCGCCCCGGCTCGGCCCCGGCTCGGCCCCGACTCCGCCCCGACTCTGCGGCGTTGCGCCAGCTGCCCGCACCGGACAAGGAGGCGTCAGACGCCCGCAGCCTCGTCCAGCGCACGCAGCACATCGGCCACGATGTCCGCCGCGTCCTCGACCCCCACCGAGAAGCGGATGAAGCCCGGTTCGACCGCGTCGCCGCCCCACCGCGCCCGTCGCTCGGCGGTGGACTGCACGCTGCCGAAGCTCGTCGCCTCCGAGGTGAGCCGCAGCGCACCCAGGAAGCGTTCGGCGTGCGCCCGGTCGGGCAGGGTGAACGACACCACGCTGCCGAAGCGCCGCATCTGCCGCGCCGCCACCTGGTGCGAGGGGTCGATCGGCAGCCCGGGATGGCGTACCCCCGTCACCTCGGGACGTTCGAGCAACGCGCCCGCGAGCGCCAGCGCGTTGGCCGCCTGCCGGTCCACGCGCAGCGCCAGCGTCGCCAGCGAGCGGTGTGCCAGCCACGCCTCCATCGGCCCGGGGATCGCGCCGACCGTCTTGCGCCACTTGCGTACCCCGGCGGTCAGTTCGGCGTCCCGCGTGGTCACGTACCCGAGCAGCAGGTCTCCGTGGCCGCTGAGCGCCTTGGTGCCGCTGGCCACGGAGAAGTCCGCGCCGAGGTCGAGCGGCCGCTGGCCGAGCGGGGTGGCGAGGGTGTTGTCCACGGCGACCAGCGCGCCGCGCGCGTGGGCGGCCTCGGCCAGCCGCCGGATGTCGCACACATCGAGTTCGGGGTTGGACGGGGTCTCCAGCCACAGCAGCCGGGCGCCCTCAAGCGCCGCGAGCTGCGCGTCGCCCGCGGTCGGCGCGAGCCGCACCTCGACGCCGTACGACTCCAGGCGCTCCTGGAGCGAACGCGTCGCCTGGTACGAGTCCGACGGCAGGACGACCGTCTGCCCGGCGCGCACCTGGGAGAGCAGCACCGCGGCGACCGCGGCCATCCCGGAGGCGAAGGTCAGCGTGGTGACCGAGGGGTCGCCCGGCGCCTCCAGCTCCGAGATGGCCCGCTCCAGCCGCTCCCAGGTCGGATTCTCGTCCCGGCCGTAGGTGTACGGGCCGGCTGCCTCGCCCGGCAGGTGATAGTGCGAGACGAAGACGGGACCCGGCAGCGAGGGTTCGTACGCGGTGGCCGGTGGCCGCCCCGCGTGCACGCTGCGGGTGCTGTCGCCGCGGCCTTCGTCTGTGCCCCCCGTCGCCCCGGCCGTCACTCGTCGTCCGGCAGTACGACGTGCAGCGCCCAGGAGACGATGCTGACGATCAGCGCGCCGACCACCGCGGTCCAGAAGCCCTGGACGTGGAAGTCCAGGTTGAGCTTGCCGGACAGCCAGGAGGTGAGCATCAGCATCAGGGCGTTCACCACCAGGGTGATCAGGCCCAGGGTGAGAATGAACAGGGGGAAGGACAATACCTTCACTATGGGCTTGACCAGCCAGTTCACGACGCCGAAGACGAGGGCGACCAGGACGAGGGTGAGGACTTTGTGCCCGGTGGAACCACCACTGAGCGTGATGTCCTTGATGAGCCAGATGGCCACCCCGAGGGCACCGGCGTTCGCCAGGGTCTTGACGATGAAATTCTTCATGGTGAGATCGTCGCAGGTCTGCCCACCAGGGCAAGAGACCGTGCAGAACCGTAGCGGGACCGCAGCTGAGGAGTGGCGATGAAGGTGTTCCGGCTGGACGACCTGGACGCGGAACGGGCCGCGAACGAGGGCGCGTACCTCCGCTTTCTCCGCGAACCGCGGATGTCGGCCGGGCTGTACGCGCTCAAGGCCGGCGAGACGGACCCGCAGACGCCGCACGCCCAGGACGAGATCTACTTCGTGGTCAGCGGCCGGGCCGCGATCACCGTCGGCGACGAGACGACCACCGTCGCGCGCGGCGGCGTCGTCTATGTGCCCGCGGGCACACCGCACCGCTTCCACCACATCACCGAGGACCTCAGGGTCATGGTGGTCTTCTCGCCCCCGGAACCCTAAGGGTTCGTTCAGGGTCCGATCCGGCCCCACGGCCCTCCGCGGTGGTGCCCGGTGGCTCTACAGTCGAAGTACCGGCGGATGGCCGTCCGGGAACGCGCAGCGACCGAGGAGTGTTCGAGCGTCATGGGAAAACTGCTGAAGAGCCTGCCGTGGTGGGTGAAGTGGATCGGTATCCCGGTCATCGCGCTGGTGGTCTTCGGCGGACTGGTCGCGAGCCTGATCAGCATCGTGGTGGGCCTGCTCTTCAAGGTGCTGGTCTTCGTCATCCTGGTCGGCGCCCTGGTCTTCGTGGTGAAACGCGTCACGTCCGGAGGCTCGGGCTCCAAGCGCGACTGGTGAGCCCCCGCCCGGCCGGCGCGCCGGGGCGGTACGGTCCGGCCGGCTCCGTGCTCACTTCGCCCGGCGCCGGTGACCGCCGCCACCCGGCACCGGGGCGGACCCGCCCGCCGGACGCCGGTCCGCGCTGACGACGAGAGCCGCCAGCGCGGTCGTCAGCGGCACCGAGGCCACCAGGCCGATGCTGCCCACGAGGGTGCGCACGATCTCCTCGGCGACCAGTTCGCTGCTGGCCACCCTCAGCACTCCGCTGCGCGCGATCGAGAAGAGCAGCAGCAGCGGGAGCGCGGCGCCCGCGTACGCCAGCACCAGGGTGTTGACCACCGAGGCGATGTGGTCGCGGCCGATCCGCATGCCGGACCCGTAGAGCTTGCGCCAGTGGGCGTCGGGGTCCGCGTCCTTGAGCTCCCACACGGCCGCGACCTGGGTGACCGTGACATCGTCCAGCACCCCCAGCGAGCCGATGATCACACCGGCCAGCAGTACGCCCCTGATCTCGATACCCGGGTAGAGGGTGTGGATCAGCCCGGTCTCTTCCGAGGTGTTGCCGGTCAGCCGCGCCCAGGAGATGAAGACCGAGCCGAGCACCCCGATCAGGACCAGTGAGAACAGCGTGCCCAGCACCGCCACGGACGTACGGGCGTTGAGGCCGTGGCACATGTAGAGCGCGATGAGCATGATCGCGCTTCCGCCCACCACCGCGACCAGCAGCGGATTGTCCCCGCGCAGGATCGCCGGGAGGATGAACAGGGTCAGGATCGCGAACGAGATCGCCAGCGCGATCAGCGCCATCAGCCCGCGCAGCCGCCCCACCACGACGACCGCCAGCGCGAAGATGCCCGCCAGCAGGGCGAGCGGGAAGCCGCGGTCCACATCGGTGACCGAATAGCGCAGCTCCGGGGGAGCGTTGGGCGCGTACGCCAGGACGACGCCCTCCCCCGTGCTGTAGCGGCGGGTCTGGTCCGGTTGGACGATCTCGGTGAACGTCTTTCCCTTGTCAGGACCCGACTCGACCTCGATCGTCGCCTTCTGGCAGGCGTCGCTCCTGACGCCGGACGTCTCGGACGGCGCCGCGTTCACCGCCTTGCAGGACACGTCGACGACCCGGGTGACCTTGCCCTGCCGGGTCTGCTGGTCGAAGCCGACCCCGGTGCGGCCGTGGTGGGGAGTGCCCCCGGGCCACAGCACGACCAGTCCGACGACCACCGCGGCGGCGAACGGCACCAGGACCGCGGCGATGACCTTCCGCAGATGCTGGGAGACCGGCGGCACCGGCCCGTGGCTGTGACTGTGGCTGTGGCCGTGCGGGCTCCGGCCGTGGCCGGGCTCGTGAGCTTGGGGGGAGTCCACGGGCCGATCATCGCAAGCGCCCCTGGTGCCTGTCCGCGCGCAACCGCTACCGTGGGACCACCTTTGCAATCGCGGGAGCTCGGAGCACCGGGCTGAGAGGGCGCTGATCCGCCGAGCGGTGTTCACCGCGACGCGACGGCTGCGCCGACCGCTGAACCTGTTACCGGGTAATGCCGGCGTAGGGAGTAGGTCTCACATGACCATGCAGGATGCCCGCACGCGTGACATCGGCTGGCACAAGTCGTATCTCACCGGATCACGGCCGGACCTCCGGGTTCCGGTCCGTCAGGTGCACCTCACCAATGGCCGCGACGTGACGCTGTACGACACGTCCGGCCCGTACACCGACCCGTCGGTCGACACCGACGTCCGGCGGGGCCTGGCCCCGGTCCGGGAGAACTGGATCGCCGGCCGGCGCGACACCGAGGAGTACCCGGGACGCCCGGTGCGCCCCGAGGACGACGGCCTCAAGCCCACCTCGGCGGGCGGCGGTCTCCGCAATCTCGACGCGGTCTTCCCCGGCCGCCCGCGGCTCCCCCGCCGGGGCCGGGACGGCCGGCCGGTCACCCAACTCGCGTACGCCCGGCGCGGCGAGATCACCCCGGAGATGGAGTACGTCGCCCTGCGCGAGAACGTCCCGCCCGAGGTCGTCCGCGACGAGATCGCGGCGGGACGGGCGGTGCTGCCCGCCAACGTCAACCACCCCGAGATCGAGCCGATGATCATCGGGAAGCGTTTCCTCGTGAAGGTCAACGCGAACATCGGCAACTCCGCCGTCACCTCCTCCATCGAGGAGGAGGTCGAGAAGATGACCTGGGCGACCCGCTGGGGCGCCGACACGGTGATGGACCTGTCCACCGGCCGCAACATCCACACCACCCGCGAGTGGGTGCTGCGCAACTCCCCCGTCCCCATCGGCACGGTCCCGCTCTACCAGGCCCTGGAGAAGGTCGACGGCCGCGCCGAGGAGCTGACCTGGGAGATCTACAAGGACACCGTCGTCGAACAGGCCGAGCAGGGCGTCGACTACATGACCGTCCACGCCGGTGTGCTGCTGCGGTACGTCCCCCTCACCGCCCGCCGCAAGACCGGCATCGTCTCGCGCGGCGGCTCGATCATGGCGGCGTGGTGCCTGGCCCACCACCGCGAGAACTTCCTCTACGAGAACTTCGAGGAGCTCTGCGCCATCCTCGCCGCGTACGACGTCACCTACTCCCTCGGCGACGGACTGCGTCCCGGCTCCATCGCCGACGCCAACGACGAGGCGCAGTTCGCCGAGCTGCGTACGCTCGGCGAGCTGAACACCATCGCCAAGCGGCACCAGGTGCAGACGATGATCGAGGGCCCGGGCCATGTCCCGATGCACAAGATCAAGGAGAACATCGACCTCCAGCAGGAGATCTGCCAGGAGGCCCCCTTCTACACGCTGGGCCCGCTGACCACCGACATCGCGCCGGCCTACGACCACATCACCTCGGGCATCGGCGCCGCGATGATCGCCTGGTGGGGCACCGCGATGCTCTGCTACGTCACGCCCAAGGAGCACCTCGGCCTTCCCGACCGGGACGACGTCAAGACCGGCGTGATCACGTACAAGATCGCCGCCCACGCCGCCGATCTGGCCAAGGGGCACGAGGGCGCCCAGGAGTGGGACGACGCGCTGTCGGACGCCCGCTTCGAATTCCGCTGGGAGGACCAGTTCAATCTGGCCCTCGACCCGGACACGGCCCGTTCCTTCCACGACGAGACGCTGCCCGCCGAGCCCGCGAAGACCGCCCACTTCTGCTCGATGTGCGGTCCGAAATTCTGCTCGATGAAGATCTCGCACGACATCCGGCGGGACCACGGCGGCACCGAGGCCGATGTCGAGGCCGGTATCGCCGCCGGAATGGCCGAGAAGTCCAGGGAGTTCGCCGCCGCGGGCAACCGCGTCTATCTGCCGCTGGCCGGGGACTGACCGGCGCTCAGCGGCAGGGCCGACGATTCAGAAGGGGACGCCCGTTGCCCGGCGCACGAGCCGGGGGACGGGCGTCCCGTCATTCCGGGGCGTGCTCCGGGCCGCCGAAGTCGGGGCTGGTGAAGTCGGGCGAGGAGAAGCGCGGGGTGGTGGCCTGGGGGTCCTGCGGGGAGCTGAAGTGCGGGCGGGAGTAGCCGAGACGGGGTATTCGGGGCGGCGCGGCCGGGGCCGCGGCGGGCGGCTCGGGGGACCGGGCGAGGGCGTCGTCGAGGAAGGGCAGCATGCCGTGCGCGTAGAGCGCCTGCTGCCAGGCCGCTCGGGCCTGGGCGACCTCGTCGGGCAGCGCGTCGGCCGCGTCGCGGATCGCGGACGAGCTGTCCCGCAGGGCGGTCAGCAACAGACCGATCACACCGAACAGAATGGCCGCGCCGGTGACGGCGGCGAAGAACCAGCCCGCGGTACGCAGCGGCGAGGCGACCGCCGGCTCCGGCGACACGGCGGTCAGCGCATATCCGAGCAGCAGAAAGATCACCGCCGCCGCTCCGGCGAGCAGCGGCGTGAGGACGGCCATGACGGCGAACAGGCCGGCGCCTGATCCGGCGCCGTCGGCCACCCCCATCGCGGCATAGCCGAACGACCGGGTGTCACGGTCCCGCGCGGACTCGCGCACCGCCTCCCGCGTCTCGGCGCGGATCTTGCGGTACAGGTCGTACTCGTCGGCCGCGGCGGCACTGATCACGTCGGCGGCGGCGAGCGCGAGGGTGCGCAACTGCTCGGCGTTCAGAAATGCCCCTGACACGCTGTCCGCCTCGTCGAGGACGGTACGCAGCGCGTCATCGAGGACATGCTCGAAATCCGGGCGGTCTTCGTTGAGCAGGTGTGGAGCGCTGTTCATTGCATCCCCCGATGCTCCGACTCCCTGTGCGCGGCCGGTGTTCCCGGTGTTCCACGTGGAACAAATCGGTCGGCCGGACGCCCGGGGGAGCGGTGTGCGTACGGATACTGCCGATGGTAGGGCGGGACGGCAGGCCGTGACAGGGTGCTACCAGGAAATGTACGCGTCAGCCAACCAGCGGGAGTCGGGCAACGAGCAGGCGGCCGTCCATGGTGACACCGCCGTCCATGGCCACCGCCAGGCTCTCCGCGTAGACCATCGGACCGTTCACCGTGTGCCCGTGTTCCTCGCTGTCGACCGGCTGCTCCCCGCCGACCTCGCCGAGCAGATACGGGATCGGGCTGTGCCCGTGCACGACCCGGTTGCCGCCGTAGGTGGCCAGCAGTTCGCGTGCGGCCTGCGGCCCGCCGTCCCCCCGGAAGGCGAACCGCTTGGTGAGCTTGCGGAACAGGTCCCAGCACTCGTCGGCGTCGGCGCGCTGGAGCACGCCGGTGATGGCGTCGTTCATCTCCTCGACGCTGCTGCCGTAGTCGAGATACGCGGTGGTGTCGGAGTGCAGCAGCAGATGGCCGTCGGTGACATGGGCGGCGTCCAGCCGGGAGATCCAGGTCAGATGACGGTCCTCCAGCCGGTCCATGTCGGAGGGCTGGCCGCCGTTGAGCCGCCAGGCGGCGAGGAAGGAGGCCGTGCCGCCGACGGAGTTGACCGGGGTGTCGCCGAAACGGTGGGCGCCGAGCAGCAGCAGTTCGTGATTGCCCATCAGCGCCCGGCAGTAGCCGCCGGCCGCGGCGGCCTCGGCGGACAGCTGCATGACCAGCTCGATGACACCGATCCCGTCCGGGCCCCGGTCGGTGAAGTCGCCGAGGAACCACAGCCGCGCGCTGCCCGCGGACCAGTGGCCCTCCGCGTCAACCAGCCCGGCCTCCCGCAGGGCGCCCCGCAACTCGTCGAGGTAGCCGTGCACATCGCCGACCACGAACAGGGGTCCGGGGCGGTCAGCCGCGAGCACGGCGTCCGTGATGATCGGCAGGTCGCGGGCGGTGGGCGTGTACTCCGCGGGGATCAGCGGCGTGTCGGGCCGGGTCGGTTCGTACGGGGCGGGCGGAGCCGTGTCGTAGGCGGGCGGGACCGGTGGCGGATAGCCGCCCTCGTACCCGTCGGCCGGCTGGAAGTCGGGCGCCGTGCCGTAGCCGGGCGCGGGCTCGTACCCGGAACCGGGTTCGTACCCCTGACCTGCCCCCTGAGTCATCGACCCCTCCACGATCGCGCCGCCATCCGCCCATCATAGGAATGCGGCTGGCGCGTTGTGACATACCCAGGCACCTGGTTTTCTCAGGGTCCAGACAAAACATCCCTTAGCTCCCTCGCGCGGACCGGGAAATCCCCCCGAAAGGAGGGCGGGTCGGCGGGAAGCCACGCATCACTCGCCTCATTCCTCGCCGCGTGAGGGACCGCGCGGCGGGCTGACCGTCGTGCGGTGCGGTCGCCGCTGCGAGGAGGCGCGCACGATCAGCTCGGTGGGCATCACCTGCTGCACCGGATGAGCGGGCCCGATTCCCTCGATCGCGTCGATCAGCAACTGCACGACAGCGGTGCCGATCCGCCGCGGCTGGAGCGAGAGCGTGGTGATCGGCGGGTCGGTGCCCGCGTAGCCGCCGCTCTCGCTGCAGCAGACCAGCAGCAGGTCGTCGGGGACCCGCAGGCCGTAGCGGCGGGCGGCGGCGAGCAGATCGGTCCCGTTGGGGTCGAACAGACCGTAGACGGCGTCCGGGCGGTCCGGACGGGCCAGTAAGCGGTCCGCGGCGACCGCGCCCGCGCACGGGTCGTGGGCCGGATACGCCTCGTACACCGGTTCCTGGCCGACGCGTTCGCACCATTCCAGGTACGCGGTGGTGGACAGCCGGGTGTACGTGTCGGTGCTGGTGCCGGTGAGCAGGCCGATCCGGCGGGCGCCGGCGGCGGCGAGGTGGTCGAGGATGCCGAGCACGGCCTCCTCGTGGTCGTTGTCGACCCAGGCGTGCACCGGCAGACTGCCGGCCGGGCGGCCGTCGCTGACCACCGGCACGCCCTGACGGACGAGTTCGGTGACCACCGGGTCCTGGTCGGAGGGGTCGATCACCACGGTGCCGTCCAGCGCCACATTGCCCCACACGTCGTGCTGGGAGGAGGCGGGCAGGATGACCAGCGCGTAGCCGCGGGCCAGCGCCGCGGAGGTGGCGGCCCTGGCCATCTCGGCGAAGTACGCGAACTCGGTGAAGGTGAACGGTTCTTCGCCGTAGGTCGTGACCGTCAGACCGATCAGCCCCGATCTGCCGGTGCGTAAGGTGCGTGCGGCGGCTGAGGGGCGGTATCCGAGCCGGTCGGCGACTTCGCGGACATGGCGTCGGGTGGCATCGGGCAGTCGGCCCTTGCCGTTGAGCGCGTCGGAGACAGTCGTGATCGAGACGCCGGCGGCGGCGGCGACATCTCTGATCCCCGCTCGCTCCAGCCGGCGTCCGATGGGTCGGCTCGCCTGGTGATTCCCTGCTGCTGTCATGGCGTGCCGATAGTAGGGCGGTGCTGGTCCGTCCGGCTTCTGTAGGGGGAACCCCCCTGATGAACGGTTTCTGCAAGATCGAATCCTGTATGCAAGGTGGAATATGCAGGCGGCAGCCCTTGGCGCGTGGTCGATGAGGGCACGGGCGCGGCGATCTCCCGGCCATTGGCTCTGCGCCACCAATATCGCCAACTCACTCCTATGGGGGATGCGCGCCACCGCGCGCGCCACCCGGGCACGGAACGGAGCCGGCCGGGGGTCCCGCGGGATGTGCTCCGGGGGCGCCGCAAGGGGCGCTTCACGCGGTCTCCGGCCCCGGGCCGGAGAGGGTGCCGAAGGGGGTGCCTGACGGGGTGACGTACCGCACCTCCCCAGCCGGACGGCCCCCTCATAGGGTGTGGCCATGAGTACCCCGAAACTGCGCGCGGAACTGGACGGCATCCCGACGTACAAGCCCGGGCGACCCCCGGCCGCCGAGGAGGGCGTGCCCGCCTTCAAGCTGTCCTCGAACGAGAACCCGTATCCCCCGCTGCCCGGTGTCCTGGAGGCGGCCACCGCCGCCGCGGCCACCTTCAACCGCTACCCGGACCTGGCCTGCTCGGAGCTGACCGCGGAGCTCGCGGAGCGCTTCGGCGTGCCCGCCGAGCATGTCGCCACCGGTACGGGATCGGTGGGCGTCGCGCAGCAGCTGCTGCAGGCCACCTCCGGACCCGGCGACGAGGTGATCTACGCCTGGCGCTCCTTCGAGGCATATCCGATCATCACCCGGATCAGCGGCGCCCGGGCGGTGGAGGTCCCGCTGGACGCGGCCGAGACGCACGACCTGGACGCGATGGCGGACGCGATCACCGAGCGGACCCGGCTGATCTTCGTCTGCAACCCCAACAACCCGACCGGAACGGTCGTGCGGCGGGCGGCGCTCGAGCGCTTCCTCGACCGGGTGCCGTCCGATGTGCTGGTGGTACTGGACGAGGCGTACCGGGAGTTCATCACCGACGCGGACGTGCCCGACGGTGTCGACCTCTACCGGGACCGTCCGAATGTGGCCGTGCTGCGGACCTTCTCCAAGGCGTACGGACTGGCCGGGCTGCGGGTCGGCTTCGCGATCGCGCACGAGCCGGTGGCGGCGGCGCTGCGCAAGACGGCGGTGCCGTTCGGGGTGAGCCAGCTCGCCCAGGACGCGGCCGTCGCGAGCCTGCGGGCCGAACCGGCGCTGCTCGAACGGGTCGCCGGCCTGGTCACCGAACGCACCCGGGTGGTCGAGGCGCTGACCGCCCAGGGTTGGACCGTCCCCGAGACCCAGGCGAACTTCGTCTGGCTGCGGCTGGGGGAGCGCACGGCCGACTTCGCCGCGGCGTGCGAGCGGGCCGGTGTGACGGTCCGGCCGTTCGCCGGCGAGGGGGTCAGGATCTCGATCGGCGAGACCGAGGCGAACGACCTGATGCTGCGGACCGCGGAGACCTTCCACAAGGAGCTGTAGCCGGCTCGCGCGGTCTGCCCGCGCACCCTGTCCCACCTGCGTATTCGCCCTCTGACCACCCCCGGTGGCAGGGGGCGATTCGCTATGCGCGATACTACTTTGTGAATGTATTCACGTTCACAAGCGCGTCTCATGGCGTTCCTATACGTCATGACTCGTCGGGTGAAGACAGGCGAAGCCAGGCGGAAACACCGCCGCAGTGGAAAAGGAGACGGATCGTGCAGCTCGCGCTGGAGCCACTGAACGTCGCCCGTTGGCAATTCGGCATCACCACCGTCTACCACTTCCTCTTCGTCCCGCTGACGATCTCGCTGTCCGCGCTCACCGCCGGACTGCAGACCGCCTGGGTGCGGAGCGGGAACGAGAAGTATCTGCGGGCCACCAAGTTCTGGGGCAAGCTCTTCCTGATCAACATCGCCATGGGTGTGGCGACGGGCATCGTCCAGGAGTTCCAGTTCGGGATGAACTGGTCGGACTACTCGCGCTTCGTCGGCGATGTCTTCGGCGCCCCGCTCGCCTTCGAATCCCTGATCGCGTTCTTCTTCGAGTCCACCTTCATCGGCCTGTGGATCTTCGGCTGGGACCGGTTGCCGAAGCGGATCCACCTCGGCTGCATCTGGATGGTCTCGATCGGGACGGTCCTGTCCGCGTACTTCATCCTGGCCGCCAACTCCTGGATGCAGCATCCGGTCGGCTACCGCTACAACCCGAAGACCAAGCGCGCGGAACTCACCGACTTCTGGGCGATGCTCACCCAGAACACCGCGCTCGCCCAGTTCTTCCACACCATGTCCGCCGCCTTCCTCACCGGCGCCGCGTTCATGATCGGCATCGCCGCCTACCACCTGGCCCGCAAGCGGCACATCGCCGTGATGCGCTCCTCGCTGCGTCTGGCCCTGGCCGTCGCGGTCGTGGCCGGCGCCCTCACCGCGATCAGCGGCGACACTCTCGGCAAGGTCATGTTCAAGCAGCAGCCGATGAAGATGGCCGCGGCCGAGGCCCTGTGGGACGGCCAGAAGGGCGCGCCCTTCTCGATCTTCGCGGTCGGCGACGTCAACAAGGGCCACAACAAGGTCGCCATCGACGTGCCCAACCTGCTCTCCTTCCTCGCCGACGACACCTTCACCAGCTATGTGCCCGGCATCAACGACGTGAACAAGGCCGAGCAGGCCAAGTACGGCCCCGGCGACTACCGCCCCAACATCCCCACCGCCTACTGGGGCTTCCGCTGGATGATCGGCTTCGGCGTGGTCTCCATCGGGGTCGGCGCGGCCGGGCTGTGGCTGACCCGCCGCCGCTTCTGGCTCGCCCCGGATCACCGCACGGGCGAGGACGAGGTGCCGTACCTCATGCTGACCCGCGACACCCGGCTCGGCGACAAGCTCTCCCGCTGGTACTGGCGGATCGCCCTGCTCACCATGGTCTTCCCGCTGCTCGCCAACTCCTGGGGCTGGATCTTCACCGAGACCGGCCGTCAGCCGTGGGCGGTCTACGGCGTGCTCCGCACCCGGGACGCGGTCTCCCCCGGGGTCTCCACCGGTGAGGTCCTCACCTCGCTGACCGTCTTCACCCTGCTCTACGCCCTGCTCGCCGTCGTCGAGGTACGGCTGCTGGTGAAGTACGCCAAGGCCGGTCCGCCCGAACTCACCGACGCCGACCGGCGGTCCCCCACCCGGATCGGCGGCTTCGGCCCGGGCGACGGGGACGGCGGGGACGCCGACGCCGACGCCGACCGGCCGATGGCCTTCTCGTACTGATCCCCTCGCACGGAAGGAGCGCGACATGCACCTGCACGACGTCTGGTTCGTACTCATCGCCGTCCTGTGGACGGGCTACTTCTTCCTCGAAGGGTTCGACTTCGGGATCGGTGTCCTCACCAAGCTGCTCGCCCGCGACCGCACCGAGCGGCGCGTCCTGATCAACACCATCGGGCCGGTCTGGGACGGCAACGAGGTGTGGCTGCTCACCGCGGGCGGCGCCACCTTCGCCGCCTTCCCCGACTGGTACGCCACGCTCTTCTCCGGCTTCTACCTGCCGCTGCTGGCCATCCTGGTCTGCCTGATCCTGCGCGCGGTCGCCTTCGAGTACCGGTCCAAGCGGGAAGGCGAGCGCTGGCAGCGCAACTGGGAGCACACGATCTTCTGGACCTCGCTGCTGCCCGCCGTGCTGTGGGGTGTGGCCTTCGCGAACATCGTGCGCGGGGTGAAGATCGACGCGAGCAAGGAGTACGTCGGCGACCTCTTCGACCTGCTCAACGGATACGCGCTGCTCGGCGGCCTGGTCACCCTCACGCTCTTCACCTTCCACGGCGCGGTGTTCGCCGCGCTGAAGACGGTCGGGCCGATCCGGGACCGGGCCAGGGCGTTCGCCACGCGGATCGGACTGGTCACGGCCGTACTGGCGGCGGGCTTCCTGGTCTGGACACAGGCCGACAGCGGCAACGGACGCAGTCTGCCCGCGCTGATCCTGGCCGTGGCGGCGCTCTGCGGGGCGCTCGCGGCGAATCTGGCCGGGCGCGAGGGCTGGTCGTTCGCCCTGTCGGGGCTGACGATCGCGGCCACCGTCGCGATGTTCTTCCTGTCGCTCTTCCCCGACGTCATGCCGTCCTCGCTCGACAGTGCCTGGAGCCTGACGGTCGGCAACGCCTCCGCGACCCCGTACACACTGCGGATCATGACCTGGTGCGCGGGCATCGCCACCCCGCTGGTCCTGCTCTACCAGGGGTGGACGTACTGGGTGTTCCGCAAGCGGATCGGTACGCAGCACATCGCCGCGCACTGATGTTCCACGTGAAACACGAAAGGGGATGTTCCACGTGAAACCTGTCGATCCCCGACTGCTGCGCTACGCCCGTACGACACGGGTCTTCCTTGCCGGGTCGGTGCTGCTGGGCCTGACGGGGGCCGGGCTCGTCATCGCCCAGGCGGTGCTCATCGCCGATGTGGTGGTCGGCGCCTTCCAGCAGGGGAACGGTGTCGGTGATCTGCGCGGCGACCTGCTGGGACTCGCCGGGGTCGCCGTCGGGCGGGCGCTGGTCGGCTGGCTGACCGAGCTGTGCGCGCACCGGGCGGGAGCCGCGGTGAAGTCGCAGCTCAGGCAGCGGCTGCTGGAGCACGCCACCGCGCTGGGCCCCGGCTGGCTGACGGGACGGCGCAGCGGTGAACTCACCACGCTCGCCACCCGTGGCGTCGACGCGCTCGACGACTACTTCGCGCGGTATCTGCCGCAGTTGGGGCTCGCGGCGGTGGTGCCGGCCGTCGTCCTGGCGAGGATCGCTTCCGCGGACTGGATCTCGGCGCTGACCATCGCGCTGACACTGCCGCTGATCCCGCTCTTCATGGTCCTGGTCGGCTGGGCCACCCGGGAGCGGATGGACCGTCAGTGGCGGCTGCTGGCCCGGCTGTCCGGGCACTTCCTCGATGTCGTCGCGGGCCTGCCCACGCTCAAGGTCTTCGGCCGGGCGAAGGTCCAGGCGGAGAACATCCGGGCCATCACCGCCGACTACCGCCGGGCCACCCTGCGGACCCTGCGGATCGCCTTCCTCTCCTCCTTCGTACTGGAACTGCTCGCGACGATCTCGGTGGCCCTTGTCGCCGTCGGCATCGGGATGCGGCTGGTGCACGGCGAGCTCGACCTGCGCACCGGGCTGCTGGTGCTCGTGCTCGCCCCCGAGGCGTATCTGCCGCTGCGGCAGGTCGGCGCGCAGTACCACGCGGCCGCCGAGGGGCTGGCCGCCGCCGAGGAGGTCTTCGCGGTGCTGGAGACCGCGCCCGCGAGGGCCCGCGGCACGCGGCCCGCGCCGGATCTGCGGACGGCGACGATCAGCGTCGAGGACCTGGAGATCCGGCGGGACGGCCGGCTCGGCGCCACCACCTTCACACTCGCGCCCGGCGAGGCGGTGGCCGTGACCGGGCCCAGTGGGGTCGGCAAGTCCACGCTGCTCCACGCGCTTCTGGGGTTCACCGCCCCTGCCGCCGGACGGATCGATGTCGGCGGAACCGATCTCGCCGACATCGACCCCGCGTCCTGGCACCGCCAGATCGCCTGGGTGCCGCAGCGGCCGCATCTGTTCGCGGGCACGGTCGCGGAGAACGTCCGGCTGGCGCGTCCGGACGCCGGGGAGGCGGAGATACGGGCCGCCCTGGACGCGGCGGGCGCCGGCGGGTTCGCCTCCCCCGAGGACGTCATCGGGGAGGACGGGGCCGGGCTCTCCGCCGGACAGCGCCAGCGGCTCGCCCTGGCCCGCGCCTTCCTCGCCGACCGGCCGCTGCTGCTTCTGGACGAGCCGACCGCGAACCTCGACGGCGACACGGAGGCGGAGGTGATCGCGGCTCTCCGTGAGCTGGCGCGTACGCGTACGGTCCTCGTCACGGCGCATCGGCCGGCCCTGCTTGCGCTGGCCGACCGGGTGCTGGCGCTGGAGTTCGCCGCGGAGGCTGCGCCGTCGCTTGTGCCGTCGTCCGGGCCGTCGTCCGGGCCTTCGCCCGCGCGGGCGGACGAGCGCGGGCCCGGGAGTCGGGACCACGCTTCTCCGGCCGCCAGTGCTCCCGTCGTGGACGACCCCGCTCCGCGCGGCCGTACCGGCCGGGCCGCGGGCTGGGCGTCGCTCGGCGGGCTGGTGCGGATGCCCGGCTTCTGGGGGCGGTTCGCCGCGGCCTGCGCGCTGGGCGTGCTGGCCCTGATCAGCGCGGTGGGCCTGATGGCGACCTCCGGGTGGCTGATCAGCCGGGCCGCCCAGCAGCCGCCCGTGCTGTATCTGATGGTGGCCGTCACCGCGACCCGGACCTTCGGCATCGGCCGGGCCGTCTTCCGCTACGGCGAGCGGCTGGTCGGGCACGACGCGGTGTTCCGGGCGCTGGGCGGGGTCCGGGTGGCGGTCTTCCGCCGGCTGGAACGGCTGGCGCCCGCGGGCCTCGGCGGCACCCGGCGCGGCGATCTGCTGTCGCGGCTGGTCGCCGACGTGGACGGGGTGCAGGACTACTTCCTGCGGTGGCTGCTGCCCGCCGTGACCGCGGGGATCACCGTGCTGGCGGCGGCCGTGTTCACCGGCTGGCTGCTGCCCGCCGCCGGGGTGATCCTCGGAACCGGGCTGCTCGCGGCGGGTGTCGGCGTGCCCGCGCTGTCCGTGGCGGTCGCCCGGCGCACCGAGAACCGGGTCGCTCCGGCCCGTGGCGAGCTGTCCGCGCGGGTCCTCGGGCTGTTCACCGGGACCGCCGAGCTGACCGTGGCGGGCGCACTGCCCGAGCGGCGCGGCGCGGCCGCGCGGGCGGACCGCACGCTGCGGCGGATCGCCGCCCGCTCGGCCGCCGCCACCGCCCTGGGCGCCGGACTGACCGCCCTGATCAGCGGTCTGACGGTGACGGCCTGCGCCTACGTGGGCGTACGCGCGGTCGCCGGGCACGAACTGCGCGGCGTCACGCTGGCCGTGCTCGTGCTCACGCCGCTGGCCGCCTTCGAGGCGGTGGCCGGGATGCCGCTCGCCGCGCAGCAGCGGCAGCGCGCTCGCCGGGCCGCCGAACGCGTACGGGAGGTGCTGGACGCGCCCGTGCCCGTACAGGAGCCGGATGCCCCGCGCGCGGCGCCCGGGACCCCGTATCCGCTGGTCGTCCGGGGGTTGACGGCCCGTCACCCCGGGCAGCGGGCGAAGGCTCTCGACGGGGTCGACCTCACGCTGACGCCCGGCCGCCGGATCGCTGTCGTCGGCCCCTCGGGCGCGGGCAAGACCACGCTCGCGCACGTACTGCTGCGCTTCCTGGACACGGAGGCGGGCACGTACACCCTGGCCGGGCAGGACACGGCGGAGCTGGACGGTGACGACGTACGGCGCCTGGTGGGCCTGTGCGCCCAGGACGCGCATGTCTTCGACAGCACGGTCCGGGAGAATCTGCGGCTGGCCCGCCCCGGCGCCGCGGACGACGAGCTGCGCGAGGCGCTGGCCGCCGCCCGCCTGGACATCGACCTGGACGCGGCGGTCGGCGAGCACGGGGCCCGGCTGTCCGGCGGTATGCGGCAGCGCCTCGCGCTGGCCCGCGCGCTGCTCGCCCGCTTCCCCGTACTGGTCCTGGACGAACCGGCCGAGCACCTCGACCTCCCCACGGCCGACGCGCTGACCGCCGATCTGCTGGCCGCCACCCGGGGCCGTACGACGCTGCTCATCACCCACCGGCTCGCGGGCCTGGCGGGCGGGGCGGTCGACGAGATCGTCGTCCTGGACCGGGGCCGGGTCGTGCAGCGCGGTACGTACGAGGGGCTGGCCGCGGTGGACGGGCCCTTCCGGCGGACGTTGGAGCGGGAGCGGGTCGCCGACGGAGGGGCGGTGCGGGTCGCCGTGTGAGCGCGCGGTGGGCCCACACGGCGGCGGGCTCGCCCGGGCGGTGGGCTCACCCGGCGCGTGGGCTCAGCGGAGGTGGGCGGCGACGACGCGTTCGATGACGTCGGCCACGCCGTCCTCCTCGTTGGAGCCAGTGCGGTAGGCGGTGGCGGCCAGCACGTCCGGGTGGGCGTTGGCGACGGCGTACGACGTACCCGCCCAGTCCAGCATCGCCAGGTCGTTGGGCATGTCGCCGAAGGCCACCACCTCCGAGGCGGTCACCCCGCGTTCCGCGCAGCACTTGGCGAGGGTGGTGGCCTTGCTGACGCCCGCGCCGCTGACCTCCAGCAGCGCGGTCTCGCTCGACCGGGTGATCTCGCCGTGCCGGCCCGCGACGGCGAGCGCGGTGGCCAGGAAGTCGTCCGGGTCGAGGGAAGGGTGCTTGGCCAGCATCTTCAGCAGCGGCTGGTCGCGGTCCTCCGCGAGCAGGTCCTCGATCGCCGCCTGAGCCCCCGGGCCGTCCGGCTCGAAGGGCTGGTACCCGGGCTCGCGCCGGAATCCGAACGCGCGCTCCACGGCGAAGGTCGTGCCGGGCACGGCTTCCCGCAGCGCGTGCGCCACGGCGAGCGCGTCCCGTTCGGGCAGCGGGAACGCCTCGATCAGCGTGCTGGTGCGCAGGTCGTACACGGCGGCGCCGTTGGCCACGATCGCCAGGCCGTGCCCGGCGAGGTGCGCGGCGACGACCCCCATCCAGCGGATGGGTCGGCCGGTGACGAAGAACACGTCGACCCCGGCGGCTTCGGCGGCGGCCAGCGCGGCGATCGTCCGCTGCGAGACGGTCTTGTCGTCACGCAGCAGGGTGCCGTCGAGGTCTGTGGCGATCAGTCGTGGCGCGGGGTCGATGAAGGCCGGGCCGGGCAGGGCGTGCGGGTGCCCGGTGGGCTGGGAAGGGTCGGCTGGCGCGTGGGCTGAGGTCACGGCCCCATCCTCCCGCACGGCAACCTTGTTCCTCCGCGGGGTGCGTCCCTCCGCGGGGTGCGCGGGCACGGGCTCGACGACCCTCGTCCGGTGCGGACGGGGCCGTGCGGTGTGCGGGCGCGGTGGTCGTGCCGCGCGGGCCTACGGGTGCGTGCGCGTTGCTCGTGCGTGCGGGGCCGGGGCGCGCGTGCCCTGCCGGTGGGGCCGGGACGTCGGCTGCGGCGCGGTGTCGGGGAGCGGGCGCGGTACGGTCACGCGCCTGGTGTCCGCGCGGTGGGCGCGGGGTCGGCTCCTGGCGTTGCGGACGCTGCCGGCGTGCGGGGCACGCAAGTGTGAGGGGGCCTGCCGGGGTGCTTCGTACGGTGGGGCTGGGGCTGTGGCTGTCTCTGTACGGCTGGGGCTGTGCGGTCCGTGCGGTCTGCGGGATCTGTGCTGTTGGTGCGGGGTTCTCCGGCGGTACGGGTCTGTCGTCGTCGAGGCGAGGGGCCTCGGGGTCGTACCGCTGTGCGGGGTGGGGCTGTTACGGCTCCGACGTTTCCCACGTCGCTACGGCTGGTGGTGCGCAGCCGCGAACGCCCGGCGTTCAGGCGCACAGGGCCATACGGTCGCGACGGGCGGGCGCGGGGATCACGATGCCGTCGGTGAGGTCGTCGGCCGGGATGCTGCGGGCGCTCGGTGAGGCGCCGTGGGCTTCGGCGCGGATGCGCTGCTTCATCGTGGGCGGCAGCTTGCGGTCGCGCTCGCGGCGCAGCGGTGCGTAGGCGCGGGGTGCGGGGATCCGGTACGGGCTCCCGGCGCGGCGACCGGCGACCGGCGCGACGCCCGTGCCGTCCACGATCCGAGCCGGAACGTCGGCGGCGGCCTGAGCCTGCGGGCCGACGGCGGCGAACTTGGCCGGGGTGGCGAACCCCAGCGCGGCGATGCACTTGAGCAGCACGCTGATCAGCGCGCTCCAGAACGTCCTGACGTCTGCGGTGGCAGCCATGACCTGTGACCTCTCGCTTCTTCGTGATGCGGTGAGCTGACAAGTCCGATCATGCGGACGCGAGCACGAAATGTGCTGATCCGCACCTCGAAATCGGCGATATTCACATCAACGCCACTCGGGTGGCGCAACCGGAGCGTCTTCGCGCCCGGGCGGACCCCCGGGCAGACCCCCTCCTCTCGGCAGCGGAAGATCCGGGCAGGAGCTGTCAGCCCCCGGTGCTCAGGGGTCTGCCGGTCGCTGAGCGATGCCGTGCGGCCTCCCCCGTCTGCGCGGTGCTCCCGCCCTCTCCCGGATCGGGCGCGGTCAGCAGGGCGGACAGCTCGCGGCGGCTGCGTACTCCTACCTTGTCGAACGCCGCCGTCAGGTGGTCCTGCACCGTGCCCGGCGCCACCGACAGTGTTTCCGCGATGCCCCGGGTGCTGCTGCCGCGCAGCATCTCCTTGACCACTTCCTGTTCCCGGCGCGTCAGCCCCCACAGCATCAGCCGCAGCGGCGTCAGCTGGCCGGGCAGGGCCGCCGAGGCCACGACCGACACCCGCCCGTCGGGCCGGCCGTCCAGCAGCGACGCGTAGAGCATCAGCCACCCACGCCTCGGGACCAGGACCCGGGTGTACGCCGACTGGTCCGGCGCGGTACGGGCGAGTTGCGCCAGCATCTGGAGGGCGGTCGCCGCGGGCGCGGGGGACGCCAGGACCCGGACCGTCCCGTCCGGTGCGACGTGAGCCGCGTCCACTCCCACGCCCGGAGGCCGGTCTTCCGGGCGGTTCCGTACCGGGACCGGCCGCTCCACGGCGTCGCAGAGCGCGGCGAGCAGTTCCTCGCCGCGCCTGTCCGCGCCGACCGGCTGGTTCATCGGACCGAGGATCACCAGGGCGGGCCTCTGCGAGGGGTCCGTCTCGCCGTCGGGTCGGTACGAGGTCCGCAGGGCCGAGGCGATCTCGCGGGCACAACGCTCGACCAGGCGGACTTCCTTATCGGTGAATGGCGGGCGGTCCTGCCCGCGCAGCAGGACCGCGGTGCCCCAGCGTCCGCCGAACGCGTCGAAGTTGATGCGCAGTTCGTCGCCGAACCCGTGAACGGCCAGCAGCCTGCGGTAGCGGTGACTGCGCTCGGGCCGTCCGTGCGTGGCCCGGTGCAGGGTGTCCACGGTCCTCCCGTCCGCGCGCAGCCGCGCGGAGGTCAGTACCTCGTCCGCGCGTAACTCGATCCGGATGGCAGTCGGCAGACTGCGCAGGTCCAGCCCGTACGACCTGGTCGAGGTGGGGAACCCGGTGACCGGGTCGGCGGTGTGCCAGCAGCTCGCGTCGGCCCCGACCGCGCCGCCGAGTACATCGCCGAGCTGTGCGAACAGGGCGTCGGAATGCAGCCCGGCACCGGCCATGTCCCGGATGCCGTCGACGACGGAGTGCGTCGCTTTCCCATGATTGATCATGCACAGATCATATGAACGGCCCCTGGCGTGGATATCCGAGATTTCTGGGATTGGCCGGTTCCCGAACTCCTGTGACGATGAGTGAGTCAGGAGGAACCAGAGGCGAGTGAGGTCAAGTTCTCGCTCGACCGGCATCGGCAACTGTCCATCACTCGCCCCGCGCGACGGGGCGACGAGCACGAGGAGAAGCATGTCCGTACTCGCTTGGGTCAGGTCCGCCGCACGACACCGCAAGACCGCGGTCACCACCGCGGTGCTCACGGTGGTGGCCGCGTCCGTCGCGGTCACCGCCGGCTCGCCGGCCGGGGCCGTAACGCAGGCCACCCACACCGGTCTCACCTGGCGCGTGCTCGACCAGCGCGCCAATGGTGAGGTGCACGTCGGTGGGGACAGCCTGTCCGACGCGTACACCGGCGACACGCCCGCGTCCGCCTCGCTGCCGGTGCTCTGTCTCTACGTCAACGGCAGCGCGGCACCCTCCGACATCACCCCCGACTTCTACGACGGCTGGGCGCGCGGCTGGGTGGGACTGACCCCCGCGGTCTCCGGCACCTCGCTGAACAGCCGGGCAGCGGCGGACGCCCTGTGCGCGGCCAACTTCGGCGCCGGATGGCGCGAGGCGGAGTTCCACGACGGCCGTTACGGTTCGGGGCTGGCCTCGGCCGGCGGGTGGTCGTTCTGGGCGAACGGGGCGATCCCGTCGGGCACCCGCTTCTGGACCGCCATCAGCGACCAGCCGGCGAATCCCTGGAACTGACCGTGCGGCTCGGGGAGGCGCCGCTTCGCCGAGCCGGCAGCGCGGCTGCCCGGCTGCCCGGCAGCCCGGCGGGCTGACGTGCTGACGGCTTGATGTTCTGACGGAGGGGGTATCCGTCAGGACTCTCTCCGCCGCCCGCGGAAGGGGACGGCGCCGACCGACCCGGGGTCGGTCGGCGCCGGTCGGGCGGGCTGGGCTGGTCGGGCGGGCTGGGCCGGTCGGGCGGGTCGGGCAGGCTGGGCCGGTTCCGCGACGACCGTGCCGGGGACTCGGGGCCCCTGGCCGACCGCGGCGGGAACCACCTGCTCGACCCTCAGCCGAGTTGGGCCGCCGCCTCGGTGGCGATGCGTTCGAAGACCTTCTGGTCGGTCGCGAAGTCCGAGTCCGGGATCGGCCAGTGGACGACGATCTCCGTGATGCCGGCCTCCCGGTGCTGTCCGGCGAAGTCCACGAACGCGTCCAGGGATTCCAGCGGACGGTTCGGCTGCGGGGTGAAACCGGTGAGCATGATCTTCTCCAGCTCCTCCGCGTCCCGGCCGATCTCGGCGCACGCCGTGCCGAGCCGTTCGACCTGGCCGCGGATCGCCTGGAGCGACTGCTCGGGCGTACCCGTCTCGAACAGCTTCGGGTCGCCCGTGGTCACCCACGCCTGGCCGTAGCGGGCGGCGAGCTTCATCCCGCGCGGTCCGGCGGCGGCCACCGCGAACGGCAGCCGGGGCCGCTGCACACAGCCCGGGATGTTGCGGACCTCGGAGGCGGAGTAGAACTCGCCCTCGTACGAGACGACGTCCTCGCGCAGCAGCCGGTCCAGCAGCGTGACGAATTCCGCGAACCGGTCGGCCCGCTCGCCCGGCGTCCACGGCTCCTGCCCGAGCGCCGTGGCGTCGAAGCCGGTCCCGCCGGCCCCGATCCCCAGGCTGACCCGCCCCCCGCTCACGTCGTCGAGCGTCAGCAGGTCCTTCGCAAGCGTGACGGGATGCCGGAAGTTGGGCGACGTCACGAGGGTGCCGAGCCGGATCCGCTCCGTCGCGGCCGCGGCGGCGGTCAGTGTCGGAACGGCCCCGAACCAGGTGCGGTCCCGGAAGGTGCGCCACGACAGATGGTCATACGTATACGCGCCGTGCAGCCCCAGCTCCTCAGCCCGCCGCCACACCTCCCGCCCCTCGTCGGCCCAGCGGTAGATCGGCAGAATCACAGTGCTCAGACGCATGCCCCCGACCATACGGTGAGCCCGGCGGCGTCTGCGCTGTCGTCACCCCGTAAGGGGCCGCTCCGGGGCGGGGCGAGGATACGTGGACGGCGGCAGTGGCGTCAGCCGTTCGGCGGAGTGGGCCAGAGGGCAGCCCGGGTCCTGCACAATGGTGAGCGTGAGCAGCACCGACCGTCCGCACGCGCATCCGCCGGCCGCCGGTGCCGGTGAGGAGGGCGGGCGGTACCAGCCGTTCGCACACCTCAACACCGAGTACTGCGCCCTCTACCGCCAGGTGATGGGGTCCTTCGTCCTGGCCAAGCAGGAGTTCACGGTCCATCTGAGGCCGGAGGACGTGTACCTGGGGCTGCCGGCGGAGGGTCGTCCTTCGCTGGACGCGGTGGCGACGGCGCTGGAACGGCTCGCCAGATGGGGCAACCTGCGGGCCGACCCGGACACCAGCCGCGTGACGGCTCTGGAGGACTTCTACCGGGCCCGGCACATCTACCAGCTCACCCGCGAAGGTGAAGCGGCCGAGGAGGCGCTGGCCGCCTACGACTCGGCGCTGGGCCGCCGCGGTGAGTTGCAGGCGGTGGCGCTTGCCGACATCGCGGTGCAACTGCGGGCGCTGCTGGCGATGGCCGGACGGGCTGAGAAGGACCCGACGCTGGTTCACCTCTCCCTGCTGGCGCTGGTCGACCGCTTCGCCGGGCTGGCTGAGAACGCCCGGGCGTTCATGAGCTCGCTCCAGCGGACGGTCGATCTGCACGAGGCCGAGGTGGAGGTCTTCCTCGCCTACAAGCAGCGGCTGATCGAGTACCTGGAGAGGTTCATCGAGGACCTGGTCACCCGGGGCGCCGAGATCGCCGGCCTGCTGGGGGAACTGGGCGGGCCGCCGGACGGCCCGGTCGGGCCGCTGCTGCGGCTGGCCGCCGAGCGTGAGACGTCCGACGCGGCCCCTGACCTCGCGGCCGAGGCCCTGGCCTCCGCCGAGGTCCGCTGGCAGGGGCGCTGGGAGGGGCTGCGGGCGTGGTTCGTGAGCGTGCCGGGCCGCAATTCCCAGGCGAAGCTGCTGCGGACGGCCGCACGCCAGGCGATCCCGCAGCTGCTCTCCGTGGTGAGGGCGTTGAACGAGCGCCGGGCCGGCCGCTCGGACCGCTCCGTCGACTTCCGGGAGCTGGCATGCTGGTTCGCCGAGGCCCCGGATGACGCGGCCCGGCACCGGTTGTGGCGTTCCGCCTTCGGCCTGTACTCCGCACGGCACCTGACGATCGACCAGGACTCGCTGGCCGCACAGGAGTCGGAGCCGGTGCCGTCCGCCACGTCGTGGTACGACGCGCCGGGCGTGCGGATCAGCCCGCACCTGCGCCGTACCGGCTCGTACGAGCGGCGCGGCCGGGCCAGGTCCGTACAGGATCGGTCACAGGCCAAGGCGTACCTCGCGGAACTGGCGCACAAGCAGGCCGAGCAGACCGCGGCGGCCAGGGCGCGGCTGGCGACCTCGGGCACCGTACGGCTCAGCGAACTCGGCGAGCTGGACCGGGACGCCTTCCGGCTGTTCCTGCTGCTGCTCGGCGACGCCCTGGCAGGGTGGCGGCCCGGCAGTGACACGGTGTCGGCCACCACCAACGACGGGACGATGGAGATCAGGCTGACGAGAGCGCCCGGCGAAGGGGCGGCCGAGATCCGCACCTGCGACGGCGTCCTGCGGGGACCCGAGCACTACGTGGAGATCGTGGACCTCACGGCGGTACCGCAGGCGGTCGGTGCGGGTCGTGAGTGACGACCGGCTGGGCGCCGCGCTCGCCGCGCAGCGGGCCGAGGAGATCCGACGGGGTGCGCGGGCGCTGCTGCGCCGCCCGCTGCTGCGCGCCGGCAGCGAGGAGTTCCGGACGGTCCGGCAGCACGCCGCCGAGCTGCGTACGTGGTTCGAGCGCAACACGGGCTGGGTGCTGCTGGTGGACGCGGAGGTGGCCCGGCTGCGCCGCGAACCGGGAAGGGACACCGACCCCACCCACCCGGCTCGGGACCAGCGCACCGGTCTGCCCTTCTCCCGGCGCCGCTACGTGCTGGTCTGCCTGTGCCTTGCGGTGCTGGAGCGCGCGGAGCACCAGATCGCACTCGGGCGGCTGGCGGAGCAGGTGGTCCTGGCGGCGGCCGATCCCGCGCTGGTCAAGGCAGGAGTCGTCTTCACCCTGACCGACCGGGAGCAGCGCACCGACCTGGTGGCGGCGGTCCGGCTGCTGCTGGACTGGGGCGTGCTGGCCAAGGTCGCCGGTGACGAGGACGCGTTCCTCAAGTCGGCCGGCGACGCCCTCTACGACGTGGACCGCCGGGTGCTGGCCGGGCTGCTGGTCTCCCGGCGCGGCCCGAGCACCGTGCGCGCGGCGGACTTCGAGGAGCGCCTCGCCGAACTGGGCGCCGAGGTGCTGCCTGACAGCGACGAGCTGCGCAACCGGGCGCTGCGGCACACCCTGACCCGGCGTCTGCTGGACGATCCGGTGCTGTACTCGGACGAGCTGTCCGACGCCGAGTGTACGTACCTGACCACTCAGCGGGGCGCCCTCACCCGCAGGATCAGCGAACTGACCGGGCTGGTGGCGGAGGTGCGGGCCGAGGGCGTCGCCATGGTGGACCCCGACGACGAGCTCACCGACCTGCGGATGCCCGAGCAGGGCACCGACGGCCATGTCGCCCTGCTGATCGCCGAGCACCTCGCGGGCCGGGGCGGCACCGTGGCACGGGACGAGTTGCACCTCCTGGTGACCGGCTGGGCTCTGGAGCACGCCGGGTTCTGGCGGCGCAGCGCGGGCATTCCGGGCGCCGAGGTCGAACTGGTCGAGCAGGCGGTGGCCCGGCTCACCGCTCTGGGCCTGGTGTGCGAGGACGGTGCGGGCGCGGTCCGGGGCCGTCCGGCGCTCGACCGCTACCGGGTGGGCGAGACCGTTCTCCTGGAGCCGGGGCAGAGCGCCCCTCGGAGGAAGCGGCAGAAGCCCGCGAAGAGCACGAAGCCGGGGAAGAACACGGAAGGCACGAGGACGTGACGAGTTCAACAGTCGGGACACCGCTGCCCACCCCCGCCTGCTCCCGCTGGCAGCCGCAGCGGATCGGTCTGGTCGACCTCTTCTACTACGACGTGGAGGAGTTCCATTTCCGGGACGGCCGCCTGCTGATGCGGGGGAACAACGGCACGGGCAAGTCCAAGGTGCTCGCCCTGACCCTGCCGTTCCTGCTGGACGGCGACATGGCCTCGCACAGGGTGGAGCCGGACGCCGACCCGAAGAAGCGCATGGAGTGGAACCTCCTGCTCGGCGGTGAGCACCCGCACCCCGAGCGGCTCGGCTACACCTGGGTCGAGTTCGGCCGCCTGGACGAGGACGGTACCGCCCGCTACACCACCCTCGGCTGCGGTATGAAGGCTGTGGCCGGTCGCGGTATCGCCCGGCACTGGTTCTTCGTGACGGACCAGCGGGTCGGTGCGGACCTGCGGTTGCTGGACTCCACCGGCGCCGCGATAGGCCGTGAGCGGCTGGCCGACGCGCTGGACGGCCGGGGGCTGGTGTACGACTCGGCGCGCTCCTACCGCCGGGCGGTGGACGAGGCGCTGTTCGGGCTGGGCGAGCAGCGGTACGCGGCCCTGGTGGACCTGCTGATCCAGCTGCGCCAGCCGCAGCTGTCCAAGCGGCCCAGCGCGAAGGCGCTCTCCCAGGCGCTCACCGAGTCGCTGCCGCCGATGGACCAGGCGGTCGTCGCGGATGTCGCCGAGGCGTTCCGCTCCCTGGACGAGGAGAAGGACCAGCTCGCGGTCATGGCGGCCGCCGAGCGCGCCGCGGCCGCCTTCCTCCAGCACTACCGCCGGTACGCGCGGGTCGCCGCGCGCCGCAAGGCCCGTGCGCCGCGGACCCAGCACTCCCGTTACGAGGCGCAGCGCGCCGAACTCAACGCCGCCGAGCAGGAGTTCGAGGTGGCCGGAGCCCAGCTCGCCACGGCCGACGCCCGGGCGGAGGAGCTGGAGCACCGACGCGTCGCCCTGCGGGCCCACGACGAGGCGCTGCGGGCAGGGCCCGAGATGCGCAGTGCCCGTGAGCTGGAGAGGACCGCCGAGGCCGCCCGCCGTACCGCGCGGGACGCGGAGCGCGCCGAGTCCGACGGCCTCCGGGCGGAGAGCGAACTGGCCAGGGTCGCTCACCGCCTCGGCGCGGCCCGCTCCCGTGCAGACGCGGCCGACCGGGCCTCGCGGACGACCCTCGACGGTACGGGTGAGGCGGCGGCGGTCGCCGGGCTGGGGCGCGAGCACGCCGACCGGGTGGTGTCCGAGCTCTCCCAGGGAGGGGAGCCGGAGACCGCGCGGCACGCCGCGAACGAGTTCACGGACCGCCGGCTGCGGTCGATCGCGCTGGTCGAGAAGGAGGCGGCCGTCGCGCAGGAGGCGTGGCAGGAACTGGACCGGGCCCGGCGTCGGCTGGAGGACGCGGACGGTGAGCTGGCCCGGCGCGCCGACCTGCGGGCCGAGGCCGAGGAAGGGGCGATCGGGGCGGGCCAGGAGTACCTGGCGGCGGTCCGCGCGCACTTCACCGCATGCTCGCTGCTGCGTCCGCCGCACATCGAAGGCGTGCTCGACGAACTGGCCCGGTGGGTCGAGACGCTGGCCGGCGCGGACCCCGCACGGGCGGTGGCCCACCAGACGGCTGCGGAGGTCGGCGCGAAGACGGCACGGCGGCTGGCCGAGCTGGAGAGCGAGCAGCAGCGGGTGGGTGAGCACCGCGGCCGGCTGCGGGCGGAGCTGGCCGAGCTGAGGGCGGGCGGCCAGCGAGGCCCGCTCCCTCCGCACACCCGCGCCGCCGAGGCCCGGCGGGACCGTCCGGGCGCGCCGCTGTGGCGGCTGGTGGACTTCGCCGACGACTCCCTGACCGCGGGCCGGCGGGCCGGACTCGAGGCGGCACTGGAGGCGTCCGGCCTGCTCGACGCCTGGGTCGGCCCGGACGGGGCGGCGGTCCACGTCGGCAGCGGCGACACCCTCGCGACCGCGGGGGCGCCGGTGGACGGTCCTTCGCTGGCCGAGCTGCTGCGCCCCGCGGTGGACAGGGCGGACCCGGCCGCGTCCGGGCTCACCGACGAGATCGTCGTCCGGCTCCTGGCCGGAATCGGCTTGGTGGGCCCGGACGACCCGCTTCCCGACTCCGGCACATGGCTCGGGCCCGACGGCCGCTTCCGCCTCGGTGCCCTCACCGGCGCCTGGTCCAAGCCCGCCGCCGAGTACCTGGGCGAGGGCGCCCGCGAGCAGGCCCGGCGGGCCAGGATCGCTGACGTCGAGGCGGAAACGGCACAGGTCGAGGAACGGCTCGCCGAGCTCGCGGCCCGCGGCGAGATCCTGGAGGCGCAGCTGCGCACCCTCGCGGAAGAGCAGGACCGGCTGCCCGACGACTCCGCCCTGCGCGACGGGCACGCCGCCGTGACCGCCGCCCAACGCGAGTACGCCCGGGCCGCCCAGCGGCGCGAGGAGACCGGTCAGGCGGCGGAAGAAGCGGCTGCCGGGGCGGAACGGGCAGCGGGCGAACTGCACGCTCTCGCCGAGGAGCTGGCCCTCCCGAGCGGCCTCGGCGCCCTGCGCGAACTGCGGGACGCCGTCGCCGGCTACCGCGAGAGCCTCGCCTCGCTGTGGCCGGCGGTACGGGAGGCCCGTTCCGCGCTCGCGGCCGTCGCCGCCGAGGAAGCCGACCACGCCCGGGCAGCCGAGCATGCCGAGGAGCTGGCCGAACGCTCCCGCACCGCCGCCCGTGAGGCAGTCGCCGCTCAGGAGCGCCACGAGACCCTGACCGCGACGGTCGGAGCGGCCGTGGCCGACTTGCAGCGCCGGCTCGACGAGGTGGCCGCCGCACTGCGGGACTGCGACGAGGCCGAGCGCGCCACCCGTCGGAAACATGACGACGCCACCCGCCGCCAGGCCGCAGCCGACGCACTGCGTACCCGTGTGCGTATCGAGATCGAGGAGACGGTACGGACACGGGCCGAGGCCGTCGACACGCTCCGCCGCTTCGCGGCGACCGGCCTGCTCGCCGTCGCACTGCCCGACCTGGAGATCACCTCCGACTCCTGGGCGCCCGATCCCGCGGTCCGCCTCGCCCGCGCCGTGGAACGCGAACTGGAAGCCGTGGACGACTCCGACCCGGCCTGGGACCAGGTGCAGCGCAAGATCACCGAGGAGCTCAAGGACCTCTCCGACGCCCTTTCCCGCCACGGCCACTCGGCCGCCGCCAGGATGCTGGAGGACGGCCTTGTCGTGGACGTCGTCTTCCAGGGGCGCGAGCGTTCCGTCCCCGAACTGGCCGCCGCCCTGGCCACCGAGGTCGACGACCGCAGCCAACTGCTGTCCGCCCGTGAGCAGGAGATCCTGGAGAACCACCTGATCACCGAGGTCGCCGGCACCCTCCAGGAGCTGGTCAGCGCCGCCGAGCAGCAGGTGCTGCGGATGAACGAGGAGCTCAGGGACCGCCCGACCAGCACCGGCATGCGGCTGCGGCTCGTCTGGCGGCCCGCCCGCAACGCCCCCGGAGGACTGCGGGCCGCCCGCGACCGCCTGCTGCGCCAGTCGTCGGACGCCTGGACGGCCGCCGACCGCGCCGCGCTCGGCGAGTTCCTTCAGGCCCAGATCGAACGCGCACGTACCGAGAACCCGGCAGGCACCTGGCTGGAACACCTCACCGACGCGCTCGACTACCGTGCCTGGCACGAGTTCGGCATCGAACGCCACCAGCACGGCAAGTGGCAGTCGGCCACGGGGCCGGCGTCGGGAGGCGAGCGGGTTCTGTCCGTCTCCTTGCCGCTGTTCGCCGCAGCCTCCTCCCACTACGCCTCGGCGGGCAACCCGCACGCCCCTCGCCTGGTCACGCTCGACGAGGCGTTCGCCGGTGTGGACGACGACTCCCGGGCCAAGTCCCTCGGCCTCCTGGCCGCGTTCGACCTGGACGTGGTGATGACGTCCGAGCGCGAATGGGGCTGCTACCCGCAGGTTCCCGGCCTGGCCATCGCACAGCTGTCCCGGGTGGACGAGATCGCCGCCGTCCTGGTCACCCGCTGGGAGTGGGACGGCGCGCGGCGCGTCCGGGTCCCTGAACCCGCGGTGCCGGGCCAACGCCAGGACGGACAACAGGCCTGACCATGGACCTGCCGCGCCTGCGACGTCTGCTCGGCGTTCCGGAGACCGCCTGGCTCGTGGAGCGCGTCCGGGACCGCCTGGCCGCCGGACGCCCGCTGGACACCTCGGCGACACTCAGGCCCGCGACCCCCGAGCAGCGCCGCGCGGCGGAGTCGCTGCTGGGCCGCCGACTGCGGTCGGGCGTCTCCCTGACCGTGCCCTTGGCGGAGGTCGATCGCATCTTGCGCGAATCCCTCGCCAGCCCGGACGGTCTGGCAGCTGCGGTCGTCGCACTCACCGGGCCGGTCGCGGACAAACGGGCGCAGGAGGCCGCGCTCGCCGCTTCCTGGCGGCAAGCGCTGGCCGAACTGGACCAGCCCACCGTCACGGGCCGGTCGGCGCTGGCGCCCTGGCCGGCCATGGTGGCGTCGACCGGTCTCCTCAAACGGCTCTCCGGCGGCGACCCCGCGACCGCGCGGCGACTGGCCGCCGACGCCGTACGGGTCCTCACCCGGCTCCCGGCCGACGGCCTCGCCCTCCCGGTGCTGGCCGCCCGCACCGTCGGCGACGCCCACGCACTGGACGACGGGCGCCCGCTCGTTGCGCTCGTGCTGTCCGCCGTCCGCTACCTCGCCGACCTGCCCGCCGCGGCTACCGCCGAGCCCGATGGCCGGCGGGCCGCCTGGGCCGCCGTCGGGGTCGCGCGGGACGTCCTCTCCTCACGCGTCCTCACCTTGGGCCTGCCCGGCTCCGACAGCGGGGCCCTCGGCCGGATGCTCGCTGCTGCCCGCGACGAGGGGGAACCTGCGGTCCTGACGCTGCGCCAGCTGACCCGCCGGGTTCCCGACCTGGGAGTCCACGACCACCTGGTGCGGGTCTGCGAGAACCCGGCGGTGCTCGCCGCGGCGGCCGACGAACTCGGCCCTGGCTGCCCCCCGCTGATCTGCACGGAGGGTGCCCTCTCCGCCGCGGCGCGCAGCCTGCTGCGGCACCTCCTCGACGGGGGCTGCCGCCTGGCCTTCCACAGCGACTTCGACTGGGGCGGAGTCCGCATCGCCACCAGCCTTCTGCGCCTCTTCGACGCCACACCGTGGCGCTACGACGCCGCCTCCTACCTGGCCGCCGTCGACCGAGGCCTCGGCACCCCGCTCACCACCGGCTCCCCGGCCCGCACCCCATGGGACCCGCCCCTCGGCGATGCCCTCGGGCACCACCGCGTCCGAGTCGAGGAGGAACACCTCATCGACGAACTGCTCGGCGACCTGCGCGCGCAGTAGCGGCCGGTCGTCCGGGGACACGCGGACCCTCGCAGGTCAGGTCGTGATGCGTGAATGAGGCTTGACCGACGTCACGAGGGTGCCGAGGCGGATCCGCTGCGTCGCGGCCGCGGCGGCGGTCAGTGTCGGAACGGCTCCGAACCAGGTGCGGTCCCGGAAGGTGCGCCACGACAGATGGTCATACGTATACGCGCCGTGCAGCCCCAGCCCCTCGGCCCGCCGCCACACCTCCCGCCCCTCGTCGGCCCAGCGGTAGATCGGCAGAATCACAGTGCTCAGACGCAGACTCATGCGCCCGAGCCTACGGTTACCCGATGAAGCGGAAGGTGGAGGTCACCGCGTCGAAGATGTCGTGCAACGCTTCGGCCAGGTCGAGGACGGGGGAGGCGCCGGAAATCACGACGACCTCCTCCGGGCGGCCGGGGATGGGGACGTAGGTCTGGGTGAGGGCCATCCTGATCGTGCGGGAGTCGCCCTGCTCCACGGGCACGTCCTCGACGCCGTAGGTGCGGGCGCACAGGCCGACATCGGGGATCTCCACGGTGGTCACCTTGCGCCAGGCGTCGCCGTTGCGCCGAGGTGTGATTGTCTTCATGCTGGCTGCGATGGCCCGCGGGTCGGTGGACAGCGCCACGCCCTGCGCGTCCGCGGCGCCAAGGACCGTCACGGTCACTGTCGCGGTCAGCGGCACCCCCTCGAAGTTCTCGGCCATGCAGCCCAGGTAGAGAGCCCCCGAGTCGTAGGCGTCCCGCGCCATCCGCCGCAGCAGAGTGGCGAGGTCGTTGCGGTACGGGGCCAGCTCCGGCAACGCCCGCGCCCGTTCGTCGACGAGCCGACGAACGGTCGCCTCGCGTCCCTCGGGGCGGATGTCGAACTCCCACCAGGACTCGGGCACGGCGAGCGACACCCCGACCGGCGGCGCGGCGGTCACTGCGCGTCCCCGTCGCCGACGGCGGGCGCCTGGGTGGACTGTGCGAGTTGTCGCGCGAGGTCCGTATCGACCTTCCGCATCTCCCGCACCACCGTGTTCGCCATCTTTTCCAGCCCTGTCAACTGCTTGTGGATGTCCCCGCGCCCGTCTTTCCAGTTGTGCTCGAAGTGGTCGAGCGCATCCACCACGGACCCGTCTCCCATGTCCTCCTCGAACGCCCGGAACACCGCCTTCGTCCCGTCCAACCGCGCCACGATCGACCCGAGCCGCTGCGCGAAGTCCTCCAGCAGATTGATGGGAACCGCCAGGCGATCACTCGTCATGAGTTCTCTGCACCTCCCCGGTTAATTCGTTCGACTGCGTTGTGTATCAGGAGAAGAATTTAACGATCTCAGCAGGGGCGGCACCCGTTTTACGCCACCGGCTGAGCAGGTGTGCGGAAGCCATGGTGAATTTTTCTGCTTCTACCGGGTCATCGACCGGGTTTTCCACGTTTCCCGTTCCGGCGCGTAGCATCATGTCTCCTATCGGATTCCCTTGTCCATCGCAGACTTGTACCGTTCCTGTGGCTTCGTCGAGCAGCAGGAACGACGGCACATCCTGGCCGTATGTGGCGCTGTAGACATGGGCGCTCTCCGAACTCTTCACGAGAAGAAGTTGAAACGAATGGGGCATACGTCATTCCTCCGCGCTGGGGCGTCGCCCGAAACCATCGCGTGCGGCCGCCGCCGGGTCCCAGGTATGTCCGGCGTCGATTGTAGCCCGATGGGCGGCCTGGTAACTCTGACTGCCTGTCTCTCTCATATAGTTCGACTCGTGCAGTTCGTGGCGCAGCAGATCGATATCGGCAGGGTGCGGGCTGCCGTTCTTGAGGCGAATCCACGCCTCGGCGATTCTGGGGTTGGCGTCGAAACGCGCTACAGACGCGTGACCATAGCTGTCCAGCAGATGTTCCTCGTTGAAAAGGTGGTCCTTGATCTGCTGAATGTCCATAGGAGTGAATCCGTGTTCCGCTGCCGTCGCGGCCACGGACCCGACATCGTCGGTCGCCCGGATGGAGTCGTAGGCGTCGTCCGCCCACTCGGTGAAGAAGTCCGCGTCTCCCCGCACGCGTCGCAGTTCCCCGCCGGTTTGCAGGACCCGATCGACCGCGGTAAATCCTTGGCGGCCGGCCCGCAGGGCAGACGGGATCTCGCCAAGGGCACGGAAGGCAGCGGCCATGGTCTTGAGCCCGGCGCTCATGCTCTTGACGCTTTCGGCGCCGATGCGCAGCAGGCCGCCGGCCTTGTACAACTCGCTCAGCCTGCCCAGCGAGGTGAGGCCCTTGGTCATGGGGATGCAGTCGAGGGCGGCGAAGAGGACGGCCCATAAACTGGCTTTGCCCTGGATGTATTGGGAGACGGTGTCGGCCAGCACGATGAGGGCGGCTGCGACCACCAGCCAGGCGAGCGGGCCGCCGAGGATCATGACGACGATGCCGAGGATGGCGACGATCCAGCGGCAGACGGTGACGATCTCGTCCCAGTGGTCGGCGACCCAGTGGACCGCCTTCTCCCACCAGTGCCGGTTCTTGATCCCGGCGTCGGATGCCTCGTGGAGTTTGGTGACGGTCCGGCGGGCGGCGTCCTCCCGCATCGAACGGGCCTGCTCCGCCAGCCTTTTCGCCGCGTCCAGCGCGGACTGCGCGGAGGTCACGGCCTGCTGGGCGTGCGCCTGCCGGGCCTTGGCGGCGGCCAGGTCGCGGGTGGACTGACGGACCTTGTCGGAGTCCGGCGGTGGGACCGACGCGCCCGGGTGCTTCGAGGGGTCGTACGTGTCCGCCGTCGACGTAGCCGTGTGCACCCAGTCCTGCGCGCCGCTCAGACCACTTTGCGCCGACGTCAACTGCGCGTGCGCGGTACGCCCGTCGGACAGCGCCCGGTCCGCCTGGTACTGGGCGTGTTCCAGGTCCGGCCAGTACGCCTCCAGCGCGTCGGCGGCCAGCCGGTACGAGGTGTGCAGTTTGTCGAGGTTCTTCGGGGCCGACCCGAACTCGTCCCGGAACGCGTCCGCCGACAGCCCCGCCCAGGCCAGGATCGCGTCCTCGGACTGCATCCCTTTCACCAGCCGTAGCGCCGATTCCACATCGTCGGCGAAGTCGTGCAGCTGGATCGACAGCGCCTTCACCCGCGACGGATCACCCGGCGTCGGGTCACGGTCCATATCGAGTACATGCCAGTCCCCCGGCCGCCCCATCCGTCTCCCCCCGGGTTCCCACTCGCTCTCACGTCAACGACGCGCTGACCATCGTCAGCAGTTCCCCCACCGCGCCGACAGAGCGCTCCCGGTTCCCCTGGCCACAGCCCGCTCAGAAACCCCCGCTCAGCCCGTGATGCGCGAACTAGGGTTGACCGACGTCATGAGGGTGCCGAGCCGGGAGCCGTTCCGTCGCTGTGGCGGCGGTCAGCGTCGGAACGGCCCCGAACCATGTGCGGTCCCGGAAGGTGCGCCACGACAGATGGTTGGCCCGGACCTCCGGCCGACCATTTCCCAGGTGATTGCATATCGGAGTATGCTACCTCCATGGCTGACACGACGCGGATCACGGTCACACTGCCGACAGAGCAGGTCGCGGAGCTGAAGAAGCTCACGGACAACGTCTCCGGCTACGTGGCCGAGGCGGTGGCGCGCCAGATCAGACACCAACTGCTCGGGGCTGACCTGCGGGACCACGAAGCCGAGCACGGAGCCTTCAGCGACGAGGAACTGGCCGAAGCCCGTGCCCGTATCTTCGGCACGACGGACGCCGTGGGTGGCGCGAGCGCCGCGTGAATCAGCACATCGAAACGGTGGTTCTCGACAGTGAGGGCCTGTCCGCGTGGATTGTTCAGGACCGGAAATTCCTCGCCCTGCTCAAGATCTTCCACGAGATGGGCGCGGACTTGGTGATCAGCGCGAACACCATCGTGGAGGTCAGTCACTCACGCGTGAACATGCCGCGCCTTCAGTGGGCTCTGTCCAGGGTCAAGGTGGAGCCGGTGACCGAGCAGACGGCCAAGGCCGCGGCGAAGCTGCTCAAGGCTGCCGGCCTTCACGGCCACAAGTACGCGATCGACGCGACAGTCGCTGAAGCGGCCCTACGGCAGATCGGCCCCGTCGCCATCCTCACGTCCGATGTCGACGACATGACTCGGCTCTGCGGCCAGCACATCGGAATCATTGGCATCTGACCGCCATTTCCGCAGGCCGGGCCGCGATGCGCGAACGAGGGTTGACCGACGTCATGAGGGTGCCGAGCCGGGAGTCGTTCCGTCGCCGTCGCAGCCGCCGTTACCTCCGGTCCGGGTGCTGCGGGCGGTGGGCCCAGGGGGAACGCCGGCCGGCTGCCGGCGAAGGGCCGGTGAAGCAGAGCCGGAGGGGCGTGGTGGGCCTGCGGCCTGGGGGTCAGGGGTGGGGGGTGGTGAGGGCGTTCATACGGCGGGCGGCGACTTCGCGGTCGGCGGCCGCCGCGACGAAGGCCGGGACGTGTTCCGGCCCGACCAGGGCCCGGACGGCGGTCACCGTGCGGGCCGGCAGCAGGACCGGCACCTCGGCGGAAGCGGAAGCGGAGGCGGAAGCGGTCGCCGGGGCCGGAGCCACGTCCGAAGCGGGGAGGACCGCGGCGCCGAGATGGCGCCGTACGTGCTCCGTGGCCCGCGCCCGCATGGCCCGGGCCAGCTCCGCGTCGACCGTCTGCTGGGCCAGCGGCCGCAACCTCCGTACCAGGTCCGCGGCCTCCGCCGCCTCCGCGTCGGTCGGCGGGTGCTGGAGGAACCGTTGGAAGACGTATTCCGTGGTGAACTCCAGGAACCGCTCCGAGATGTGCTCGACCTGCCCTCGCAGCTCGCGCAGATGCCCGGTGATCGCGGCCAACGGCACCCCGGCGGCGTGGAGTTCGACGGCGACGGCCAGCTCCTGCGGGCTCGGCACGAGGAATTCGTCGTCGCTGCCGGGCACCGCCTCCAGGATGCCGAGTCGCAGCGCCTCCTCCACCGCCGAGAGGTCCAGGACGCCGCCGAAGGACTCCATCAGCTCGGGCAGGCCGATCCGCGCGGGTGTCTCGTCCGACCAGGGCCGGTCCACCTCGCCGACCAGGCCGAGCACACCGCCGAGGCCGGTCCCGGCGTCCCACGCGGCCAGCAACTCCTTGATGCTGGCCAGCGTGTAGCCGCGTTCCAGCAGGTCGGCGATCTGCCGCAGCCGGGCGAGATGCGTGTCGCCGTAGACATTGGCCCGGCCGCGGCGCTCCGGCTTGGGGAGCAGCCCGCGGTCGGTGTAGGCGCGGATCGTCCGGACCGTGGTGCCGCTCAGGTGCGAGAGGTCCTCGATCCGGTACACGCGCTGCTCGGCGGCGGCGGTCACGCCTTCACTCCTCATGGGTCAGGTGACGGTGGGTCAGGAGGCCGCGGTACGTCGCCGTGACGCCTCGGCCGCGGCGGTACGGCTGCGGTCGGCGCGGGACCGGAGCGGCGGGTCGATACGGGCCAACGTCCGCAGCGCGCCGGGCGAGAGCCGGGACAGCAGCCGAGCGCCGCGTGCCTCGGGAGTGACTGGTACGACGGCGGTGTCGTGCCGCACCGCCCGCAGGATCGCCCGGGCGACCTTCTCCGGCGGGTAGTTGCGCAGCCGGTAGAGCTTGGCGCTCCTCTCCCGGCGGCGCTCCTGCTCCTCCTCGTCGACCCCGGTGTGCCGGGCGCTGCCGGTGATCGGCGTGTTGACGATGCCGGGGCAGATCGCGCTCACCCCGATGCCGTGCGGGGCGAGTTCGGCCCGCAGGCACTCGCTGAGCATCAGCACGGCCGCCTTGGACGTGCTGTACGCGGGCAGCGCGCGGGACGGCTGGAAGGCGGCGGCCGAGGCGGTGTTGACGATGTGGCCGCCGCGTCCGCGCTCCACCATCTGCCGGCCGAAGAGCCGGCAGCCGTGGATGACGCCCCACAGATTGACGTCGAGCACCTGCTTCCAGTCCTCGGGGGTGGTGTCGAGGAAGGGGCCCGCGAGACCGATCCCCGCGTTGTTCACCACCACGTCGGGCACGCCGTGGCTCTCCGCGGTACGCGCGGCCAGTTGCTCCATCGCCTCGGCGTCCGAGACGTCGACGGCCTCCGGCCAGGCACCGGACGCTCCGGCCCGCAGCGCCGCCTCGGCCGTACGGGCGGCGCCCTCGGCGTCCCGGTCCACCACGACGACCCGGGCGCCCGCCTCCGCGAACGCCAGCGCGGTGGCCCGCCCGATGCCGCTGGCCGCACCGGTGACCAGCACCAACTGCCCGCCGAACCGCTCCCGCGCGTCGGCGAGCGCCTTCCCCAGGACGGCGCCGACCTCGACCGAGGAGCCTGCCCCCGAGCCCCCGGAGGCCCCCGACGCCTCGGAGGACGCGGCAGCCGCCGAGACCCCCGAAGCCGAGACCCCCCAATCCGAGGCCGCCGAAGCCGACGCCCCTCCCTCCACCCCCGCCGCGAACTCCGCGACCCACTCCGCCACCTGCTCCGGCCGCGACCGCGGCACCCAGTGCTTGGCCGCCAGCCTCCGCCGGGTCAGCCGCGGCGCCCACCGGTCGAGGTCGTCGTAGAGCCGCTCGGACAGAAAGGCGTCGCCGGTCGGCAGGATGAGCTGAACGGGCACGTGCGCGTGGGCGTCCGCGCGCGGACTCCCCAGCCGCTGTCGGACGTTGTCCCGGTAGAGCCAGGCGCCGTGCGACGCGTCCCGCGGCAGCGACGCGGTCGGATAGTCGTCGGAGCGGACCTTCTCGGCGCGGGCCAGCAGCTTGGGCCACTGCCTGCCGAGCGGGCCGCGCCAGGCCAGTTCGGGCAGTACGGGGGTGTGCAGCGCGTACACGTACCAGGACTTGGCGCCCTGGCCGAGCAGTTGGGCGGCCAGGCGTGGGGTGGGGTGCCGCACGCGGTGGCGGATCCAGTGGCCGAAGTGGTCGAGGGACGGCCCCGAGATCGAGGTGAACGACGCGATCCTGCCCTCGGTGGCGGCCACCGTGGCGAACTCCCAGCCTTGCACCGATCCCCAGTCGTGGCCGACCAGGTGCACGGCCCGGTCCGGGCTGACCGCGTCCGCGACCGCGAGGAAGTCGGCGGTGAGCTTCTCCAGCGTGAAACCGCCCTTCAGCGGCGCGGGGGCCTGGGAGCGGCCGTGGCCCCGTACGTCGTAGAGCACCACGTGGAAGCGGTCGGCGAGCAGCGCGGCGACCGCCGACCAGACCTCCTTGCTGTCCGGGTAGCCGTGCAGGAGCAGCACGGTCGGCAGCGACGCGTCCCCGTACTCCGCGACGCACAGCCGCACCCCGCCGCCGCCCACGACGAACCGCTCCCGCGCCTGCCCGGGCCCGTCGTCCCCGATGCCGTCCCCGACACCGTTTGCACCGCCGTCCATGCCGCCACCCCGTTTCCCGCCCCTGGCCGGAGCCCGGTCGGAACCGTCGTCGACCCGGGCCCGGAACGCTGACATCAATCAATGTGACAGCGGCTGATGAGAGGGTCAAGGCCCCCTGTCCGCCCCTGTGGACAACCGTCGCCGACTGGGCCGTCCGAGGGGCTACCCCTACGGGTGGTCAGCCCCAAGGCGTACTCCGATCCGCGACTCCGGGTGGACGCCGCGACGTGGTGGGCGCCACTACGGTCGGAACGTGACTGTGATCGCTACCGAAAGTCTGAGCAAGCGGTACCCGAGGGTGACCGCTCTCGACCGGCTGTCCGTGGACATCACGCCCGGTGTGACCGGGCTGGTGGGTGCCAACGGGGCCGGCAAGTCGACCCTGATCAAGATCCTGCTGGGGCTGTCCCCGGCGACCGAGGGTCGTGCCGCCGTGCTCGGACTCGACGTGGCCACGGCGGGCGCGGAGATCCGCGGCCTCGTCGGCTACATGCCCGAGCACGACTGCCTGCCGCCGGACGTGTCCGCGACCGAGTTCGTCGTGCACATGGCGCGGATGTCCGGGCTGCCGCCCACCGCCGCCCGCGAGCGCACCGCCGACACGCTGCGCCACGTCGGGCTCTACGAGGAGCGGTACCGCCCGATGGGCGGCTACTCCACGGGTATGAAGCAGCGGGTCAAACTCGCCCAGGCGCTGGTCCACGACCCGAAGCTGGTCCTGCTGGACGAGCCGACCAACGGCCTGGACCCGGCCGGCCGCGACGAGATGCTCGGCCTGATCCGCCGTGTCCACACGGACTTCGGCATCTCGGTGCTGGTCACCTCCCATCTGCTCGGCGAGTTGGAGCGCACCAGCGACCACATCGTCGTCATCGACGGCGGAAAGCTGCTGCGGGCCTCGTCCACCAGCGACTTCACCCAGGCCACCGCCTCCCTCGCCGTCGAGGTCACCGACCGGGAGCAGGAGCTGCTGGCGGCCCTGACCGGCAAGGGCCTGACCGCGCAGGCCACCGGCCATCTCCTCCTGGTCGACATCGCGGGCGACGAGACGTACGACACCGTCCGCGACGCGGTCGCCGGTCTCGGCGTCGGCCTGGTCCGGATGGAGCAGCGCCGCCACCGCATCGCCGAACTCTTCACAGACGACGACCCGACCTCCGCTGCCCCGCCCGCCGACGGCCCCGACCCTCACCCGCAAGGCCCTCACCCGCAAGGTCCCGACCCCCAGGGCCCCAACCCGCCCGCCCGTACCCCGAGCCGGACCCAGGAAGGAGACGGCCGTGACGCAGCAGCCTGACGTGATCACCCCCGTCGGCGCCCCCTCCGCCGGCTCGCCCCCCGACGTCATCCACAACATCGGCTACCGCAAGTACCAGGGCCCGCGCCTCGGCCGCGCCTACGCCCGGCAGTCGCTGTACGTGCAGAGCCTGCGCGGCGCGTACGGCCTCGGCCGCAGCGCCAAGTCCAAGGTGCTGCCGATGATCCTGCTGGGCGTGATGTGCGCGCCCGCCCTGATCATGGTGGCTGTCGCCGTCTTCACCGACATGAGCAGACTGCCGGTCGACTACACGCGCTACGCGGTGATCCTTCAGGCGGTGATCACGCTCTTCGTCGCCTCGCAGGCCCCGCAGTCCGTCTCGCGCGACCTGCGCTTCAAGACCACCCCGCTGTACTTCTCGCGGCCGATCGAGCGGGTCGACTACGTCGCCGCCAAGTACGCGGCGCTCACCACGGCGCTCTTCCTGCTGACCGCCGTGCCGCTCGTCATCCTCTACGTCGGCGCGCTGCTGGCGAAGCTCAGCTTCGGCACCCAGACCGCCGGGTTTGCGAAGGGCCTGGTGTCCGTACTTCTGCTCTCCCTGCTCTTCGCGGGCATCGGCCTGGTGATCGCGGCCGTCACCCCGCGGCGCGGCTTCGGCGTCGCCGCGATCATCGCGGTGTTCGTCATCACCTACGGCGCGGTCTCCAGCGTGCAGGCCGTGGCCGACTCCCAGGAGAAGTACCACGTCATCGGCTGGCTCGGCCTCTTCTCGCCGATCACGCTGATCGACGGCGTGCAGAGCTGGTTCCTCGGCTCGACCTCCGCCTTCCCGCACGCCGCGGGACCGTACGACGCGTTCAACGGGATCATGTACCTGCTGGCCGTCGCCGCCATCGTGGCGGGCAGCTTCGGCCTGCTGATGCGCCGTTACCGGAAGGTGGGCCTGTCATGACGACGATCGGCATCGAGGCTGTCTCCCGCTGGTTCGGCAACGTGGTGGCCGTCAACGACATCACCATGACGATCGGCCCCGGTGTGACCGGCCTGCTCGGCCCCAACGGCGCGGGCAAGTCCACCCTCATCAACATGATGGCCGGGTTCCTCGCCCCCTCCGACGGCGCGGTCACCCTCGACGGCACCGCCATCTGGCGCAACGAGGAGGCGTACCGCGAGATCGGCATCGTCCCCGAACGCGAGGCGATGTACGACTTCCTGACCGCGCGCGAGTTCGTGGTCGCCAACGCCGAGCTGCACGGGCTGCGCGATCCCGGGGCGGCCGCGCAGAGGGCGCTGGCCACCGTCGAGATGGAGTACGCGCAGGACCGGCGGATCGACACCTACAGCAAAGGGATGCGGCAGCGCGCCAAGATGGCGTCCGCGCTGGTCCACGAGCCGTCCGTGCTGCTGCTCGACGAGCCGTTCAACGGCATGGACCCCCGGCAGCGGCTGCACCTGATGGAGCTGCTGCGGCGGATGGGCGCCGAGGGCCGGACCGTGCTGTTCTCCTCGCACATCCTGGAGGAGGTCGAGCAGCTCGCCCACCACATCGAGGTCGTGGTGGCGGGACGGCACGCGGCGTCCGGCGACTTCCGCAAGATCCGCCGCCTGATGACCGACCGTCCGCACCGCTACCTCGTACGGTCCAGTGACGACCGGCAGCTCGCGTCCGTGCTCATCGCGCACGCGTCCACCGCCGGGATCGAGCTGGACTGGAGCGAGAAGGCCCTGCGCATCCAGGCGATCGACTTCGCCGGCTTCACCGAGTTCCTGCCCCGGATCGCCCGCGACCACGGCATCCGGCTCTACGAGGTCTCGCCGTCCGACGAGTCCCTGGAGAGCGTCTTCTCCTACCTGGTCACGGCGTAAGGAGCCGACCGACATGTCCCTCACCACCGCGCTCCCCAAGGCGCCGCCGGCCTCCGGACCCGTCTTCTACCACCCCACCGTGGCCCGGCTCACCTATCGCGCGCTGCTCGGCCGTCGCCGCGCCCTGCTGCTCTTCGCGCTGCCGCTGCTCCTGCTGGTCATCGCCGCCGCCGTCCGCGCGCTCAGCGGCGCCGACGACTCCACCGCGAACAATCTGCTCCAGGGCTTCGCGCTCAGCGCGATGGTGCCGCTGGTCGGCGTCATCGCGGGCACCGGCGCGATCGGCCCGGAGATCGACGACGGCGCGATCGTCTATCTGCTGGCCAAGCCGGTCCGACGGTCGACCATCGTCTTCACCAAGCTGCTGGTCGCCATAGGCGTGACTGTCGCCTTCTCCGCCGTCCCCACCCTGATCGCCGGGTACATCCTCAACGGCAACGGGCAGAACCTCGCGGTCGCCTTCGCGATCGGCACCGTGGTCGCGTCCGTCGCCTATGCGGCGATATTCCTGCTGCTCGGGGTGCTCACCCGGCACGCGGTCGTGGTCGGTCTGGTCTACGCCCTGGTGTGGGAGACCGTGATCGGCGGCTTTGTGTCGGGCGCGCAGACCCTCAGCGTCCAGCAGTGGTCGCTGGCCGTCACCCGGACGATCGCCCATGGCGACCTGGTCACCTCGGCGGTGTCGCTGCCGACCGGGATCGTGCTGCTCGCGGGGGTCACGGTCGCCACGACCTGGTTCGCGGGCCACCGGCTGCGGACCCTCAAGCTCGCCGGGGAGGAGTGAGGCCCCGGCAGCGCTGAGCCCCGCCGCCCCCGACTTCCCCCGGGGGCGGCGCACGGGCCCGCCTCTCCCGCCGCGCCGCCACCCCGCACCGCCGCCCCGGCCACCCGCCCCCGGCCACCCGCCCCGGCCCACGGGCGGCACACAGCCTCGCGGTGAACACTGGTGGGGATGGCACCGGAAATACCGGAGACCTCCCCGCCCCCACCGGGCCGCGCGGTCCTCCCCTCCGCCCTGTACCGCCGCTTCGCCTCCGCGGACCCGCGGCGCCTGATCACGGGCTGGGTCCGTGCCACCCCCGGTACCCACATCTGGCTGCTGATCCTCGCGATCACCAGCGGGATCGCCGCCGGGATGTCCCCGCATCTGCGGTCGTATCTTCTGCACCACCTCAGCACCAACCTCGTGGAGCTGCGCAGTCACCCGATCCGCGTACTGATCGCCAGCGCGCTGTGGATCGAGACGCCGTCCGGCTTCGCCTTCTACGCCGTGCTCTTCGAGCTGGTGCACGCCACCGCCGAACGCTGGCTCGGCACCCTGCGCTGGCTGCTCGTCGCGGCGATCGCGCATGTGGGGGCCACGGTGGTCAGCCAGAAGGCCGTGCTCTTCGGCATCCGCGACGACCGGCTGCCGCGCTCGCTGGCCCACACCGTCGACATCGGGGTCAGCTACGGGCTCGCGGGCGTCATCGGCGTCCTCGCCTACCGGGTGCCCCGGCCGTGGCGCTGGGGCTATCTGGCCGGGGTGCTGATCTTCTTCGGGACGCCGGTGCTCAACAACGGCACGTTCACCGATCTGGGCCATCTGACGGCCGTGCTGATCGGCCTGTGCTGTTACGGGCTCACGCCGCCGGGCCGCAGCCGCCTGCCGTCGCTGTAGGCGGCGAGGCCGCAGCCTGTGAGCGGGCCGGCCGGTCAGAGCGGTCCGAAGACCCGTTCCAGCACCAGCGCGATGCCGTCCTCGTCGTTGGACGCCGTGATCTCGTCGGCGACCGCCTTGAGTTCGGCATGGGCGTTGGCCATCGCCACGCCGTGCCCGGCCCACTTCAGCATCGCGATGTCATTGGGCATGTCGCCGAAGGCGATCGTCTCGGCGGCCGTCACCTTGAGCCGCCGCGCGGCCAGCGCGAGCCCGGTCGCCTTGGTCAGCCCGAGCGGCAGCAGCTCCACGATGCCATCGCCCGCGACCGTCACGCCCACCAGATCACCGGCGACGGCCCGCGCCGCCCGGGCCAGACCGTCGTCACCGAGTTCGCGCCGCTGGATGTAGAGCTTGTTGATCGGCTCGGCCCACAGCTCGGCGGGGTCCGCCATGAGGACGACCGGCAGCTCGGGGTGGTAGACGTACCCCTCGCCGATCAGCACGTCGCCGCTGAGGCCGTCCCGGCTCGCGGCCACCGCGACCGGCCCGACCTCCGCCTCGATTTTGGCCAGCGCCAGCCCGGCAAGCTGCCGGTCCAGGGTGATCGAGGTCAGCAGCCGGTGCGCGCCCGCGTCGTAGAGCTGCGCGCCCTGGCCGCAGACGGCGAGGCCGTGGTAGTCGAGGTCGGCCAGCACATGCCGGGTCCAGGGCACCGACCGCCCGGTGACGACGATGTGCGCGGCGCCCGCCGCCGCCACGGCCGTGAGCGCGTCCCGTGACACCTGCGAGACGGTGCCGTCCTCGCGCAGCAGGGTGCCGTCCAGATCGGTGGCCACCAGCCGGTACGGCAGCGGATCCGGAACGGCCCCCGCGGCGCCGGTCACTTGGCGGCGGAGACGGGTTCGAGCACTTCCCGCCCGCCCAGGTACGGCCGCAGCGGCTCGGGCACCCGCACCGAACCGTCGGCCTGCTGGTGGTTCTCCAGGAGCGCCACGATGGTCCGCGGCACCGCGCACAGCGTGCCGTTGAGCGTCGCCAGCGGCCGGGTGCCGTTCGCGTCGCGCAGCCGGACGTTCAGCCGGCGGGCCTGGAACTCGGTGGTGTTGGACGTCGAGGTCAGCTCGCGGTACTTGCCCTGCGTCGGAATCCACGCCTCGCAGTCGAACTTGCGCGACGCGGACGACCCCAGGTCACCGGAGGCCAGCTCGATCACCTGGAACGGCAGCTCCAGCGAGGTCAGCCACTGCTTCTCCCACTCCAGCAGCCGCCGGTGCTCGGCCTCGGCCTCCTCCGGGGAGGTGTAGACGAACATCTCCACCTTGTCGAACTGGTGGACGCGGATGATGCCGCGGGTGTCCTTGCCGTACGAGCCCGCCTCGCGCCGGTAGCACGGCGAGAAGCCCGCGTAGCGCAGCGGCAGCCGGCCCGCGTCGATGATCTCGTCCATGTGGTAGGCGGCGAGCGGGACCTCGGAGGTGCCGACCAGGTAGAGGTCGTCCTTCTCCAGGTAGTACACGTCGTCCTCGACCTGGCCGAGGTAGCCGGTGCCCGCCATGGCGGCGGGCTTGACCAGCGTCGGGGTCAGGACGGGGATGAAGCCGGCCGCGGTGGCCTGCGCGATCGCCGCGTTGACCAGGGCCAGCTCCAGCAGCGCGCCGACGCCCGTCAGGTAGTAGAAGCGCGAGCCGGAGACCTTGGCGCCGCGGTCCATGTCGATGGCGCCCAGCCGCTCGCCCAGGTCCAGGTGGTCCTTGGGGGCGAAGCCCTCGGCGGCGAAGTCGCGGGGGGTGCCGTGCCGCTCGACGACGACGAAGTCCTCCTCGCCGCCGATCGGAGCGTCGGGGTGGACGAGGTTGCCCAGCCGCAGCAGCAGCTGCCTGGCCTCCTCGGCGGCGTCCTGCTGCTCGGTGTCGGCGGCCTTGACCGCCTCCGCCAGCTCCTTGGTGCGCTTGAGCAGCTCGGCCTTCTCGTCGCCCTGCGCCTTCGGGATCAGCCGGCCCAGCTGCTTCTGCTCGGCGCGCAGCTCGTCGAAGCGGGTACCGGAGGACCTGCGCCGTTCGTCGGCGGAAAGGAGGGAGTCGACGAGTGCGACGTCCTCTCCACGGGCGCGCTGGGAGGCGCGCACACGGTCGGGGTCCTCACGAAGCAGGCGAAGGTCAATCACGGTCACAGGCTACCGGGGCGGGGCCATCGAGCGCGACAACTTAAGGGAGTAATGCGCAATATGTCCACTTCGAGTGAAAAGCAAGGGAAATCCGTAAAGCGAAGTGAATAGCCTCTCGTCAACGCTATTGGGTTGATACCTCCTCCGGGTCATCCACCCTGTGGAGAACCGGAGTTGATCAACAGCTTCATGGCTGTTCGGGGGCAACATTGGGGAAAGTTATCCACAGGTGGGACCGCAATTTCCGCACCTTGTCCACAGGGTGTGGGGAAGATCTGTGGAGAAGTGTGGAGATCGTTTCCAGGGCCGGATGATCGGCTATGGATTCCCCATCCAAACCCGTTCCACACTCCCTTTCGAGTGAGAAGTGTTCCCTCGGGAGGATGGACCGTGGGAATTGGGGTGACGCGGGGTGGACTGTGTCGCTCCGGGGGGACCTGGTGTCTGTGTACCTATTTGTCGACTAGGTCGGGTTCTACTGTCGACTTGTCCCCAGTTACCCACAGGGCGCGCGCCAAGCCTGTGGATAACCCGGTGGACAACCGCGCGGACCGCTCAGCCGCGGCCGTCGAGCGCCCGGTTCAGCCAGTCCGCGGCCTCGGTGAACTCCTCGTCGCCGGCCCCCCTGGCCACCGAGGGAGCCACCGCGTCGGCCCGGGGATACGAACCGAGGAATCGTACATTCAGACAGCGCCGACGCAGCCCCATCAGGGTCTCCCCGACCCGGCGGTCGGTGAGATGGCCCTCGGCGTCCACCGAGAAGCAGTACTGACCCAGGCCGCGGCCGGTCGGACGGGACTCGATCCGCATCAGGTTCACCCCGCGGATCGCGAACTCCTGGAGCAGTTCGAGCAGCGCGCCCGGGTGGTCGTCCCGCAGCCAGAACACCGCCGAGGTCTTGTCCGCGCCGGTCGGTGCCGCGAGCCGCGCAGGGCGGCCGACCAGCACGAACCGGGTCGTCGCGTTCTGCGCGTCGTGGATCTCGGTCGCCAGCGGCTCCAGACCGTAGGTCGGCGCCGCGAACTCGCCCGCGAAGGCTCCGTCGAAACGGCCCTCCTGGACCAGCCGCGCGCCGTCCGCGTTCGAGGCCGCCGACTCCCACACCGCGTCGGGCAGATGCTCGGCCAGCCAGTTGCGCACCTGGACCTGGGCGGCCATGTGCCCGGTCACCGTCTTGACCGCGCTCAGCTCCGTACCCGGCCTGACCAGCAGCGCGAAGGCGATCGGCAACAGCACCTCGCGGTAGATCATCAGCGGCTCGCCGAACGCCAGCTGGTCGAGGGTGGCGGTGATGCCGCCCTCCACCGAGTTCTCGATCGGTACGAGCGCGCCGCCCGCCTGCCCGTTGCGCACCGCGTCCAGCGCCGCGGGCACCGACACCATCGGGACCAGCTCGCGCGTGGCGGCCTCGGGCAGCGTACGCAGCGCTGCCTCGGTGAAGGTGCCCTCAGGTCCCAGATACGTGTAGCGACTCGCCGCAGACATGCGTTCAGCCTAACGGCCCGCGCGGGGTGGGCCGCACGGCCGCTTCCCGGCGGCCGCACCTCACCGAAGCCGCCCGCACCCCGGCGGGAGGCCCCCGCCGCTCACCCCTCCAGCAGCCGCTGCCCCACGTACTCGCCCGGCCCGACCCCGCCCGGCACCGCGTACAGACCGCCGGCCTCGTGCCGCAGGAAGCGGGACAGCCCGTCGGCGCCGTCGAGCTTGCGCTGCACGGGCACGAAACCCCTGGCCGGGTCGGCCTGCCAGGCCACGAAGAGCAGCCCGGCGTCCGGGGCGCCGTCGCCGCCGATGCCGTCGTGGTACGAGAACGCCCGCCGCAGCATCGCCGCGCCGCCGTTGGAGGCGGGCGCCGCGACCCTGATGTGCGCGTCGGCCGCGATGGCGAGCGACCCGTCCGGGTTGAACTTCTCCAGGTCGGGCGGGGTCGTCTCGATGCCCCCGGACAGCGGCGCCCCGTCGGACTTGCGCCGCCCGATCACCTTCTCCTGCCGCTCCACCGGCAGATGGTCCCAGGAGTCGAGCAGCATCCTGATCCGCCGGAAGACGGCGTACGACCCGCCCGCCATCCACTCGGGGGAGCCGGACATACCCGCCGCCGGTACGAAGATCCGCTGATCGAAGTCGGACTCGGTCGGCTTGGGGTTGTTCGTGCCGTCGATCTGGCCCATCAGATTGCGGGCGGTCATCGGCCGCGCGGTCGCGCCCGGGGTGCGGTTGAAGCCGTTCATCTGCCAGCGCACGGAGGCGGTGTCGCGGGCGGACTTCTGGATCACCCGCAGCGCGTGGAAGGCGACCAGCGCGTCGTCGGCGCCGATCTGCACCCACAGATCGCCGTCGCCGCGCTTCGGATCGAGCGCGTCGCCCGGGAAGACCGGCAGCGGCGCGAGCGCCTCCGGCAGCCGCGAGGTCAGCCCGGTCCGGCCGAAGAAGCTCCGCCCGAAGCCGAAGGTAACGGTGAGCGAGGACGGCCCGGCGTCGTCGGCCACCTGGTCGTCGTACGACGCCGGGGTCAGCGGCCGGTCGGCCCGGGTCATCTCGCGCGCCGCGTCCGACCAGCGCCGCAGCAGCGCGGCGGCCGCCCGGCGGTCGGCGCCGGGGGCGAGGTCGAAGGCGACCAGATGCCCCCGGGCCTGCGCGGGCTGCGTGATCCCGGCCTGCCGTACGCCTTCGAACGGGACGCGGCCCGCGCCCACGGAGGTCAGCGCGGTGGGTTCGTCGCGCACGGCCAGCGCCGCGCCGAAGCCGCCGGCGCCGACCGCCAGCCCGGCCGCGCCCGCCGCCCCCGCCGTCCCGAGCAGCCGCCGCCGGGAGAGCGCGGGACCGTCGCCCGGCCGCTCGGCGGGGGTGCTCTCCGGCTTCCCGGTGGTCTCCCGCTTCCCGGTGGTCTCCGGCTTCCCGGCGGCTTTCCTGTCCACAGCGCTCACGACGTGATCCGTACGTTCTTCGTGACCGTCACCTCGTCGATGTCCGAGGTGCGGACGGTGACGGCCAGCTGCCAGGTGCCCGGCAGCGGCAGCTGGACCTCGGCCGCCATCCAGTGCCCGAGGGTCATCCGGTGCACCAGGACCGGGATCGGGCCGAGGTGCTTGTCCGGGAGGGTGAGGGACACCCGCAGCTCGGGGACGTTGACCGGGTTGCCGTCCGGGTCCGTCAGCAGCACCAGCAGCTGATTGGGGGTGCCGGCCCGGCCCGGGTCCACGGTGACCCCGGCGGCGCCCTTGCCCTTCGGGCCGCCGGTGTCGTACGGGAGGGTGACCGCGATCTGCTGCGGGGCGCCGGAGCCGGGGGAGGCCCCGACCCCCGCGTCCGGCAGGGCCTTCTGCTCCTCGGCGGCCCGCCCAGGCTGCGAACCCGACAGCGTCGTGGTGACCGCGAGCAGTACCACGGCGACGGCCGCCTCCGCGAGCACCGAGCGGCGCAGCGCACCGCGCGCCGGGTCCGCCTCGCGCACCTTGCGGGCCTCGGCGTTCCGGCGCGCGGTCTGCTGCCGCCGCAGCTGGGCGGCCCGCGCGGGATCGGCCGCCTTCTCGGACCCGGACCCCTCCGCGCCCTCAGCCCTCTCCGATTCGGTGCCGTCCGAGGCGGCCGCGCCGACCGGCTCCCGTACGGCCGTACGTTCCGGCGCCGCCGCCTGAGCACCGATCCGCGCCGAGGACGAGGCCGCCGACGAAGCCGACCCGGAGGAGGACCCCGCCCGTACCCCCGACGGCACCGCCAGCGCCCCCGTCCAGCGCCGTGAGAACCACGCGATGACGACCAGCCCGCCCACCAGGCCGATCTTGATCAGCAGCAGCCGCCCGTACGACGTGTCGGTGAACGCCCGCCAGGTGCCGATCTGCCGCCACGCCTGATACGTGCCCGTGGCGACCAGCAGGGTGATCGAGGTCAGGGCCAGCAGCGAGAAGCGGTGGACGGCGAAGCGCTCGACCGGCCGGTCGGCCATCGAGGGCGCCCACAGGGCGACGAGCAGGGTGATCAGGCCGCCCATCCAGATCGCCATGGACAGCAGATGGATCACGTCCACCGGCATGGCCAGCCTGCGCTGGATGCCGACCGAGGCGTGCTCGGCCATCGCCCAGGTGGCCGCGATGCCGACCGCCACGACCGTGCCGCCGATGCCCAGACCCCAGGCCAGATCGGCGCGTTCCGCGGAGTCCTCGCGCTTGGCGTAGCTGCCGAAGAGCACCGCGAGGAAGACCGCGGCGGCGGCGAGCAGCAGCAGCCGGGAGAGCAGGGCGGCGCCCGGTCTGGTCTCCAGCTGGTCCCGCATCACCGCGAGATCGAAGACCTGGCCGAGCCCCTTGCCGTTGACATAGGGGCCGCGCAGCATCAGCAGGGCGATGGTCGAGACGACCAGGGTGGCCCAGCCGCCCGCGGCGAGCCGGCGCATCGGCCGCAGCATGGCACCGCGCGGCCAGCAGACCGAGAGGAAGACCGAGGCGCCGACCAGCAGCGCGAACCCGCCGTAGGCGAAGTAGCGGCCGATCCCGTAGAGCGTGCCGGCCGTCCCGCCGCCTGCCGCGGCCGCGCCCGACAGGTTGACCGCGGTCTTGGAGGGCGCGCCGACCGAGAAGGTGAAGGCGCCCGAGACCGGGTGGCTGTCCTGCGAGATCGCCCGCCAGGCCACGGTGTACGTGCCGTCGCCGAGCCCGGGGCGCAGCGCCACGGTGGCGGTGGATCCGGAGTCGGTGCCGCTCACATGCCCCGGGGCGCCGACGGCGACGTTCGTCCCCTGCGGGTCGAGCACCCGCAGCGAGTCGTCGGAGAGCAGCACCCCCTCGGAGAAGGTGAGCACGATACGGGACGGCGCCGTCTTGACCACCGAACCCCTGGCGGGGTCCATGCCGATCAGCGCGGCGTGCGCGGACGCGGGCGCGGCCGTGCCGAGCAGCACGGCGAGCAGCGTCCCGAGCAGGGCGGCGAGCCCGGCGAGCCGGCGCCGGACGCGGCGGCGCGCGGGCGCGCTCCCGCCGGTCGTCGGCGTGCCCGGCAGGGGGAGCCCCGGCCGGGCCGTCCGGGGCGGCGGCGGTGAATCCGGTGTCTTCCGCATGGTCGGCGCTCTCGGCGTCGTCGGTATCGGCACGTACAACCGCTTGTTCATCGGCTTGTCAGCCCTTCGGACGGTACGTCGTCGGGCGCACGGGCACGGTGACCGTCATCGTGGCGGGCGTGGCGTGTGCGAAGTGGAGGGTCAGGGTCACCGTGTCGCCGACGAGTGGCTTGTGGGTGAGGTTCTCCAGCATCAGATGGTCGCCGCCGGTGCCGAGCGCGAGTGTGCCGTGCGCCGGGACGGTCAGGGAGTCCACCTGTCGCATGGTCGTGCCGGTGGTGGTGTGCAGGGTGGTGTGTGCGGCCAGCGGGCTGGTCACGGAGGTCAGTTCGGCGTCGGTCCCGTCCGGGTTGGTGACGGTGAAGTAGGCGGCGGCCATGTCGGTGAGCAGCGGCTGGGGTAGGTAGCCCCCGCTCACGGTCAGATGCGCGGCACTCTTCCGGTCGGCGGCCGTACGGGTCGACGTACGGGCCGAGGTGCCGGTGGAGGAGCACCCGGTGAAGGCCAGGGCAGCGCCCACCGTGACGACCGCGCCCGCGCTCAGCGCGATCCGCCGCCGTACGGGCCGCCCCGCGGACCTGTCTCCGGGCCCGCTCACGGCTTCTCGCTCCTGATGATCTTCGGCAGGTCGTGCGCGTACTGCTCGGCGGTGGTGCCGGACATGTAGAGCACATGCGCCTTGTCGTCCTTGGGCCAGAAGGCCAGCACCTCGGCGCCGTGGGTCACTGTGACGCTGCCGTCCTTCTCCTTGACCGGCGCGGAGATGCCCACGCCGACCGAGCGCGCCGCGGCCTCGATGGTGGCGAACTTGCCGGTCAGCCCGATGAAGCTCGGGTCGAGCGCCTTGAGCCACTCGGTGAGCCGGGCCGGGGTGTCGCGCTCGGGGTCGGTGCTGACGAAGACCACCCGCAGCTTGTCCTGGTCGGCCCGCGGCAGCTCGGACTTGGCCAGCGCCAGATCGCCCATCGTGGTCGGGCAGACGTCGGGGCAGTGTGTGTAGCCGAAGAAGAGCAGGGTGGGCCGGCCCGCGGTCTGCTTCACCAGGTCGAACGGCTTGCCGTGGTTGTCGGTCAGTACGAGGTCCGGCTTGGTGAAGGGTGTGTCGAGCACGGTGCCGGCCCCCTGGGACCCACCCGAGACCGCGGCCACGGCGGCGGCGTCGGAGGAGTCGGAACCGCCGGAGGCGCCGCAGCCGGAGAGCAGCAGGGCGGAGGCGGCGGCCAGGGCGACGGCGCCGAGTTTGACGGTGGTGCGCATGTGAGAGGTCCTGTTCGATGAGCCGCGGCCGCCCGGATGGAGCCGGATCAGGCCGAGGCCGACGATCCGCCGGAGTCCGACGAGCCGCCCGTGCCGCGGCGGCGCCCGGCGAGCACGCCGAAGCCGACGCCGATCACACCGACGACGATTCCGACGATGCCGAGCGTGCGGGCGGTGCCGTCGCTGCTGTCGGCGGAGGCGGCCGCAGGCTGCGCGTCCTTGGCGTCGGTGGCCGGGGCCGCGGCGGGGGTCGTAGTAGCAGGGGCGGCGCCGTCGTCGGAGGGGGCGGCCGTCAGCTTGATGGTCGGCGCGGGGTGCTCAGGCTCGGACTGGCCGGCCTGGGCGATGTCGATCCAGCGGACGATGTCCCCGTTGTCGTACGTCTGGAGCGCCTTGAAGGACAGCGAGTCCGCGTCGGCGGGCAGCGGTCCGAAGGAGACCGGGAACTGCTGGAACTGCCCGGGCTCGATCTTGCCCCCGCTCCAGGTGATCTTGGTGACGGCCTCGTCGATCGTGCCGTCGTCCGACTTGATCGGCGTGGCCAGCTTCGACTTGACGACCTTCGCGGTCCAGCCGGGCACCGGCTGGATCGAGACCGAGGCGATCGGGTGGTCGGCCGGCAGATTGACCTCCACCTTGATCGTGGACGCGCCGTCCTCCTCGTTCGGCACCTTGAAGGCGACCGTGCTGTAACTGCCCTTGGCCGCCGTGTTGGGCTGCACGGTGACATGGGCGAAGGCGGGCACGGCGGCCAGCAGGACGACGGAACCGGCGAGTGCGGCGACGGTCGCGGCACGGCCGCGCATACGAGAGCTGCTCATGGCAGGGGTCTTCTCCACAGTGAGTGGTGCGCTGACGTTGGCGGGTTTCCCGCGCGCGTCCAAGGGCGCGCGGATGCCTTCCCCGAACGCGCGGGAGCGCGTACAGCCGTGGAGAGGCCATGGAGAGGCCGAGGAAGAGCCACGGTTGTGTACGGGGAGGCGGCCGGGCGGCCCGCGCGTGCGTCAGCGCTCCCCACGGGGAGCCGACGCGGCGTCAGGCCGCGAGTACGACCACGGGAGGACCACGCCTGGCCAGACAGTGCCGCAGCCAGACCGTACGGTGCCGGGCCGCCGCCTCCGGTGTCGCGCACCGGACCCGCAGCCGGACGTACGGAGCCCCGGCCGCGAGCGCGGCGAGCAGGGCGGCGGCGTACGCCCGGCGCAGCAGGAGGGCGGGCGTCAGCGCGGTCAGCCCGGCGGCGCCGCGTACCGACAGCCGGATCAGCCGCCACAGCGCGGCCTCGCCGCGGCGCAGCAGCCAGCCCGCGATCACGGCCGCGAGCAGATGGCCGAGCAGCATGGGCAGCGTGCACAGCGACAGGGCCAGGGCTTCGTGGCCGCCGACAGGCGCCGGGACGCCGAAGCCGGGGTCGCCCGGCATCCGCATGCCGGGCATGTGCATGGGCGAGCCGATCGCGGACGGGCCGAGTCCGGCCCGGGCCACGATCTCCCGCGCGGCCTGCGGGGAGAGCCGTCCGGCCTGGCCCTCGCCGCACACCAGCCGGGCGGCGGTGGCCATCAGTCCGTGGTCGGCGTCGGGTCCGGCCGGCGCCGCCGTGAGGGTGGCGCACATCTGCCCGACGTTGAAGACCGTGTGCAGGGCGAGCTGTCCCGCCGCGAGCAGGGCCGCGATCCCGGGCAGCGTCCGTTCCCGTCCGGCCAGCGGGGCCACCACGGCGAACACCGCCAGCCAGCCGACCACCAGCGACGCGCCGGACACCGTACCGCCGGACGCCATGGTGTGCCCGGCGGCGGCCAGCACGACGCAGACCGCGGTGAACACCGCGGCCCGCAGTAGTCGCATACCGGTGCCTGCGCGCACGGAAGTGGCGGGAGAAGCCATGACGGCGGCCATCTTCTCACCGCGCGTTTCCGTGCGGAACAGGGGGTGTCCGGCTCGTGGCGATGTGCCCGCGCAGTTTCCCTTTACACCCGTACGCCGTGACCGGGCATCCGCCGAATGAGCGGCATCACGTCAACACCACGCTTACGGAGTGTCGATCGCGGCAATACGTAACCGTATGTCGAGCCGCAGCCAGGAGGCTGGAGCATGAGCATCTGGTGGTCACTCCATTTGCGGCGCGAGGCTGCGAGCGTTCCGCTCGCCCGGAAGCTGCTGCTGGGGACGATGGAGAACGCCGGGGTCGATCCCGACATCTGCTTCGATCTGTCGGTGGCGCTCTCCGAGGCCTGTGCGAACGCCGTGGAACACGCCGGTACGGCCACCGGCTACAGCGTCACCGCGGAGATCGACGGTGACCGCTGCCGTATCGAGGTGGCCGACTCAGGACCGGGGTTCTCCCGCGACCGCGTCCGCCATCCGCCCCGGCCGCTGACCCCGATGGGCCGGCACGCCGAGGACGGACGCGGACTCTTCATGATCGAAGCACTCGTGGACCATGTCCACTTCCACGACCGGCCCGGGCACGGCACGGTTGTGGCGTTCGACAAGGTGCTCAAGTGGCGTGAGGACGGGCTGCTCAGGGCGTCCTGACGCCGCTGGACGACGGTCGGCGGGTCTCGCCGCGGTCCGCGCGGGCCCGCCGTGTTCCTCGTGCGGGCGGGCCCGACCGGAGCTATCCGCGCAGGCCCGCCATCCACGCCTCGACCTCGTCGGCGCCGCGCGGGAGCGCGGCCGACAGATTGCGGCAGCCGTCCTCGGTGACGAGGATGTCGTCCTCGATCCGCACACCGATGCCGCGGTACTCCTCCGGCACGGTGAGGTCGTCCGCCTGGAAGTACAGGCCGGGCTCCACGGTGAGCACCATTCCGGGCTCCAGCGTGCAGTCCACGTACGCCTCGGTCCGCGCCCGCGCGCAGTCGTGCACGTCGAGGCCGAGCATGTGCCCGGTGCCGTGCAGCGTCCAGCGGCGCTGGAGGGCGAGTTCGAGCACCCGCTCGACCGGGCCGTCCAGCAGCCCCCACTCCACCAGCCGCTCGGCCAGCACCCGCTGGGCGGCCTCGTGGAAGTCGCGGTAGGCCGCGCCGGGTTTGACGGCGTCGATGCCCGCCTGCTGCGCGTCGTACACCGCGTCGTAGACCTTCCGCTGGAGCGGCGAGAAGCGGCCGTCGATCGGGAGGGTACGGGTGACGTCGGCGGTGTAGAGGGTGCGGGTCTCCACGCCCGCGTCGAGCAGCAGCAGGTCGCCGGGGCGGACCGGGCCGTCGTTGCGCACCCAGTGCAGGGTGGTGGCGTGCGGGCCGGCCGCGCAGATGGAGCCGTAGCCGACGTCGTTGCCCTCGATACGGGCGCGCAGGAAGAAGGTGCCCTCGATGTACCGCTCCGAGGTGGCCTCGGCCCGGTCGAGCACCTTGACGACGTCCTCGAAGCCGCGGGCGGTCGAGTCGCACGCCTGCTGGAGCTCGGCGATCTCGAACTCGTCCTTGACCAGCCGCAGTTCGGAGAGGAAGACGCTCAGCTCCTCGTCCCGCTCGGCGGTCACCTTGTCGGTGAGCGCGGCCTCGATTCCGGCGTCGTAGCCGCGGACCACCCGGACCGGTCCTGTGGCCTCGCGCAGCTTGGCCGCGATCTCGCGGACGTCCTGGCAGGGCAGCCCGAGCAGTTGCTCGCCCTCGGCCAGACTGTTCCTGCGGCCGACCCACAGCTCGCCCTGGCCGTCGAGCCAGAACTCGCCGTTCTCCCGGTTGGAGCGCGGCAGCAGATACGCGGTCGCCTCGTGGCCGCCCCCCGCGAGCGGTTCGAGCACGAGCACGGCGTCCTGCGTCTGGTCACCGGTGAGGTGGGCGTACTCGCTGGCGGCGCGGAACGGGTACTCCGTGTCGTTGGCCCGCACGCGCAGATTGCCCGCCGGTACGACGATCCGCTCGCCGGGGAAGCGGGCGGACAGCGCGGCGCGCCGGGCGGCGGCGTACGGGGCCTGCGCGATCGGTTCGAGGCCGTGCAGCTCGGTGTCGGCCCAGCCGGACTTCATGACGGCGGCCAGTTCGTCGGACACCGCGGGGTACAGCCCGTTCTTGCGCTTCTTGACGGGCTTGTCCGTGGTCTCGGTGGTCTCGGTGGTCTCCGGCGCCGATTCCGAAGCCTTCTGCTCGTCCCGCGTGTTCTGCTCGACCTGCCGGGCTTCCTGCGTGTCCTCGACCTCCGCCACGTCCTGCCTCCCTCTCGCCACTCGATGAACCTTTCGTCCCATCGTATGTGTGCGGGCGGAAGAGGGAAGACGGCCGCCGGACGGCCCTGTGGACATCAGTCGAAGCGCACGACCAGCAGCACCAGGTCCTCCACCCCGTCGGTCCTGTCCAGGCCGTCGGGCAGCACGGTGCGCACCAGATGGTCGGCGAAGTGCTCGGGGTCCTCCCGTACGGTCCGCGGCGCGCTCTGGGCGGCGGCGTGCAGCCGGGCGAAGGCCCGGTCGGCGGGCTCGCCGGTGCGGTGCAGCAGGCCGTCGGTGTAGAGCACCAGGGTCTCGCCCGGCCGGGCGCGCAGCTCCACGCTGGGCGCCTCCCAGCAACTGAGCATGTTCAGCGGCGCGGACAGCGTGGTCTCCACGAACTCGCAGCGCCGGTCGCCGACCACCAGCGGCGGGCAGTGCCCGGCCCCGGCGAGCGTGAGCTTGCGGCCGCCGCCGGACAGCGCGGTCGCGTAGCCGAACAGGGCCGTCGCCGAGCGGGCCGGTTCGGTCAGCCGCATCAGCAGCTCCAGATCGGACAGCACGGCGACCGGGTCCTCGCCCTCCATCACCGCGTACGCCCGCAGGCTGGCCCGCAGCCGTCCCATGGCGGCGACCGCGCCGGGCCCGGCCCCGGTCACCCCGCCGACGGCCAGCCCGAGCGCGCCCTCGGGCAGCGGCAGGGCGTCGTACCAGTCGCCGCCGCCGCGCGGTCCGGTCCGGTGGCGTACGGCCATCCGCACACCGGGCACGGCCGGCAGCCGGGCGGGCAGCAGTTCCGCGGCGAGGGCGGCGGTGGTGCCCCGGGCACGGCACAGGTCGAGACAGCGGGCCAGGTGCTCGGCGGCGAACCGCAGATAAAGGGCCATCAGACGGCGCTGACGGTCGGCGGGTTCGGTGGGCTCGTCGTAGAACCAGACGGCCGTGCCCAGCCGGCCCCCGCTCTCGGCGGCGACCGGCAGCGCGTAGCTCGCGCCGAGGCCGAGCTGGGCGGCGACCTCGCGGTGCCGGGGGGCGAGGCCGGGTTCGTGCAGGAGGTCGCGGTGGACCGTTTCGGCGGCCGTCGGATCGGCGGGATCGGCGGCGGTCGGATGGCCGGGAATATGCGGAACGGTCTCCAGGGCGCCGAGGTCGCTGTGCCCGAGCCCCAGGCCGACGGTGGTGTCCGGGCCCAGGCCGTCGACGGGCTCCAGCGCGATCAGGCCGCGCCGGGCGCCGACCAGGGTGGCGCCGGCCCGCAGCACCTCGTGCTGGGCGTCGTGCAGATCGTCGGTACGGGCCAGCCGCTCGGTCAGCTCGTGCAGCAGCGACAGATCGCAGACCCAGGAGGCCAGCCGGTCCTGGACGGCAAGGGTGTGAGCGGGGGTACCGCGGGCAGGAAGAACGGGGGCGCGCGAACCGGACGGCGGGACCACGGGCGTGGCCGGGGCACGCGGAACCAGCGAGGCCACCGGTACTCCGATCACGGCCGCAGAGGCGCCAGTGTGCGCCTGAGCGGAAGGAAGTGGCTCTGTTCCGGCCACTTTTCCGACGTGGGCGGGGCTCATGACCGGGGGCTTCCGGCCGGGGACCAGCAGGCGGGGCAATCAGCGCTTTTCGTCCGCAATGCGCGGAGCATCTGGATGAATAGCATCGCAAACCCCCATGTCGTGCTGCGCCGCTATCAAGGACCCCACTTCTACACGCACGATCGTGGGCATGTCCAGGATTGTCCTGGTACCGGGAATGGTGTCGGAGTCTTGCGGTCCGGGGCCACTCCCCCGTAGCTTGGCCGGAAACCGCCACCCCCGGTTCATGCGCGCTGTCGACTGATCCCAGCCAACAGCGCGTCATATCGCGGGTGATGGGTAGGAACCCGAAGTCCGGCTCAAGCGTCGTAGTACGTAAGCAGTTGACGGCCGACCCAACCCCGAGTGGCGAGGGGTGCTTCGCCCAACGGGAGTCACGGAAGTGGCTCGCGAGCAGGGCACCACGAACCAAGAAGCGCCATTGCGCGCCACCCTCCGCCACGTTCCACGCTCGGCTGGCAGCGTGATGCGCTGCCTCGTATGCGGTGTGCTCGACAGCTACGTTGTGTAATGGGCAGATCCCTGGGCGTTAACGGAAAGGAACGAGCGCTGATGCGCGAGATCCTCGGAAGGCGACGCAAGCTCTCACTCCAGCGAAAGGGGCGGACCGCGTTGCTCAACGCGGCGCTCACCTACGCCGAACAGTGGAAATGGCGTGTGGTACCCGGCGTCGGATACGACAAACGCACCACCTGGCGGGCCGCGGGCGCACAGCCGTGTGCCTGCCCGCGTCCCAACTGCCCGGTGCCCGGGGTCCACCCGCTCGACCCCGGGCTGCTCGCCGCCACCCGTGACCCGAGGATGATCCGCTGGTGGTGGAGCGAGCGGCCGGACGCGCCGGTCGTGCTCGCCACCGGCGACCATGTCTCGGCCGCGAGCCTGCCGGCGGTCGCGGGCGCGCGCGCCCTTGAGGTGATCGAACGCTTCGGCGTCCGGCTCGGCCCGGTGCTCGCCACCCCGACCCGCTATGTCTTCCTGGTGGCGCCCTACTCGCTGGCCGAGCTCGGCGAACTCCTCGACAGCCAGGAGTGGGTGCCGACCTCGTTGCGCTACCACGGTGACGGGGGATACGTGGCCCTGCCGCCGTCCAGCAGCAGCGCGGGTCAGCTGCGGTGGGTACGGCCGCCGGTCGCCGAGTCGGGTGGGGCGGCGCCGTGGCTGCCGCGGATCGACATGCTGGTGGACGCGCTGGTCAGGGCGGGGCGGACGGCCCCGGACGGGGACCGGCTCACGTACTGAGCGCGGGCGGGGGCGCGCGCGGGGACTTCTCTTTTCGGGGGACGCCGGGGGCGGCGGGGACGCCGGGGGCGGCGGCGGAGCTCTTCGGGGGACGTCGGGGCCACGGACGGGCGGTTTCGGGGCGGGCCGGGTGGCGGTGACGGAACGACATGTTCCGGAACGCTATGTTCGGGTGCGGGGGAATGGTCGAGGTCAACTGTCGAGGTCAGGGGGACTCCTTGAAGACGCAGAAGTCGCAGCAGGGGTCTTCGTGGGCGCCGTCCTCGTGGGCGCCGGGATCGTCGTCGGCGCTGCGGTCGTCGTCCGTGCTGCGGTCCTTGCGGGCGTCGCGGTCTTCGCGATCGTCGTGGGCTCCGGACGACCAGGAGCGGGTCCGGGCGGCCGGACTGCGCCGGGTGGCCCTCGCGAGCGTCGCCGCGCTCGCCGTCGTCCTTCCGCTGGCCGCGGTCAGCGGTGGGTCCGGGCATGTCGGCCCGCATCGGGCGGATGTCGGGCACAGCGCGACGTCGTCGAACGACGACTGACGGTATCGGTGCTCCCGGGGTCGCACAGCCGTGGATTCCATTGGCCGGACCGCCTCATGGGCATGGAAAGGCCCGGTCGCTGGCGACGGGGGATGCACCAGCGACCGGGCTGTTCAAACGGTAACAAGACTTCGTCCGAACGCAAATTCCCTCGATCGGGGGGTTCTGCCGATTCCCGGCGATTCCCCGGGAGTTGTGATCGGAATCACCGGGCGGCCGCTCGGCCGGCACCCCTGTCCAGGGGTGGGTCCGGAGCGGCCGCGGTGGCCGGGGTTCTGACGGGGGGTCCGTCGGGGTTCGCGTCGGTGCTTCCGACGGGGTTTGCGTGGGGGTTCGCGTCGGTGCTTGCGTCGGTGCTCGCGTCGGGCCGGGACCGGCTCAGCTCAGGGTGATCTGCCGGTTGGTGAAGCCGCTGCGGGCCCGGCGCTCGTCCCCCGTCAGCGGGTCCGTACGGGTCAGGGTCTCGGCCAGCCGCTCGCCGAAGGCCGCGGCCGGCTTCTCGACGTCGTCCGCGGTCATACCGACCGGCAGGTCCCACACCGGGACCACCAGACCGTGCGCGCGGAAGGAGCCGACCAGCCTCGTACCGTCGCCGAGCGAGGACGCACCCGCCGCGTGCAGCCGGGCCATCGCGTCGAGCAGCGCCTCCTCCGGGTGCGGCATGACCCACCGCAGGTGGTTCTTCTCCGGGGTCTCGCACCAGTAGGCCGCGTCCACGCCGGTCAGCCGTACGGTCGGGATCGCGGCCTGGTTGGCGCGCTCCAGGGAGGCGGCCACCTCGCCGGTCGCGGTGTCCACGTTCTCCAGCCAGAACTCGAAGCCGCTGTGCACCTCGGGCTCGAAGGGCGCGGACAGGTCGAGCAGGTCCTGGAGGCGCGGTCCGTCCTGCGCCGGGCGGCGGCCCTCGACCGCGTTGCCGGGCTCGGCGGTCAGGGCGCGGGTGAGGGTGTCGGCGAGGTCGCGGCTGATGTCGCCGGACGACGCGTCGTTCTGCAGGCCGAGCAGGACGGCGCCGGTGTCGCGGCGCAGCCCGGGCCAGGCCATCGGGAGCACGGTGCCGAGGGTCACCGACGGCACGCCCTCGGGAAGCGCGTCCTTGAGGGCGAGCGGCACGGTCGCCGCGGGGACGAGCTCGCGCAGCGCCACCCAGTCGCACTCGCCGGGCAGGCCCTCGAACGGACGGCGTACCAGCTCGGTGACCGCGTGGGCGGCCTCGCGGCCGTGACACGCCTTGTACCTGCGGCCCGAACCGCACGGGCAGGGTTCGCGCGCGCCGACGACAGGAATGGCGGCGCCGGTTGCGGCCTTCGGGCCCTTGGTCGTGGTGGCGGTCGCGCGCTTCTTGGCCATGGCTCGGTCTCTTCCGGTGCGGCGGTATTCCGGCCGCGAGCCTAGCGCCCGGCGGGCTGGTGGGAGGACCGCGACGGGCGGGGGCGCGGCGCCGGCCCCGCGGTCGTAGCCGGGACAGGGCTTGGGCCCGGGCGCTTGCCCGGGTGGGGGGCTCGTGGGGCCTGGCCCGGGTGGGTGTTCGGGCGCCGGCCCGGTGGGCGCCCACCGTACGTACCCGGGCGCGCGCTCAGCCGAGGTCGTCGAGCGATTCGGCGAGGTCCAGCGGGAGATCGAGCGGCACCCCGATGGGCAGGCCGATCCCCGTGCCCATCACGTCGTCGCGCCGGGCGTGCCGGCCCCGAACCGCGAGCACCGCCCACACCGTGACCTCGCCGGGCGCGGGATCCCGCACACCCCAGCGCAGCGCCAGGCTGCCCACGATGCCCAGGCCCCGGCCGCCGTGCGCGGTCAGGGAGGGGCTGGAGGGCCGCGGCCGGGTGGGGCCGCCGCCGTCGGTGACCTCCAGGACCAGCGTCCCGTCCTCGTCGATCGCCCAGGCGGCCCGTATGCCGCGCTCCACACGCCCGGCGGACCCCTGCGCGCCCGCATGACCGGTCCATCCGCCGTCCCCGCGATCACCCAGCGGGCGGGCGTGCCGACAGGAGTTGCTGATCAGCTCGGAGAGGATCAGCACGGCGTCGTCGATCACCGGCTCCGGCACGCCCCGCGCGGACAGCTCCTCGCGCAGCCTTCTGCGCGCGTCCGCGACACCCGTAGGACCATGCGGCAGGGCCATGGTTGTGGACGTCGGCACTTCTTGCGCCACCATCACCGACACCCCCGAGACCTCCTTCACCCCACGCCACAGGGTGGATGCCCCTTGGGACTCGACCGGAAACAGGCCAACCGCGATCTATTGCCGCACTCCACGCGCTCATACGTGATACGCCCATGCCCGTGGCACGATCCGGCGCGTTCGGAACCCGGTCGGCAGGGTCCGTGTGCGCCGGCGCACTACCTGTAAGGGGCGTACGCCACTTCCGCCCCAGATGTCTCAGCGGTCACTCGGCGGCTCGGCGTGGCTCGAAGTGATCCCTCCGGGCCGGGCCCGGGGCCGGCTCGCGGGCCTGCGTTTCCCGGCGGTCCGGCGGGGTCGAGGGGCGGGCGGTCGGCGGGGTCGGCGGCGTCGGTGAGCTTCCCGCCGCCCGGCGTTCTCCGGCGCTCAGCGCCCCAGCTGGGACAGCACCTGCGCCGGACGGTTGGTGATGATGGCGTCGACCCCGAGCCGTACGCACAGCTCCACGTCCTCCGGCCGGTCCACCGTCCAGACGTGCACGCGGTGACCCGCCCGGTGCAGCCGCGCCACGTACCCCGGGTTGGCCCGCAGGATGCGCATGCTCGGCCCCGCGATCCCCACGCCCGCCGGCAGCCGCCCGTCCCGGTGCCGCGGCGACACGTACTGCATCAGGTAGACGGTCGGCAGCGCGGGCGCGGCCAGCCGTACCCGGCGCAGCGAGCGCGAGGAGAAGCTCATCACCCTGACCTGCGAGGACTCGCCGGGCGCGGGACGGTCGAGGCCGAAGCGCCGCAGCTCCTCCAGCAGGCGTTCCTCGACCTGGCCCGCCCAGCGGGTGGGGTGCTTGGTCTCGATCGCCAGCTCGACCCGGCGTTCGGTGTCCGCGACCAGCTCCAGCAGCCGGTGGAGGGTCAGCACCCGGCTGCGCTCGCCCGGGTCGAAGCGCTCGGGCGTCTCGGGGTCGGAGTGCTGCCCCTTCCAGGAGCCGAAGTCCAGCGCGGCGAGGTCGGCCAGTTCGAGCGAGGAGACGGCGCCGCGGCCGTTGGACGTACGGTTGACCCGCCAGTCGTGCACGCACACCAGCTCGCCGTCCGCTGTCAGCCGTACGTCGCACTCCAGCGCGTCAGCGCCGTCCTCGATGGCTTTCCGGTACGCCGCGAGCGTATGTTCTGGTACGTCCTCGGAAGCGCCCCGATGGGCGACGACCTGGACAGGCCGCCCCGTCGGGCCCGAATCCGGGACCACGCGCGCATACGTCACCGGGCCATGGTGCCACCGTTACGCCGTTCGCCGGTGGTACGGGGACCGGCACACGGGTGCGGGCGTCGCACCGGACGTCGCACAGCTACCGCTTACGGCGGTCCGACACGCCGTGGGAAATGCTGTGCCCACGACGTGATTTGTCCTTCGTCCTTCATTCTGGTTGTGTGCCCTGACCCTGAGGAGAATCGCTGTGAGCACCGAGAACGAAGCCGGGTCCGCCGTGCCGGCTGCGGAGTCGGCGGCCGCGCACGAGGGTGCCGCGCCCGACGGTGCCTCGGCGGCCCCGGCTCCCTCCGCGCCCCCTGCGCCCCCCGCGCCGCCGATCCCGTCCGACGCTCCGGCCGTTCCGGCGGCCCAGCCGTCGGAGCCCGCGCCTGCTGCCGCGTCCGAGTCGGCGTCGGCTCCGGCTCCGGCTTACGCGGAGGAGTCGCGGACCGAGGTGCTGCCGACGCAGGCGCCGCCGCCGGTGGGGCCGCCGTCGCCGTACGGGCCTCCGCCGAGCGAGCTGGCGGGCGCGGGCGCCGCGCCTTCTCCGTACGACGCGCCGAAGTACTCGCCGTACGAGGCGCCGCAGCAGGTCGCGCCGGCCCTCCCGTCGTACGACGCGCCGCAGGCCCCCGTGCCGGTCGCGCCCTCTGTCGCGCCCCCTGCCGCTCCCGTCACCCCTGCCGCCTCGGCCGCCTCGGCTGCCTCTTCCGCCTCGCCGGAGGGCTATGCGCCGCAGACGGCCGTCTTCGCGGCCGAGCAGCCGCCGGCGTACGGGCAGGCGTCGACCCCGGCGCAGCCTCCGGCGTCCCAGCTGAGCGACCCCTTCGCGGTCCCGGTCACTCCGGCGTACGCCTCCCCGCACCCGCAGCCGGGCACCCCCGGTGGCCCCGGCGGACCGGTGTGGGGCGCGCCTGTGCCCGCAGGGCCGCCGTCGAACGGTGGCGGCGGCGGCAAGCGCCGCGGGATCGGCGGCCTGGTCGCCGCGGTGCTGGTCGCCGCGCTCGTGGCGGGCGGCGTCGGCGGCGGTGTCGGCTACGAGATCGCCCACCACAACATCGACAACTCCGGGTCCACCACCGTTTCCGCGCCCAACAACACCAAGGCGCTGAACCGCTCCCCCACCTCCGTGGCGGGCATCGCCAACAAGGCGCTGCCCAGCGTCGTCACCATCAAGGCGAGCGGCAGCCAGGAGAGCGGCACCGGCACGGGCTTCGTCTTCGACACCCAGGGCCACATCCTCACGAACAACCACGTGGTCGCCCCGGCCGCCGACGGCGGCAAGCTCACCGTCACCTTCTCCAACGGCAACACGTACGACGCCTCGGTCGTCGGCCGCGCCCAGGGCTACGACGTGGCCGTCGTCAAGCTGAAGAACGCCGGCAACCTCAAGCTCACCCCGCTGCCGCTCGGCAACTCCGACGACTCCGCGGTCGGCGACACGACCATCGCCATCGGCGCGCCCTTCGGCCTGTCCGGCACGGTCACCACCGGCATCGTCAGCGCGGTCCACCGCCCGGTCGCCTCCAGCGACGGCCAGGGATCGAGCGCGTCCTACATGAGCGCCATCCAGACCGACGCGTCCATCAACCCCGGCAACTCCGGCGGCCCGCTCCTCAACGCGAACGGTGCGGTCATCGGCATCAACTCCGCCATCCAGCCGGCCGGCAACAGCGAGCCGGGCAGCCAGGGCGGCAGCGTCGGCCTCGGCTTCGCCATCCCGATCAACCAGGCCAAGCGCGTCGCCAACCAGCTGATCAAGACCGGCCAGCCCGTCTACCCGCTGATCGGCGTCAGCCTCGACACCCAGTACGACGGTGACGGCGCGAAGATCTCCACGACGTCCGGCGCCATCACGGCGGGCGGCCCCGGCGACACGGCAGGCCTCAAGGCCGGCGACATCATCACCAAGTTCGACGACACCCTGATCGACAGCGGCCAGACCCTGATCGGTGAGATCTGGCAGCACCAGCCGGGCGACAAGGCGACCATCACCTACACCCGCGGCGGTTCCGCCCACACCACCGACGTGACCCTCGGCAGCCGCACCGGCGACTCCGACAACTGACCCGTTACGCTATCCCCCTGCGGCGCCCCACCCCTCGCGGCGAGGCCCGCGGGGGAGGCTTGCCCGAGCGGCCTAAGGGAACGGTCTTGAAAACCGTCGTGGCAGCGATGTCACCGTGGGTTCAAATCCCACAGCCTCCGCTGAGGTAACAAACACGCAGGTGAGGGCGGGTCCCGGAACTCCGGGACCCGCCCTCACCCGTCTGTCTGTCCCGCCCGTGTGCCATCCCGACCCGCCGTCGACCAGTGCGTGTGGCCAACCTGTGGCCAAGTTCGGCGGGGGAGATGCATCTCTACGTTCCGTTATCCGTGCTGGTCGTCGAGGGCTTGGGTGATGAGTTCGTTGGCACGGTGCTGAACGCCGCGGAGGATCTTCGCGTAGAAGCGGAAGAGGACGGCGACGCTGTGTCCGGCGCGCCGGGCGACCTCGACGGGGTCCACCCCCGCCTTGATCCACAAGGACACGCCCGCCTTGCGAAGGCAGTACGGAACCTCGGCGAGCGGCGTCTCCACGTCCTCGGCCGAGAGCACCTTCTCCCGGGCGGCCTGCCACAGTTCGCTGTACTCGGTGGAGCGGACACGTCCGCCGCCGGCCGCTCGGAAAAGGCGCCCGTCGGCCGCGGTGCCGTGTATCCGGATGTGCTCGCGCAGCATACGGACGAGAACCGGCGGAATCGGCACCGATCGCGTGGCCTTGCGGGCGCGCCGTTTGAGACCGCGAAGCTCGTACGGTTGCCCGTCGTCCGTCCAGCCCGACCCGGCTTCCGGCCGGGACTCGCCGAGGACGAGTTCGCCCCAGGAGTCCTCGTCGTCCTCGCTCGGCAGCAGGCATGCCTTGCTGCCGAGCGCCGCCGCCTCGGAGGGACGCATGGCGGCGTAGTAGAGGCAGCCGAAGAACGCTTCCAAGTGCTCGCCCCGCGCTCCCTGCGTGGCCACGGCCGCGATGAGGGAGCGTGCGAGACCCGGTTCGGGAACGTATCGGAAGTCGACCTCGTCGTCCGTCTCCGGCGGGTCCCAGTCGATCCGGGAGAGCGGGTTGACCGTGAGGAGGTCCCGCTCGACGGCGTACCGGAGCGCGTTGTTGAAGGTTGTCCGACGCCGTCGGAAGGTGTTGTCGGCGGCAGCCGTCCCGTCGAGTTTCAGCGACAGCGCGGTCAGCGCGGCGCGCATTTTTTCGGAGGTGCCCAACTCCCTCATCTTGAGGGAGTTCTTCGCGATCCATTCCAGCGATGCCGCGTCCTCGGCGGGAACGGGTTGCGCGTCCTTGCGGGCGACCACCCCGTTCTCCGTGCGGCACATCTGGAAGGCCCAGGTGCGTAACGCTCTTCTGAGCAACAGGCGGTCCGGCATCGCCTTGTGCGAGGAGACGAGGGCGACGGTGATGATCGTCAGCGCCTCCGCGATGGCGGCACGGTGCTTGGCCGCGGCCCGCGGCCACTTCATGAGGGCGTAAGCGCACGCGTGCTCGTACCAGGTCGGTGACTTCAGCTCACGAAGTTCGCTCGCCGGGAGCCCGGTCTCGGTGTCGAACTGCTCGCCCGCGCGCAGCGCGGACATGAGCTGGGACCGCCGGGCGTCCGCGAGCGTGTATGTCCGGAACGGCGCCTGGTGCTTGTGCTCTCCCACACGCCAACGAAGCTGAAAGGGGGCGCTCTTGCTGTTGCGGTCTCTGATTCCCCAGATCCGCACGTCGTAGGTCAACATGACGCTCCTCCGCAGGGGTGCGCGTTCCACGGGGGGAACGCGCACCCGGGATCTGGATTCAGTCGGACAGGTCCTGGCAGGCGTTCGACCACCACGCGTCGAGGTCGCTGCGGCGCACACGGATCTGCCCGTTGGGGAGCCGCACGCACCTGGGCGCCTTGCCGCGGGCTCGCATGCGGTAGAAGGCGGACCGGGACATGCCGATCTCGTCGAGGACTTCGGGGAGCTTGAGACTCGGGCAGCGACCGGGTGTGCGGCGATCCGTGCTGTGCGGGCGCCTGTTCACGACTGCTCCCGGACGTCGGCGGCGGCGCGGGGGAAGTGGGGGTAGGTCCGGATGATGGTGTCGACGCGGGGGAAGACGGCGTAGATACGCACGGTGGTCCCGTCGACGGTGGTCTCGCATTCCAGGATTTCCCTGGTGCTGAACAAGCCGTGCGTGACGGAGTCGGTGGGGAGGCTGAGCGTTTCGCGCCACGTTTCCCAGGCGCTGGGGGTGTCGAGCTGGACGTCGATGCGGTCCGGGGTGGTGCTGTGGGACACGACGTATGCGCCGGGGAGGCCGGGGTGGAGTTCGGCGATGCGGAGCAGTGCGCGTAAGGCGTTCGTCTGGGCCGCGAAGGGCGTCGGTTTCGGACCGGTGGTGTCGGGCATGCTGGGGGCACCTCCTGTGCCGTGTTGGCGGGGCGGGAGGCCGGAGCAGCGGGTTTCCTTGGCCGGTTGGCCGCTGCTCCGGGTCGAGTCAGGTGTCGCCGTCGGTGGGGTGGGTCGGGGCGACGGTGGCGGTCGCGACGAGAAAGACGGCTCCGTCGGGGTCGCCCTCGAAGACGGTTTCCATCCACTCCCAGGTGTGTTCGCCGTCAAGGACGGTGTAACCGAGGGCGACAAGGGCGTTGGTGCGGGCGTGCAGGGTGGGAATGCCGTCGGCGAGGGGGAAGGGAACGGTGGGCCAACGGGATTCGTCCGGCAGCGCCACGAATACCTGCCATTCGGTGCCGTCGTAGGACTGGATCATGTGGGCGCGGATCGCGCGGGCGTGGGGCATGCGCTCCATTCGTCGGGGTGTGCGGGTACGTGGGGCGGCTGTCAGCTCGCGCGCAGGAAGCCGTGGGTGTCGGCGTAGCGGATGAGGTGACGGAGGACGCGTTCGGCGCACTCGCCGTAGGCGTACGCGGTGGCGGCGAGGTCCGTGGGGAAGTCCTCGACGGCGGTCTCGTCCGCGTCGCCGGCCTGCGCGTAGGCGGCCAACTGGTCGTGGAGCCGGGCGAGTTCGCGGGCGCCGGCCGCGGCGCTGAGGGACTGGCCGAGGTCGGGGAGGTCCTGGGCGGCGAGGGGGTAGGTGCCGTTGCGGTCGCGGGTGAGTTCGGCGCGGTGGGGGTGCTCGCTGCGCAGGACGGCGGTGATGGCGGTGGCGGTGCCGTGGGCGTAGCCGAGGGCGGCGTTCTCGTAGAGGTCGCGGGTGTGATGTTCGAGGACCATGTAGAGGTCGCTGAGCTGCCACAGGGCCTCGTCGTGGGGGCGCACGGGCTCGGAGCCGGGGACGGTGAGCAGGCCGGGGACGGGGATGATGCGGGCCGGGTCGGCGGCGCGGGCGGTGTGGCGGGCGTGCTGGTGGGCGGCGCGCAGTTCCTCGGCGGCGGCGCCGAGCGCGCGCACGCTGTCGAGGAGCGTGACGTGCCAGTGCTGGGCGATGTCGGGCATGGGTTCCTCCGTTGCGCGGATCGTTGGGCGGGCCGGGCTGTCCGGTCCTCGGCGCGGCTCCAACGCCCTTCATCTGGGCAGGGGTTGGAGTCGCACCGATAACCGTCAGGCCAGCGGGCCGGTCGGGGCGTCGGCGAGCCCGGCCCGTTCGAGGAGCTGGCGGAGGTCGCCGCCGACGACGGCGAGGCGGTGTTCGACCACCCGCCACGACTCGGCGTCGATGGACATGAGCGCGGCAATAGCTGTCGGGCCCTCGCCGCGTTCGAGGGCGGTGAGGGCGTCGCGGAGGTCACCGACGGCCATGAACGAGAGCCGGGGTGCGGAGGTCTGGACGCACATGGCGAACTCCCTTGTGGTCAGCTGCGGTTGCCGGGGATGGCGTCACGGAGGGCGGACATGATCTGGTCGACGGACGAAGCGGCGCCGCTGCGTGCGAGGTAGAAGCCGAAGAGCAGGGCGACGATCGCGGCGCCGGCGCCGAGGGCGCGGTAGCGGATGAGCAGGGCGACGAGGGCGCCGAAGAGGACGAGCGCGGAGATGCTGAAAGCCATCTGGGTGCCTTTCTCGGGAGCGGCCGGCTTCGCGGTCAGCGGGTGCCTTCGCGGTGGAGCCGCGTGGCGACGTTGTAGAGGTGGCGGCCGACGCGGACGCGCTGTCCGTAACCGCGGCAGCGCCGGCACTCCCGGCCGCGGACGATCCGGCCGCGCCGGTTCTGCCGGACCTTGAAGCCGAACCCGCCGCACCTGCGGCAGACGCCGAGCGGACTGGCCGCGCACAGCGCCGAGTAGCAGACAGCGGCGAGAACGATGAGGGCTATAGCGGCGGCGAGCGGAGGCATGGGAACCCCTTCCAGGGCGGAATCAGGGTGTGCGGAAGTGGGGTCGCTAGGGGCTAGCGACCAGGTCAGAGGTGGAATGGGGTGCTAGCAGAGGTGCTAGACCTAGCGGGGTGCGGCGCTAGGCCGAGTCCTCTGAGCGGCTACGCGGCGGCGCTTCCGCCGTCGCGTACGGCGAGGGCCTTGAGCACGTCATCCCGGCGCAGGCCGCGGCGGTTGGCGCCCTTGCCGTCGGTGGTGCCCCACACCTGTACGGTGCGGAGGCCGTACGGCTTGACTGCGGCGGCCAGTTGCTCCGGCGTCCACTGGCCGTAGACCTCGGGGCGGAGTTCGGCGAGCCAGGCGACGATGTCCTCGCTCCACGCCTTCGCCTTGCCGGGCGGGAGGGCCGCGACGAGGTCGGTCAGCAGGTCGTACGAGGCCGCGCCGGTCAGGATCTCCTCGCCGAGGGCGTGCCCGGACAGCATCCCGGCTCGTTTCCGCAGCTCGTGGATGCGCAGGGCCAGTGCGTCGGAGGTGGGTGCGTTCAACTCGACGCAGCGCACGATGCGGGCGTCGGCTCCCTCACCGACGAACCAGGCGATGCCCTTGTCGGCCCAGGTGAGGGTGTTGGCGCGGATGCCGCGCTTGTACGAGCCGGTGCCGAGCACCATGTCGTTCTCGATCTGGCCCATGACCTTGAGACACCAACGCACCGTGGCGTTCGCGGAGATGCCGGTGGGCAGCGACTTGGAGTCCGGGCGCTGGGTCGCGAGCAGAAGCGTGATACCGAGCGCCGGGCCGCGCTTGACGAGGTCGGTGCAGTGTTCCTCGAACTCGGCTCCGTGCTGAGGGTGTTCGAACCACTTCTGGCATTCGTCCACGCCGATCACGATCGGATGCAGGCCGAGTGACTTCCGGTCGGCGAGGGCCGAGGTGACCTTCGACTCCGGGCAGAGGTCTTTCGGCAGTTCGCGGATGACCTTCGCGCGGCGTCTCAACTCGGCGCGCAGACCGCGTAGATCGGTGAGGGCGTACGCGATGTCGTCCTCTTCCTCACCCGCCCGGTAGCGGTGTGCGACCCGGCCGAGGGCGGACAGGTCACCGGTGCCCTTGAGGTCGTACGCGTGGATCTCGGCGCGCAGATCCATGCACGCGATCAGCAGGACCAGGCGCAGGAGGAAGGTCTTCCCCATCCTCGGGACGGCGCCGACGATCCCGGAGACGTACATCAGCGTCTGGGCGACCCACCGTCCGCGCTGGTCGGTGGCGAACGGCTGCGGCTTGAACAGGTCGAGCGGTTTGGCTTCGAGAAGAGGCCACTTGGGCTGCCGGGTCCTGGACATGTCCTGGTCCCCGACCCACAGGCGCAGGCGTCCGGTGTGCTCGTCGGGTACGGCTTCGGGCCAGACACAGCCGAGCGGGCGGCGCAGTCCGGAGGCCAGCTTCTCCCGGCGGTCGAGGACATCGGCGACGGTGACGCCGTACGGGAGATCCCCCTCGGCGAGCCATCCGGGGCCGTCGCGTGTGATGGGAGCGGTGAAGGCGAAGCCCGGACTGCTCTTGGCCTGGGCCTGGTTGATCGCGGGGATGCCGAGAGCGCCGAGTGCGCGGAGGACGATGTCGCTGGTGAGCCTGGTCGCCCTGGGGATTTCCACAGCCCTGTGGATGATCGGCGCGTCCTCGGGTTGCCCGAGTCGGCCGAACGCGAGGGTGAGCGCAGTGCCACAGGCGGCGACCATCCACGCCGGCCCGAGGACGTACAGCGCGAGCACGGTCACGGCGCCGAAGATCACGGCGAGGACACCGACGACGGTACGCCACCGCACCCGGCGGTCCCGCTGCCGCGAGAGCTTCAGATACTCCTCGACGTCTTCGCGCGACGCTGCCGCTTGGCGCAGGGGCCCGCCTTCCGCGTCGGCCACCCATCGCAGCGAGCCGCCGACGAACCGCGCGGCACCGAACGGGGCTTGGAGGGCGAGACGGACGGCGTACCAAGGCGCGCGGATCGCGTGATACGCGCTGACGTGGCCGACATACCCGCCCGCCCACCGTGCCGCCCTGCGCAGTTCGCGTGGTGAGCGCGCCCACGGCGGGACGACGGGGCGGCGCCTCGCACCGCGTGTGCGGTCGGTGGGACCGCGGCCGGGCCGGTCGTCGGGCTTGTCCACCAGGGGAACGGAGCCGAGCGGTGCTAAGGACGCGTTCGCGGGGTCATTGTCGGTGCGGACATGGTTCACCGGCGGTTCCTTCCTGCGCGGAGGAACGCCGGGGCCTGGCCCTACCCGCCAAAGCAGCGGCCGGGCCCCAGCGACGGGGATATGGGTCGAGCGGCGTCAGCACCGGGCGTTCACTGGACGCGGGCCGCGTTCACGGTCGAGCCGTACGAACACGCTGTGGACGTAGCTCGGGGCGCGGGTGGCGCGGCGGGCGGTCTCGCGGACGGTGAGCCCGTCGGCCCAGCCGCGTTCGATGGCAGCCAACGCCTCGGAGGTGCCGAGCTTGGTGGGTGAACCACCAGCTGAACGGCCGTTCTCAGTGCGGGTGTTCGCCGACGGAAGTTCGGTGAACAGAGGTCGGGGGTAACGGCGGACGTTCGCCGTGGCGTTGGCCATCTGATCGCGGACCTGTCCGGCCAGCGCCGAGGCGGCGGGGTCCGGGGCCGTGTCCGCCCACGGTGAGGCGAGGGCGATCGTGGCGAGCGAGACCGCGTTGCGGCGGGCGGCGAGCTGGTCGAGCAGCTTGCGCCGCTGATCGGGATTGGTGCCGATGCTGGCACGGGCCACAGCCACGGACAACCGCCGCGCGATCCGCCGCCCGCCCGGCTTCTCCCGCCGTCTCGGACCGATCTCGGCGAGCCGGGCGGCCAGCGCCACCGCTTGTACGGTGGCCCGGTCGCGGGTGATCTGGGCGGCGTCGCGGTGCCGTTCGGCGATCCCGAGCCGGGAGAGGAGACGTTCCCGCAACTCCCGTACGAGCAATGCGCCGAAGCCGTTGGACGAGGCGTCCGGCGTGCGGTGACGCAACTCGATGCCCATGGCGAGGTGCCAGAGCATCGCCGCCATCACCGGACCGACGAAGGCGCGTACGGTGCCGCCGACCGGGCCGGACTCGGCGTACGCGGGGATGATCTGCACTCCCGTGATCACCCAGACAAGGATGCCGGGGACGCCGGGAGCCGCGTTCGGTCCGTTCAGGTTCTGCCGGGCCATCAACGCGGTCGCGAACAAGGAGAGTTCGGCCGCACCGAACATCGCGGCCCGTTCGGCCGTGCCCGCCATGTCCAGGTAGTCGGCGGCGAACCGCCATGAGGTGTCGGCGCTGTACGCCGTGCAGCCGACCGCCGCGAGGGCGGCGACCCGGACAGCTGGAGTACCGCGCCTGAGCTGTCGGACGACGACCCATCCGAGCCAGGCCACGAGAAGAGCGACGATGTACGGGGCCGCCGGGCTCCTGGCGACGACAGCGTTCACGCTGCCTCCCGGGGCGGGTGCGCGACATGGCGCAGCAGTTCGGCGCCGCCGAGACGTACGGCGTACCAGGCGTCCTGCAAGGCAAGGCCGTCGTGCTCGCCCTCGTCCAGCAACTCGGCGAGCACGTCACGGGCCACCGCCATACGGGCGGCCCGGTGCTCCGCCGGCTCGCTCGCACCGGGCGGCCCGCGAAACAAGTCCCGGAAGTGTCCCGGGAGTTCTTCTAACTCGAAGTCGCCGTCACTTTCGCAGCGACACGTGAACGTACACATGAAGGCTCCTGGTCGTGGACGGAATGGGAGCCCCGGGGCGGCTCAGACGCGGAACCGCCGGGGCGACACCAAGCGCGCCGACCAGCGGACGGCCGCAGTGGCGGCGCTGAAGCCGCCGACGCCGGCGAGAAAGGTCAACACCCAGTCGGCGCCGATTTCGCGGGCCGAGTGGCCGGCGACGAAGGCGAACAGCACGCCGATGACGTATTTGGCCGCGCGCAACGCGCTGTTGCGGTGTGTGGCGGGGACGGTGGCACGGGCGACGATGTCGAGGTCGGCGGGCTCCGCGAGGTGCAGGTCGGCCGGACCTGGAAGGCGACGAGGGCCGTCGGGGTGGCCGGCGACACCGGCCACCGTGCCGAGGGCTTGGGTGGTGCGGTCGCGGACCACGTCGCCGATTGCGAGATGCATCGGGTCCCTCCTTGGGGAGGTCATGACCGCTCATCACGGACGAGCGGTCATGACCTCCGGCGCGGCCGCCGACCGCTGAGGGCGGCGGCCGCGCCGGGATCAAAAGCACTCGTTCGTTCAGATGCGCGCTGTGGAGTTCTCAAGCGGCGGGCGCTGCCTTCGGGACTGTTCCACGGACCCTCCGGGCGCTTCCGTGCATATCAACTCATCAAGAGTTCCTGTCCTCAGGTCCTCTTTAGGAGTTCGCTCGACTGTGACACGTGACTCCTTAAGTCGTCAAGACCTCTTGAGGAGTTGTATGCTGGGGCCGCCCAATGATCAGGACGGTGAGCCGCATGGCCAAGGCGTACGAACGGATCGCCGACGATCTACGTCAGCGCATCCGCGCAGGTGAGCTGGGTCCCGGCGACCGCTTGCCCTCGGAAACCGCGCTCGTGGACGAGTACGGCAAAAGCCTGCCGACCCTCCGCCAGGCGCTCGGGCTTCTCCAAGCCGAGGGCCTGATCGAGAAGCAACACGGCCGCGGCAACTTCGTACGGCAGCCCCGTACCCCGGTGTTCCGCACGAACCTGCGACACCAGTGGGAGAAGAACCGGGCCCGCGAGCCGGAACAGCATCGGAGAAAGACCGGGGCGACCGAACACGACACCGGCCTCGACATGGGTGACCTGGTCTTCTACGCGGCGTATGAGCAGATCGAGGCAAGTCAGGAACTGGCCGAGATCTTCGATGTGCCAGCGGGTACGGCGATGGTCGAGCGGACGTACCGCACCCGGTACCGGGCCGAGAGCCACCCGTTCAGCCTCGTCCACTCCTACCTCGTACGCGACATGGTCGCCGTCAACCCTGACCTTCTCGATGCTGCCAACGAGCCGTGGCCGGGCGGCACTCAGAACCAGCTTTTCACCATTGGCATCGAACTCGCCCGGATAGAGGAACACGTTTCCGCCCGGCCGCCCACCGCCGAGGAGTCGGAAGAGCTGGGGCTGCCCCCCGGTACGGCACTCATCGTCCTCGGCAAGTCGTCGTACGACACGACCGGCCGTGTCGTCGAGCACTCCTTCGTCCGGCTGCCTGGCGACCGTACAGAAATGATCTTCACCACCGACCTGGAAAGGTGGTGACCGCCGTGGCGGACCGCCGCATCGACGTCATAACCGCCGTCCACGCTCCTGCGGCGCCCTACCTCGCCGACGCCTACAAGTCCCTGTGTGCCCAGGAGTTGCCGGACGGGTGGGAGTGGCACTGGATCATCCAGGAAGACGGCCAGGGCGACGCTGTACGCCCCCACGTTCCGGACGATCCCCGCATCACCTTCCACCAGGGCCGACCCGGCGGTCCGGGCGTCGCCCGAACGATCGCCCTCGCCTACGCCTCCGGCTCTTACGTGAAAGTCCTCGACGCCGACGACCAGTTGACCTCAGGTGCCCTCGCCCGCGACCTCGCGGTGCTGGAAGGCGACGGGGACTTCGGGTGGACCACATCCCGCGTCCTGGACCTTCTGCCTGACGGCTCCACCGCCGGCTTCGACCAGGACCCTGCGGACGGCCCCGTCGAACCCGGTGCCGTCGTTGACTACTGGAAGGCCAACGGCTTCCGCGCCCAGGTTCACCCGGCGACCCTCTTCGTCCGCCGCGACCTGCTGCTTGCGCTGGGCGGCTGGATGGCGTTGCCCGCCTCCGAGGACACGGGCTTGCTGCTTGCCCTGAACACAGTCGCGCGGGGTTACTTCACGCGGGAGTACGGCCTCCTCTACCGCAAGTGGCCCGGCCAGGCCACGGCCCAGTCGAGCCACTTGGACTCGGCGGAGCGGGATGCTCGTATGGCCGTGATCGAAGCCAGGACGACGGCGTTGAGTTCGTTTCTGCGGAAGTAGAAACCGAACGGTTCGGAAATCTGAATTTTGGCGGGGATCAGATGCGCCGAAGACACTGTTGTGTCACGCATCGAATCACCTGAGCTGATTCAAGGATCTACGAGGTCACCGGGACCTCGTAGACGATTTCGCACAGGTTCGCCGGCACCACGATGTCCGCCGTCTCGACCGGGCGGCCGTCCTCCGCGTAGTACGTGCGCTGGATGTGCGTGGCCAGGGTGCCCTTTTGGACGCCGAGGAGTGCCGCTTCCTCGGCAGTCACGAGCCGCGGTGAGGTCTGCTCCACTGCCCGGGTGACCGTGATGCCGATCTGGGCCATGCGGCGGACGACGCCGATCCCCGCGTAGGGGCCGCCCTCCGGGAGGACGATGAGGGTGCCGGACGTGAGGGCGTAGGGCTCCCAGCTCGTCGAAAGCTGGACAGGCTTGCTGTCCGCGAGGAATTCGTAGGCCGTACACACGCACAAGTCGCCCTCGGCGATGCCGAGCCGGGCCGCGATGTCGGCCGGGGCCGGAACCTTCGCTTCGGTGCGGCTTTCCCAGGTCCCGCGCTTCCCCAGGGCCGCCATGTCGGCCTGGAAGGGCGAACCGCCGATCTGCTCGCGGTAGAGGGAGCGGACGATCCGCAGACGTTCGCGCGGCGCCGCGACATACGTGCCGGAGCCGGCGCGGCCTTCGAGGGTTCCCACGGAGATCAGCAGCTCTTGGGCGCGGCGGATGACGTTGTCGCCGACGCCGTACACGGCGGCGAGGTCGGCGCGCGAGGGGAGGCGGTCGCCAGGGGTCCACTCCTGGTCGGCGATGCGCTTGCGGAGGGCGTCCGCGATCCGGAGATACGGCGGCTGATCAGGCATGTGGACAATCTAGTCCACTAGCTCTAATTTAGTGAACTAGCTTCACTGAGAGTGCCTGATTGGCAACGGAGGACCGTCTTGTGCCCCCACCCGAAGCTCGCATTGCCGACATCTGCGCGCGCCTGGCTGCCGTAGGTCTGACGCCCGAACGGACCGACCACGGTGACCGCACGCGGATCGAGGCGCGGGTCCCGTCCGACTTCCCCGCTGGGAGTTGGCCGGAGCTTCTGGCGGTCCTTGAAACGGCCGATCGGTTCGGCTTTGCCGACAGCACCTCGCGCGGCCGCCAGTTGTGGGCGGTCGTGCGGACAGACCCACCTGAGGCGAGCCACGCCTCGGGAGGACAGGACAGACCTGAACCGTAGGAGCTGGATCCGATGTTCAACCTCTTCAACCGAGTGGCCGCGTGGATCGTGCGGCAGCTTTCCCCGCCCGCCGGGCGGCACAGGGAGCGGCAACGGCCCTTGCTGCGCGACTTGCCGGCCCCGACGGCATCTCCCTCCCCTGCCGGTTTGATCCTCCGCCCGAGCAGCGCTGCTCCGCGCTGGAGCCTCATCCGAGCTGAGGAGACCGCCCTCGTCCGTCCGTACGTCCTCGCCGCTGAACGTCGACGCGGACACGGACTGGTGGTTCGGCTGTGACCGCGCGCCACCAGCTCGTGGCCGAGGATCTGCGCAGACGGATCACGACGGGTGAGTACGAGGTGGGGGAGCGGCTTCCTCCGGAAACGCGACTCGCCTCCCAGTACCACGTCAGTACGCCGACACTTCGTGACGCACTCGACCTGTTGCGGACCGAGGGCCTGGTCGCGAAATTCCAGGGTCGTGGCAACTTCGTCTGTCGGCCGACTGCGCGAATGACGTACCCCGGCGGCGACGAGACGGCTGCGCTCGACGTCGTCGTCAGCGCCACCGAGCGGACGGCCACAGGCGAACTCGCCGCGCATCTGGGCAGACTGCCGGACGATCCGATCACCGAGTACGTGTGCCTCAGCCACCGGGACGACGGGCCTCAAGTTCTCGCGCACGTCCACGTGCCGCACGCGGTCTCGGGAGGGGTGGTGCTTCCGGCCGGCTCGTCGGCATGGGGCGACGACATTCTCGACGGCCTCGCGGTCATGTTGGCGGCCGGCGGTTCGGGAGTGAGCAGCTTCGACCAGGTCACCGCCCGGTTCGCCACCGGTGCGGAAGCACAGTCGTTGCGTATCACCGCCCGCACGCCGGTGCTCGCGATCCACCGCACGGTCACGGCCGACGACGGGCGAACGATCGCCTGCGTCCACGTCGTACTTCCCGGCGACCGCGCCGAAGTCGCCTTCACCGTAAGGACGGAAAGCGCCGACGCGATGGGGGCCGCTCGATGATGCGACTTCTGCCATGGCTCGGCTTCGACGGGAAGCCGTGCTACTTGGACACGGACGCGGATGGCTCGTCGTTCCTGTCCCGGCTCGCCGACAACATGGAGGCGGTCCAACTCGGCATGGGCAGGGACCTGCTCGACAACGTGCAAAAGTGCACGGTCGAACGGATGCCGCTCGAAACGGAGTTGCGCGCGTTCGTTACCCACCTGTGCATGGCTCTCGCCGACGTGCTGCGCGTGGCGGAGAGCCGGGGGCAACGCGTTCCGGTGCCGGACGCGGACATCGACGAGAGCGACGCCGCTCGGCTGGCAGAGATGGTCCGGGCCTTCACCGACGGCCGCACGATCGCGCGGCAGAGCGCGTCCTGATCCCGCATCTGCTCCTGAGTCGCCAATTTCTCCCGCAGAGGGACACCACAACCATGAAATGGGACCTCAACGATGAGCATCATCAGCACGGCCGCTTCGTTATGTACGTCTGATCAGACACGTACGTGGAAGATCACCACGGCCAACGGCATCGCCGCGTGCGGCTACCTCCCCGACTGGGCGGAGGCCGACCCCAGCGAGAGCGGTGTCGACCCGGAGCGTCTTCACGTCACCCTTGCCGACATCGCGCACCGCATGGCCTTCCGCGGTATGACGTTGACGGTCTTCACCCGAGACGGCGGCGCCGAGCACCCCCACGAGGTGGACTTGCTCCACGGCGAGATCGAGTGCCACCCGTACTCCGACCCCGACCACCCGAACGACCCCCGCATCCCGGTCGCCAACGTCCAGATCAGCCCGGACTGTTGGATGGCCGGCCTGGAACCGGGTGCGCTTGCGGAATTGGCCGCGAAACTCCGCACCCACGCCGACTGTCTGGAGCACACGTTGCTTCCCGCCCTGGTCGCCGCGCGCGAGGACCAGGGCTTGTGCAAGTTCCCGGGATCGTCCAACCCGTCTGAGGTTGGGGCGGGTTGGGGTGGATGAGGGAGCGGACACGGGGTCCGTGATCATTCAGGTGTCGAAGCCGAGTGATCAAAGAGGTTCCCGTGTCCGCTGTCTCATCTTCCTCGATCCCTGCTGTGTTGGCCAAGTTGGGTCCTCTTGAGCCAAACGATGTGCCTGACCTGCGCGTCTGCCTGGAAGCGGTTCCTGATCCGCGTTCCCGGCGGGGCCGCTGGTACTCGCTGGCCTCGATCTTGCTGGTCTGCGCGGCAGCCGCGGTCTCCGGAGCCCGGACCATCGACGAACTCGCCGAGTGGGGCGCCCGCGCTGACGCCCGACTGCTCGCCACCCTCGGTGTCCGCCGTCACCTGCTGCGCCGGCGGCACGCGCCGTCCAGGTCGGCGATCGGGCGGCTCCTCGAACGCCTCGACGCCGACGCACTCGACGCGGCTGTGGGCGCCTGGCTGGTCCACCGCCACGCCGCTGCGACCGCAGATGCCCCGGGTGGACGGCGGGTGATCGCCGTGGACGGCAAGGCACTGCGCGGCTCCGCCCGCCTGGACCAGCCCCGCCGGCACCTGCTGTCCGCCGTCACCCACGGCCGCCCGGTCACCCTCGCCCAGGCCGAGGTCGGGTCCAAGACCAACGAGGTGCGGCACTTCCGGCCCCTGCTCGCACCGCTCGACCTGGACGGGGAGGTGGTCACCTTCGACGCACTGCACACCGTGAAGGCCAACGTCACCTGGCTGGTCGAGGTCAAGAAGGCGCACTACGTCGCGGTCGTCAAGCCCAACCAGCCCATCGTCTGGACGCAGTTGGACGGTCTGGACTGGAACGCGGTGGCGGTCCAGCACACCAACTCGAACACAGGGCACGGCCGCCGGGAGTCCCGGTCGATCAAGACCCTCGCCATCGCCGACAACCTCGGCGGCATCGCCTTCCCTTACGCGAAGCTCGCCATCCGCGTCCACCGCCGCCGCAAGGCGGCCGGCGCGAAGGAGACCCGCGAGACCGTCTATGCGGTCACCAGTCTCGACGCCCACCAGGCAAAACCGGCCGAACTCGCCTCCTACCTGCGCGGACACTGGATCGTGGAGGCTCAGCACCACATCCGCGACCGCACCTTCGCCGAGGACGCCTCCACCGTCCACGCCGGCAACGCACCCCGCACCATGGCCGCCTTCCGCAACCTCGCCATCGGAGCCCTCAAAACCCTCGGAGCGACCAACATCGCCAAGACCACCCGCGCCATCCGCGACCAACCACAACGAGCCCTCCCCATCCTGGGCATCACCCCCAAGCCCGACCTCACCGGAACTTGATCAAGCCCTGCGCGAGGACTGGGCCACTCACTGCCCCAAGGAGACGGGTCACCCCCGATGAGCCGTGCTGCCCCGGCCGTTGGGAAACGGCGCACGCGAAGGCGGCCGAGACGGCTCTGTCAGGAGCCTGAGGTGGTCACTTGGGCGCGCGAGAAGTCCGGTCTGACGAAGCGGGCGCTGGCCGAACGGGTCGGCGTTTCAGAGCAGTTGATCGGCGAGATCGAGTCGGGCTGGCGCAATGCCACCCCGGCTAACCTCGTGAAGATCGCCGAGGCGTTGAACTGCCCCGTCGTGGCGCTGGAGCGCAAACACCACAGTGCCGCGTCCGCGTCTCCGGCCGGAGCGGCCGGGTAGAGACGGGGCCGGGTGGACACGGCCGCCCGCCACCTCGTCGCGCCCGGCGGGGTGGCGGGCAGTCCCCTTGACACACACCTGTAAGGAGCTTTGCCATGGCCAATTCCGGCCGCTTCGGAGCAAAGAAGCTTGACCCCACGATGTCCGCAAGGGCGCTGTACGGTTCCGAGTTGCGGTACTACCGGGAACGGAAGGGACTGCGTCTGAGGGAATTGGCGGACAAGCTGCACATCGAGATGTCCTTCCTCACCCGGATCGAGCAGGGGGAGCGGCGGCTCAGCGGCGAGTTGGCCGGACCCGTCGACCAACTCCTTGATACCGGCGGCTTCTTCGAACGCAACCTTGAGGCCGGCAGGTCCGCCCCCAGGTCCGACCGTCGAACCCCGTTGGCCGAGTGGGAACGGCTCGCGCTGACCATCCGAGAGTGGGACGCCGCACTCATCCCCGGCCTGCTCCAGACCGACGCATACGCGAAGGCCGTCGCCGACATATACGCCCCGCTGCTCGCCGACCGCATTCAACGCCACCGTTGGGAGGCGCGGGTGTCCCGTACTCCCGTCCTCCTCGACCCGCATGGCCCCCATTACAGCGCCGTCCTCGGCGAAACCGCCCTGAACCGACCCCTCGGCGGTCCTGCGGCCATGGCGGTACAGCTGGACCACATCGCCGCACTTGTCCGCCGGCGACGCATCACCCTCAACGTCTTGCCGCTGACCGCCGCTCCGCACCCGACCGCCACGGACGGTGCCCTGCGCCTGATGACTTTCGCGGACGAAACCCCCGCCGCTCACTTCACCGCCCATCAGACAGGCACCCACCTCACGGACTCCGCCGCCACCTCGCTCGCTCACCTCACCTACGACCTGTTGCGGGCCGCGTCCCTGGCCCCGGAGGCATCCCTCAGCGTCGTTGAAAGGGCGGCCGACAGCTACCGGGCGCAGGCGACCGGACGGCGGGCAACCGCCGCTCCGGCTTCGTCCATGGGCCGTCCCGCGAAAGGTGCGGGGAAGCGCGGTGCCGCGGCGCGAACCATCCGCTGAGGGCAGCGCGGAACCGACCCGACCCGACGCGTCAGCAAAGGGTTCCGACTGTCCCTCGTCGCGTCAGGGAAGCGTCTCCGCGTCGACTCGTGAGAAGACGAGATCGCTCTCTCCTGTTACCGGCCCTCGCCACCGGACCGGCACAGCGGACGCTCCGCGCAACGCACGCGGATAGTTCGCCGCCGCGTACTCGTTGGCGAGCCGGTACACATGGAAGCCGGCCCCTCGCATGATGTCGAGCAGCTCGTCCACCGAGTCGCCGAGCTGTTCCATCCGTTCCGGAGTCACCTCGACCGTGACCTCGGCGTCCGGTCGTAGCCGTTCGAGCATGGGCGCCATGCCTCGTACGACGCTGCCCTCCGCGCCTTCCACGTCGATCTTGATCACCCTCGCCCGTGCGATCTCCTCGTCGTTCAGCACCTCGGGCAGCGGGTATGCCTCGATGTCGAACACGGCCTCTGCCGGACCGTCGTACGGCACGATGCTGTTCGCGCCCATGTTCGCGGAGCTGGCCAGTATGAAGGTCAGCGTCTGCTGCTTGTCGGAGACGGCGGTGTGCGCGGCGCGGATGTTCGTGCAGCCGTTCAGCCGTGCGTTCTGCTCCACCTGGTCAAGGAACGGCCGCGACGCCTCTACAGCGACGACGTGCCCGGTCGGGCCGACGAGTTGCGACGCCAGCACGCTGAAGTAACCGACGTTCGCACCGACGTCGATGAACGTGTCGCCGGGGCGGAGCCTTCGTTGGAGCCACTGCGTCATCCGCGGTTCCCACGTGCCGAAGAGGTACAGGTAGCGCTGGATGAGGTCTTGTGTGTCGACGGCGAAGCGTGCGCCGCTCGCGGTCTCTGTGACCCGCTTGCGTGGCTCGTCCCGCAGCTGCGGGTTGAGCCAGCGGCCGGCCAGGGGCGCCTTCCCGAACGTGCCCGGCGCGTTGCGCACGTACCAGCGGCCAAGGGTGACCAGGGCCTCCGAGGTGGGGTTGCTCATCCGTTTGCTCCTCCGCACGCTGCCAGGTCTCCCACACTACGGGCGGTCACCCTTGGCATCCCAGACACCCGTGGCCGGAACCCCGAGAACCACCCACCCCCTCTGCTCCCGGCTCCTAAAATCCTCAAGACGTCTTTATGACTCCTGAGCTGGTGGGTGGGCTGGGCTTGGACACGCACGAGCAGTTGCTGACCATCGTCGCCGTCCTCTTGGGTGCCCTCACGACGTATGCCACCAACTACTGGACCGAACGCCAGCGCATCCGCCGCGAGCTGCTGACCCGCTGGGACACCAAGAAGCTCGAATCGTACGAGAACTACATCGACCGCGTCCGCGCCGCCGTCTACCTCGCTGTCGAGCTGTACGAGCACCGCGAGGGCATCCGCCTCAGCGATGATCCCGAATCGCGCCAGCGCGCGGATCTCTCCGAGGCGACTCACCTCCGCGGTCGCGCCTTCGAACGCATCATGCTCTTGGCTGGCGACGAGGTGGTCGAGGCGGCGCACGCTCTCAACGTCACCACCCTGGAGGTCGACTGGCAAGCCACAGGGAAGACGGTCGGCACTCTGGACGACTGGCGCGCCCGCAACCGCGCGGTCTTCGCGGCGATCAACGCTTTCCACGAAACCGCCCGCGTCGACCTGGGCGTCTCGGGCTCCGTCACGGGCGAGGCCCACCCGGACCGCGACCTGCTGCTGCCACCGACTCGTGATCCGAGTTAGAGCATCGTCCTCTTGAAACCGGCGTGGCAGTGATGTCACCGTGGGTTCAAATCCCACAGCTCTCCGCGCATGTCAGCGAAGTAGCTGGTCAGAACGGGTGCCCCGGAGCCCGGGGCACCCGTCCCGCGTTCCGGCTGCCTCACGCTCAGCCGCAGGTCACCATCGACTTCGCGGGCTTCTCAAGTGAGACGTTGAACGGCGCTCTCCAGGAGCCGCTGGACAAGATCCGGTCCGGCCGACTGGCGCCCGAGTCGATCGCCGTACGGCTGTTGCTCCCGGACACTTCCGCGCCCATGACGGTGCCGGTGCTCGTTGACGGCCTGCGGGACGACGAAACGCTGCGGGAGCGGGCCCGGGACATCGGGGTGACCAACGCGGCCGGCATCAAGCACTCCGTGGAAGTCCTCGCCGAGTACGGGCTCGTGCAGTCCGCGAGCGTGCAGGTACGCGTCTACCAGGCATCGAGCATGTTCAAGCTCTACGTCATCAACCGCGCGGAGGCGTTCTTCGGGTTCTACCCGCTGCGGCAACGGACGCTGACGGTCAAGGGCGAGCCGTACACGTTCTACGACGTGACGGGGAAGGACACGACCCTCTTCCACCACACGGCGGGCCCGGACGATGCCTCGCTCGGTTCTCAGTACGTGCAGCAGGCACAGATGTGGTTCGACAGCGTGTGGTCCACCGTGGCGAAGGAGCGTGAGGCATGAGCGCCGCCGGGAAGCAGCTCGCCGACGTACTGCGGCCGGTCAAGCACGTCCTGCTCGACTTCGACGGGCCGGTGTGCTCCGTCTTCGCCAGCTTCCCCGCCCGGGAAGTCGCCCGCGGCTTGGCCCGCGCGGTGGCGGAAGCCGATGGGGACGTGCCGGCCGACTGGGCCGCCGAGACCGACCCACTCGCCCTCCTGCGACACATCGCCGACGTGCGCCCGGACCTCACCGCGGCGGCCGACCAAGCGCTGAGCGCGCTGGAAGAAAAGGCCGTCGCCGGCGCACGACCGACCACGGGCGCGGAAGCACTCCTTCGCGCGTGCGTCGACTCGGGCCGCTCGGTGTGGATGGTCAGCAACAACTCCGGCGCCGCCATCACCGCCTACCTCACCGCGCACGACCTCACCGGCCTGGTCGCCGGAGTCTTCGGCCGCCGCGAAGGCGACCCCACGTCCATGAAGCCGAACCCGCGCCTACTCCTGGACGCGATGACCGCGGCCGGGGCCACCCCGGCGGAATGCCTCTTCATCGGCGACGCCGCACGCGACGTAGAAGCAGGCCACGCCGCCAGCGTCCCCACCATCGGCTACGCCAACAAACCCGGCAAAGCCGAACGCCTGGCGGCGGCGGGCGCCGTTACGGTGGTCGACGTGCTGAGCTCAATCGCGACCGCTCTTCGGGGTGACAACGAGCGGTCTCTAACCATAATTGACGGAAATCTCGTAAACCATTTTACGTCCAATGTGTGGCAGGGTGCCGGCAATTCGCTGGAAGGTGTGGACAGCCTCTCCCGAGCTTGGGCTTCAGAGCGTTTCGACGCAACCGATAGAACCCCGCTACGACACAGGAAGTGGAAAGAATTTCCGGGTCTTGCATCATCGGCGCGATAGCCAGTGATTTGACTCTAGTCCAAGTAGTCAAATTTAACGTGTTGTGAAAGATAAGTTATCCTTGCTCTTTGAAATCTTCCACGATTTCAAATCTCCTCTTAAGGCCGTTTCCGTTCTTATGCGGCCACTTCTTCTCGTGGTGCAGTCGGCCCACAACAATTCCTGGGGCGATACCAATTTCACGAGCGAAAGTGCGCACGCTTGGAATCGATCGCAGAGATGTCAAACGCTGTGCATATTGAGGTGGAATCAGGATATCCCGTGCGAAATCATTCGCTTCGACCTCTTGAGGCTCATCAGGGTTCGCCTCCCGCTCTGCTTCCACAAGCACGTCCTGCTTCCCGTGCAGAAGAACGTGCCCCAACTCATGGAAGAACGTGAACCAAAATTGGTCGTCACTCTTATATCTAAGACTGAGTTGTACAATGGCCTTACTGGGAGACGTCCATCGCGTTGCGCCACAAGCCCTGCTACCTGTAATTTCCTTGACGAAAACCACAGCTACACCGTGCCGGGCACAAGTTTTCACTAGTTCGGGCCCGAAATCCTCAGGAGGAAGTACGGTTAGCGACCGTAGCTTGGGAATTTCGGCATTAAGGCCGGCTCTGTTGAACGGTTCACAGGGAATGGCTTGCGCGGCAAGTTCGCCCAGTCTGAGCCAAGCTGCCACAGCTCCAACCTTGGCTTCAAATGCTTTTGTCTGCCGGAAGGCGGCTGCTGGCTTCTCGTACAAGTCAACCCACGCTTCGATGCTGGAGACACCAAAGAAAGCCAACAACTGTTCCCAGCGGGACGCCTTGTCAGATGGCTCTTCCGGAAGTTGGTCTCGCTTGAGTAGCTCTCTCAGCGGCAGAGATTTGCACCATTTGTCGTAAATGGTTGCATCGCGAGTTTTCTGCAAGCGTTGCCTGGTTGACTGGTAATCCGCTTCAAGGCGATTCCAAAAGCGGGATCGAATTCCCGTTACCTTTTCAAGCTTTTCAGCTACATCGGGCGATAGGGACACTAGCCCCTTGGTAAGCTGATTCAAATGTTTTGTGCTGATGTCAGCCCGAACAGCAAATTCGCGCTGAGTCATGCTGGAGTCTTCTAGGAACTCCAAGATGGTGGCGCCCGGCGGTACTGCGTAGTCCGGCTCGCCAGCAGCGTACAGTTCACGGACATCGCTGTTAATCATTTGCGTTACCCCCAGTCCGATGTACTGCGCGCTAGTGATAGTCCTCAATGGCTTCAATGGTCACAGATGTCACACTTGACCAATTGAGACCACCTTGCTCATCTTCCTCGTACTCCACAGGCGAAAAGATCATTCTCCAGTTGGCGTCCAGGTGTAGAGAGAAGCAGCCGTCGTAGTCGCCAGTGAGCGGGTGGCATCGTCCTAGCGCTGGCGGACGCATGTCTTCGAGCGATTCGGCCGCGCGCAGAGCCGCCAGGCGTTGGCCGATCTTGCGGGCAAGGAGAGCACCGTAGGTCCGACGCATGTCTCTGTCGGACTCGCAGATTTTGCCGAGCTTTCGATCCCCGTACCACACGTCCAGTGTACCCACCGCCCCCGGACTACATTTACCCGTTCGGTAAATGTCACCCTATCGAGACCAGTACCGGCGTACGGCCTAAGATCACAGTATCGTACTAGTCTGTAGCGGTAGGTAATGTGCATACTTGCCGGTAACATAGATGGCCACTGTCGAACCGGTCAACAGAAGTGAGAAGGCGGAGTCGGCCCAGGGGCCCACCTTCGCGCCTTGCTTACACTGGAGCTTTTTCCCACGGACCTCGAAAGCGTGGAGACCGTGGCGGAAGGGTAAGCGCGGCCAACCTCTGGCCAAGCCCCAGGCGCTTGGTCGCTCAGCAGGCGAGCTTTCGCAGGTCGGAGGCGGTTCTCCGTTGCGCAGCAGCACCCTCTTGAAAACCGTCGTGGCAGCGATGTCACCGTGGGTTCAAATCCCACAGCCTCCGCGCAGCTCAGCGTCTTGGCTGATCAGAACGGGTGCCCCCACCTCGGGGGCACCCGTTCCGCGTTCCTGTTGTCTCACCCTGGATCGCCCGTATCCCACCTCTGACCAGTGCGTACGGGCCATGCACGGGCCAGATCCGGCGACTACGCTCCGTCGTCTCCCGCGGCAGGGTGGACTGTGCACTGGAGTTGCCGAGGGCCGAAGGGCTGATCGTGACCCGGGCGGGGGTCCGGCTCCTTCGTACTGAGCCCACTGAGCGGTCGGTGGGGTTGAGGCCACATCTCGACGCCGCGTTACGACGTGACGGGGAAGTGCCGGCCGACTGGGCCGCCGAGACTGCCCCACTCGCCCTCCTGCGGCACATCGCCGACACCCGGCCGGACCTCACCAAGGTGGCGGACCAGACGCTGAGCGCGCTGGAGGAGAAGGCCGTCGCCGGCGCACGACCGACCACGGGCGCGGAAGCACTCCTTCGCGCGTGCGTCGACTCGGGCCGCTCGGTATGGGTGGTCAGCAACAACTCCGGTGCCGCCATCACGGCTTACCTCGCCGCGCACGACCTCACCGGCCTGGTCGCCGGTGTCTTCGGCCGACGCGAGGGCGACCCGCATCCATGAAGCCGAACCCGCGCCTGTTTCTGGACGCGATGACCGCCATCGGAGTCACCCCGGCGGAGTGCGTCTTCATCGGCGACGCCGTACGCGACGTAGAAGCAGGCCACGCCGCCGGCATCCCCACCATCGGCTACGCCAACAAGCCCGGAAAGGCCGAACGTCTCGCAGAGGCAGAGGCCATCACGGTGGTTGACACCATGAGCGCAATCGTGGACGCACTCCGGGGCCACGACATTTGAACGGACTCTGACTGACAAAGGCGAGACAAAACCACGACAGCCCACAGCAGCGATCAAGAAGATTCCTTCTGCGGTGGTGCTCGGGCTCCAAGACGGCCCAATCCGTCGGCGTCCGCACGTTCGTCGTGACGAAGCAGGAGGGTGGGGCCGCTGTAAAGCAACAGGTCCGAGTCGATAAGACTCGGGACCTGTGTTCGTCAGCTCAGGCAGGAAGCAGCAGCCCAGCTATAACACCCTCTGCGACCGCCCCGACCACCTTTGATGTGATGACCGTTGCCTTCCGCCTTTTACTCATTGAGTGCTCCTTCCGCCCGCGCGACTTGTTCCCACGTTCTGACTTGAAATCTTCTAGGGTCAGTTCGGTGGACCGTACTGCCAACGCGACCAGAGCGAGCTCGAGGAGGAGTACAAGGGGAATCGAACCCCAAGCCCCTGCCCTTAGTCTCAACTGACGACTCGTACAGAGTACGTGCTACCGCTGGCCGAGTAGGCGGTTTTCTCGATCCTGATCTGGGGGTCCAGGAAGCTATGCTCGGTGCACTGACTTCGGCGTCGTCTGAGCGGGAGGGACACAGCGGATGAGGTGGGCAACCGGGTGTATGTGGGCGTTAGCAGGCATCGTGTGCCTGGTGGGCTGTGGCGGCGGCTCTGCCGGCGATCGTCACAGCCGTAGCGCGTCACCAGCGTCTCATCGGATCAGTGTACTGACGAGACATCAGCTCGTCTCTGTTCTTCCGGGGCCGGGCGACCTGCCCGGGAAGTGGAAGGCTCTGGGCGCGAGGGATGATGGTGGGCAGTTCGACGGCAGCGTGGCCACTGCGGGTCGGGGGTATTCGGCACCCGACCTTGCAGGGTTTGTTGGGTTCCGCGCCGAGTCCTTCCAGAGCGTTCCCGCTGCCATCACTCGCTACGCCCACGATAAATCACAGTGGCTCGACCGGCAGGTGCGGTCAGTCTCCGTTGCGGGAGCGGATGACGCATTCCGGGGAACGCCCTGCGAAACTTGCGGGGCCACAATCACGATCCGGATCGGCACGGTCGTTGTGTGGGTGCACATCGACCCGAACGGCCACGGCATTCCGCGTCTTCCGGATATCACTGACATGCTTGCCAAGCGCATTCACCAAGTTCTTGATGGAGAACAGTCCGCTGCGCGCATTCTATAAGCAGATCCCACCCTCGCTCTCGCGTGCATTTTCCTGGTGAGCGAGTCCGAAGATGGGGCGGGCCCAGAGAGGGCATATGAGGGCGTGGCTGAGCAGGCGTAGTAGTGCACGGGCCATGTACGGGCCAGGTGGCTCCATGGAAGGCATACAAGGAGCCATCTGGCAGGTCATCGCGCCTGCCCCCGCTACTAGGTGGTCCTCTTGGGGGCCGTTGTGAGGGTGATGTCATCGGGGGTTCAAATGACACAGCCTTCGTGCGGCTCAGCGTCTTGGCTGGTTGGAATTGGTGGCCCCACCTTCGGGGCGCCCGTTTCGCGTTCCGGGTGCATCACCCTGGGCGCGCGTATCCCACCTTTGACGAGGACGCGGGTGGGCGGGGTGGATTGCTGAGCGAGTAGCCTCCGATCACGTTCGGGGGATCTTGGTGGTCGGTCGTGGTTGGTGGGGGAGGGGATGTGCGACGGTTGGTCGTCGTGGTCGGTGGGGTGTTGTGCGCGCTGCTCGTGGGTGGTTGCGGGCAGGCGGGGGGTGACGGTGATGGCAGCGTGCGGCCGACGTCGGGGGGCTACGTGCCGGGGGTGGACGGTGAAGGCGCCGCCGCGCGGAGGGTTTTCACCCCGGAGGAGTTGCTGCCCGCGCTGCTCCCGTCCAAGGCCGGTGGTCCCGGGACGATCGGGCAGCTCGGACTCGGTACGGGCCCCGGCAAGGGCGAGTTGATGGCCGACTGCCCGAGCCGTGCCAAGGACATGGTCGCCGAGCTGTACCGAATGACGGCTCCTCGCGTCACACAGCTCACCCCGGTGGAAGAGGGCGATGCGGCGCCCGGGCCGGCGGAGCAGATCGTGACGATGTCCCGTGATCTGGCGGCTCGCTTCGTCGAGCTGAAACGGGCCGTGGCGGGCGCCTGCCGGCAGACCACGGTGACCGCGGTGGGCAGCAGGTCCGTTCCCCCGCAGACCCTGCGTTTCGGCCAGCACAAGGTGCGGATGGGCGACGACGCGTTCGTCCAGGAGACGACGACGTGGGAGGGCGGCGCCGACGCGGTGTCAGCCGGGGCGAGCGCAGGCGAACGTTCCTATTCGATCGTCATCCGCATGGGCGGCGTACTCCTCATGTACGGAGACTTCCGGACCGAGGCCGCCGCCCTGGCGGCAGGGGAGAAGGCCGCGGCTCACGCCCGGCCTGTCCTGCTGCGGGCCTCCTCGACGCCCGGCTGATCGCCGGCAGGGCAGCAGGCGAAGGACACGCTAGCGGCGGCTTCGGGGCCGGACGGGCCGGTCGGGCCGGACGGACCGGCCCGGAGGGTCGTCGTGGGGGTGGTGCGCGCGGCCCGAGGGCACGGTGATCTCCGCGCGGAAGACCGTGCAGTCCGCATAGGGGTTGTCCCGCGTGCATTCGAGGACGTAGCTCAGATAGTTGCGGGCCACGAGCAACTCTTCCATGTGCGCGTCGATCGCCTCGATCCGGTCGGTGACGGTGTCGCGCCAGTCGTACGTGGCGCTGCGCCCGGCCATCACCGCGGCGATGTCCTCCAGGGTCATCCGGCCGGTGCTGCTCCAGACCTTGATGACGGCCACCCGGTACTGCTGCTCGCTGTCGAAGTACCGGACGCCGCTCCGGCGCTCCGGCGTGATGAGCCCCCGGCGCTCCCAGTAGTGGAGTGTGGAGATCGGGAGACCGAGCCGGCCGGCCAGCTCGCCAATACTCAGCGCGTCGTCGCTCATACGCCCATTTGACCTCAACCCGGGTTGAGGTCGCAACGTGTAAGGCATGCCTTACCTGGATCTCGCGGCGACCGGACGGCGCTCCGGCCTCGCCCTCGCCCTCGCGTGCGTGACCTCGTTCCTGGTCGTCCTCGATGCGATGATCGTTTCGGTCGCCCTGCCGGCCATGCGTACGGATCTCGGCCTCGCCGATGCCTCCGCGCCCTGGGTGATCAACTGCTACACGCTCACCTTCGCGGGCGTTCTCCTGCTCGGCGGTCGCTGCGTCGACATATTCGGGGCCTGGCGGCTGCTGGGCGCCGGGACCGCGCTGTTCACGGTGACGAGTCTGGCGGCCGGTCTGGCGGCCAACGCCCCCGAACTGCTGGCCTGCCGCGCCGCCCAGGGCGTCGGCGCCGCGCTGATGATGCCGGCCGCGCTCGCCGCGCTGACGGCGACGTTCACCGAACCGTCCGAGCGGACCCGGGCGCTCAGCGTCTGGAGCGCGGTCGCCGCTCTCGGCGCCGCGGCCGGCCCGATCCTCGGCGGAGTGCTGACCTCCACGCTCGGCTGGCGATGGGTGTTCTTCGTCAACGTCCCCCTGGGCGCGGTCGCCGTATTGGGCGCGGTCGCCCTGGCTCAGCCTCTCGTGCGGCCCGGGCGCCGACCGCGGTTGGACGTCGTCGGGGCCGTGCTGATCACCACCGGGCTGCTCGCGGTGGTCTACGCGGTCATGCGCTCGTCCGGGAACGGCTGGTCCGATCTCGGCGTCGTCGGGTCGGCGGGCAGCGGCGCCGTACTGCTGGCGGTCTTCCTGGTGCACCAGGCCAAGGTGGCGCCGGAGCCGCTCTTCGCCCTCGCGCTGCTGAGGCTGCGCTCGGTCGCGGGCGCGAACGCGGTGATGTTCCTGCTCGGCCTCGGCTTCGTGTCCAGCCTGCTGATCCTCTCCCTCGACATGCAGTACGCCACGCTCTATTCGCCGCTGCGGGCCGGGCTCGGGTTCCTGCCCGTCGGGGTGGGCATGATGGCCGGGGCACGTGGCGCGGGACATCTGACCGAGCGGATCGGGCCGCGTCTGACGACGGCCGTCTGCTGTACGACGGGCGCGGTCGGTCTGGCGTGGAGCGCGCTGGCCCTTGATGTCGACCGTCCCTATGTTCTGACCATCGGGCTACCGGGGGTGCTGTTCGGTCTGGGCGGCGCCGCGGCGTTCACTCCGCTGACGGTCTCGGCGACGCGTCATGTTCCGCCGTCGCACCAGGGCGCGGCGGCCGGACTGCTCAGCACCGTCCGCCAGACCAGCGGCGCTCTCGGCGTCGCCGTGCTCAGCACCGTCGCCATCTCGTGGTCGGGAGACGAGGCCGCGGGCGGTACGTCCGTCGCGGGTCGGGTGGCGCTGACGCACGGGTACGCCGTCGCCCTCGGTCTCGCCGCCGGTCTGCTGCTCGCGGCGGCGGTCGTGGCCGTGGTCGGGATGCCCAAGGACGTCTGACGGGGTACGTTGCCGGGCTCACTGGTTCGGACGCGCGCTCGACGGTTCCGGAGGAGCCGTCCCGGACCGCCTGACAAGGTGAAGGCATGGGAGAACTGGTCGAGCGGGTCGACGAGCAGGACCGGGTGCTCGCCGTGGTGGACAGAGGCGAGGCCGTACGGCGGGGGTGGCCGCATCGCGTCGCGACGACGGTGTGCCGTGACCCCGGGGGCGGATTCTGGTGCACCGGCGTCCGGATGACGTGTCCCGGTTCCCGGGCGGCTACAACTGGCTGATCGGCGGGGCGGTGGGCGTCGGCGAGGCCTACGAGGACGCCGCCGCGCGGGAGCTCGCGGAAGAACTCGGGGTCCGGGGCCGCCCGCGGTTCGTCTTCAAGTACCTCTGCTCAGGCGCGATCAGCCCCTACTGGCTCGGGCTCCACGAGGTCACCGTCGCGGAGCCGGTCGTGCCCGACACCGCGGAGATCGTCTGGCGCGACTGGCTGACCGAGGCCGAGTTGACCGAACTGGTCCGGCACCCGGCGTTCGTCCCGGACGCGCGGGATGCCTACGCACGCCACCGCGCCCTGACCGGCCCGTCGGGGCACGACGGGAAGCCGGGCTGAGGGACCGGCGGGGGAAGAGGGCTGTTACGTGGGGGCCTTGCCCGGGAGAGCGTGGGCTCGGCGTGGTGTTCGGAGGGGCGGCGGGCGGTGCTGTCGGGGGAAAGGCGCTCAACGCGGGGGTGGGCGGCGGGATCGGGGAGAAGGCGACGCGCCCGAGGGCGAAGTCCATGGCACTCGCACGCGACTGTTACGGACATGTGCGTATTTAGTGATGTACATCCGGTTCTTCCACGGGTCGGAGCGTGCGGTGGGAAGAGTGAGGGCTCTCGGCACTTCGCCGGGATTTCGCACCATTTGGCGCGACCCGCGGGCCGCGCCCCGTATGGAAAGGGGATCCCCGTGTCCCGTTTCGCCACGCGCCTCGCCGGCACTGTGCTGGCCTCCGGCGCGCTGCTGGCCGCCGCGACCCTGCCGGCGGCCGCCGTCGGTCACGGTCACCGCGACCACCGAGCCCCGCAGCGTTCGTCGGTGGTGCTCGGCGCGATCCAGTACGACAGCCCCGGCCTCGACAACCGGTCCAACCGGTCGCTGAACGCGGAGTGGGTGACCGTCACCAACACCGGGCGCAACGCGGTCGACCTCAACGGCTGGAAGCTGTCGAACGACGCCCGCCAGAGCTACCGCTTCCACCACCTGCGGCTGGAGGGCCACAAGTCGGTACGCGTCCACAGCGGCACCGGGCGTGACACCAACCGTGACGTCTACCAGGACCGTCGCAACTATGTGTGGGCCGACGTCGACACCGCCACGCTCCGCGACAGCCGCGGGCATGTCGTCGACAGCACGTCGTGGGGGCACCGCCACGGCGGTCACCGCTGATCGCGCGGGTCGTCGTCCCCGGGGTCCGGCGGCACCCGTGAGGTCGCCGTAGCCCGGTGGGGGCAGGGGTGGGGCAGGTGTTCCGGTGCCCCACCCCCGGTCGTCGGGGGCGGGGTCAGCAGGCGATGGCGTACCAGACCGGGGTCCAGTCCCTGGTCGTCGACTCGTAGGCGGTCGAGTAGAACAGATAGTTCTCATTCTTGTCGTAGAAGTACGCGGTCGTGCCCGGGCTCTGGTTGTTGATCAGGGGGCCGGTGCCGACCAGGTTGGGGAGCTCGTAGAGGGTGTTGCACTTGGTGTACGCGAAGCTGTTGCCGTTCGAGCCCTGCCCGCACACATAGAGGTATGAACAGGCGAACGCGGCCGCGCGCGGGGAGACCACCTTCGCCGGGGTGGCCACCGTTGCGTGCTGCTGGGCGCGGGCCAGGGCGTCGGCGGCCCGGGCGGCGGCTCGGGCGGCGTCAGTCGGTTGCGCGCTGGCCGAGGCGGACGTCGTGAGTCCGAGCAGTGACGTGGCGACGAGCGCGCCGCCGGCGAGCAGCGCGGCGGTCAACTTCCTTACTGCCATGAGAGGTTCTCCTTGCTTGACCGGCCTCGCGAGCCGGTGCGGTGTCGGTCGCCCTCGCGGCACCCCCTCCGGGGCCGAGCGGGAGCCGGGCTTGATCGGGGTCTACCGCCGGACCAGGCGAACTAACCCAAAGTAACGAGACAGTCACTCTAAGGTGGCATACCCTCGCCCCCGCGCCCCCCGGTCTCCACCCGCGCACTCCGGCCCCCCCGGGCGGCCGCCCGCCGACGGTTCCGCCTGGGCAGGCGCCCCTGCGGTCCCACCGGACCCACAGTCCCCACCTGTTCGACTGCCCGCCGCGATGGGGCGGCGCATGGGTACCGGCGGGGGTCGCGGCGCTTGCGGAGGAGGCCGCCGGGGGGAGGGGTGGGCGCGGGCGATCAAGACGGCCAAGGGGCACATTCGCGTCAACTTCCCACGCCCGCACGCTGGTTATGCCGCCGTTTGTTAGCTTTCCCTGTGGCAAGGACAGCAGTACGACGGAACGCCACCTGGAGGTCCTCATGACCAGCAGCACGCAGCACGACTCGCGCTCCGCCGACGCCCGTCCCCTCGGTACGCCGCAGTGGTGGTGGCCGGTCAGCAGGTGACGCGGCGGCGCTCCCGGCAGCGGCAGCCGAAGGCGCCGGTCGTACGCCCCCGTCGAGATGGCGGGGTGCGCTCGACCGGCGCCTTCGTGTGTCCGGCGGCTCCCCACCGCGGCCGCCGATCCGTCTCCGGAACACCCTCCGAACACCCTCCGACCGCCGCCCCGCCCAACCGGCCGAAACGCGACCGGAAACTCGGGAGCCGATATACGGCATCCAGGGGGTCCAGGATCCTTCTGCTCCAAGAGGGCCTTTCAAGCGAGTTCGATTCTGATCCGCACGGGGGCGGCGTGGTGTTGGAGCGACTGGGACTGGACGCGGATGCCGAGACCGTCTACCGCGCGCTGCTGCGCGAACCGCGCCGGACGGCGTCGGAACTCGCCGTGGAGACCGGGCTGTCGATGGAATCGGTGTGCCGGCGAGTGATCCGGCTGACCGAACTCCGGCTGGTGCGGCGCTCCTGGGAGGACCCGGAGCTGCTGCTGCCGATCAGCCCGGAGATCGGGCTCCAGGCGCTGGTGGCCGAGCAGGAAGGCGATGTGCTCAGCCTCCAGCAGGAGTTGGCGCGCAGCCGGGCCGCGGCGCAGCGGCTGATGGCCGAGTACAGCGCCCTGCGGACGGACAGCCGTTCCCCCGAGCTGGAACGGCTCACCGGTGCCAACGAAGTACGCAGCCGCATCGAGGAGTTGGGCGCCGCCGCGCGGGTGGAGATCGCGGCCTTCTGCACGGGCGCGCGGCGCGAGGAGGCGCCGGCCGCCTCACGGTCGGTGGACGAGGAGGCGGTTCTGCGCGGGGTGACGCTGCGCGGCATGTACCTCGACAGCGTGCGCGACCACCCGGCGACCCAGCGCTATGCCCGGTGGGCGGCGGAGTGGGGCGGCGAGATCCGTACACTGCCGGCGCTTCCGCTGCGGATGCTGATCTTCGACCGTACGTACGCGCTGCTGCCGATCGACCCGGCGGTGACCTCGGCGGGCGCGGTGGTGCTCAGCGGCAAGGGCGCGCTGACGGCGCTGACCGCGCTGTTCGAGCAGTTCTGGCTGGTCGGGCGGCCCTTCGGCGACCAGCAGGTCACGAAGGACGGAAGTCTGAGCGACTCCGAGCGCGCGCTGCTGCGGCTGCTGGGCGACGGAGTGACCGACGAGGTCGCGGCGCGCAGCTTGGGGGTGTCGCCGCGCACCGCCCGCCGCATGATGTCGGAGCTGATGACCCGCCTCGACGCGCGCAGCCGGTTCCAGGCGGGGGCACGGGCACAGGCCAGGGACTGGCTGTAGCGGAACAGCGGGAGGGCGGCCCCACGGCCCCGCGCCCCCGTACCCCGCAGCCCGGCGCCCCCCCCGCAGCCCCACGGCCCCGCGCCCCGCAGCCCGGCGCCCCCGCGCCCCGCAGCCCCGCAGCCCCGCGCCTCGCCACCCCGCGGCCCACCGACCGGACAAGGCGCGCCCGGTCCGGGGCGCGACGACGCGCCCCCGGTGCATCCCCTCTGCGGAAGCTCGGCGGATCGGGGCGCGAAGTCCTGCCGACCCGCTGACATGAACCGCGCCAGGCAGGAGCCTGCCACCCCGGCCCACCGTCCAAACCCGCCGGGGGCCCCGGTTCCGGTCCTTTTCCGGATGGTTTCGGCCCAGGTCGGAGGCGTGTTGTGAGCAAGGTGTGAGCGACGACAAACGGAACGCCATTGCCGCCGTACCGGCCAGTACATAAGAATTCAGCTGCGCAGTCTGAAACAGAAGGGTCGTTCGGCGACCGCCGTTGCTGGTGAGCGGAGTGAACTGTGATCGACTTGCGGGTGCTGGGGCCGGTACGGGCACTGGCGAACGGGCGGGATCTGGAGATCGGCCACGCGAGACAACGGGGTCTGCTGGCGATGCTGCTGGTCGACGTGAACAGTGTGGTGCCGTTCGAGCGGCTGATCGAGCTGCTGTGGGACGACCGGCCACCCCGGCTGGCACGCAATGTGATGGCCGGGTACGCGACCCGATTACGCAAGGCGCTGGCCGCCGCGCCCCGGCAGGAGGACGGCGCGCCCGAGCTGTCGACCCGGGACGGCGGCTATGTGCTGGAGGCGCCGCCGAAGACGGTGGACCTGTGCCGCTTCCGGGAGTTGGCGTCCCGAGGCACGGCGGTCGTGGGCGACGACCAGCAGCGCTCCCGGGTGCTGCGGCAGGCGCTCGATCAGTGGTCGGGGGCCGCGCTGAGCGATCTGTGGGGCACCCGGATCGAGTCGCTGCGGGCCACCCTGGAGGCCGAACGCCGTACGGCGCTGCTGGGGTTCTACGACGCCGAGCTGAGGCTCGGCCGGTCCCGGGAGATCCTGCCCGAGCTGCAACGGCTCACCGAGGAGCGGCCGTACGACGAGGACCTGGCGCTGCGGCTGATGACCGCGCACCGGGACAGCGGCAACCAGGCGGAGGCGCTGCGCCAGTACACCGCCTTCCGGCGGCGGCTGGCCCAGGAGCTGTCCGCGCGCCCGGGCTCCGAACTGCGGGACGCGGGCGAGCGGTTGCTGCATCCGCATCACGCGCGGACCCCGGTTCCGGCGCCGCCGCGCGAGCAGTTGCGGATGCCTCGGGTCGCGGAGTTCTTCGCCGGGCGGGAACAGGAGCTGCGGGAGCTGGACATGCTGGTGGAGCCGCATGCGCAGCCCGCCGCGTCGGCCGCCCCGCAGAGCCGGAACCTCTTCGTGATCAGCGGGATCGCGGGCTCGGGCAAGACCACCCTGGCCCTCCAGTGGGCGCACCGGGCCCGCGCGGCTTTCCCCGACGGCCAGTTCTTCGTCGCGATGCGCGGCCACCACCCGCATCTCGAACCGCTCTCGCCCGCCGAGACCCTGGCCCGGGTGCTGCTGGCGCTCGGCCTGCCCGCCGCCGACATCCCCTACGGGCTCGACGAACGCGCCGCCATCTACCGCACGTTGCTCGCCGGACGCCGGGTGCTGATCGTGCTGGACGACGCGGCGGGCCCGGACCAGGTACGGGATCTGCTGCCGCCGAGTCTTGACGGCAGCGCGGTGGTCGTCACCTGCCGCAATCGGATGCCCGAGCTGACCGTCCGGTACTGCGCGGGCGAGGGCGTGCTCGACGTGCTGGACGAGGAGGCGGCGCTGGCGCTGCTCACCAAGCTGGTGGGCGCCGACCGGGTGGCCCGCGAGCCGGACGCGGCGGCCGGATTCGTGCGCGTCTGCGGGCAGTTGCCGCTCACGTTGCGGCTGAGCGCCGCCTACGCCGCGGGCCGGCCCGACGAGCCGCTGGCCCGGCTGCTGTCCCATGTGTCGGGCACGGCCGGTACGCGGGCGGACGGCGTCGAGGCGCACACGGCGATGAGCCAGGCGCTGAATCTGTCCTACCGGCGGCTGAGCGCGTCGCACCGTGAGATGTTCCGCTGGACCGGCCTGGTGCCGGGCGCGGACTTCGGTACGGAGGCGGTCGCGGCGCTGGCCGACTGCTCGTTCGCGGAGGCGGAGGAGCGGATCGGCGCGCTGGTGCGGGCCAATCTGCTGACGGAGTACGCCTCGCGGCGCTACCGGCTGCACGACATGGTCAAGCAGTACGCGGCGGAGACCGCGGCCGCCGAGGACCCGTGGGAGGTGCGCGAGGCGGTGCTGCTGCGGCTGTTGGAGTGGTACCGGCAGTGTGTGGAGCGGGCCAGCCGCGCCCACCAGATCCAGATGGTCGGCAGCCACCGCGGGGTGACCGCCACGGGCATCCCGGCCGCGCCGGACCAGGACGGAGTTCAGAGCGACGGTGCCACGGCGGACCCCGACGGCGGGCCGTCCGGCGCGGACATCGCCTGGCTGGACCGGGAGAAGGCCAATATCTGCGCGGCCATCAAACTCGCCGCCGAGCTGGGTCTCGGGCCGTCGAGCTGGCGGCTGGCCGATTCGATGCTCGGCTTCATCCGGCTGCACCCGGGCGGCGACGACTGGTCGGCGGCGGTCCGCGCGGCCCTCCAGGCGGCGGCCAAGTCCGACGACCGGCGGGCCTACACGGGCATGCTGCTCAACGCCGCCGACGCGGAGTACCGCGAGGGCAGGAAGGACGGGGAGCGGGCCAGAGCGCGGGAGGCGATCCAGGTGGCCCGCGGCGCGGGCTGGCGGGCGGGCGAGGCGCTGGCGTTCACGGCGCTCGGCCGCTCGTACTGGTCGGTGGGCGAGGTCGCGCTGGCCGACCGCTATCTGCACTCGGCGCTGCGTATCCACGAGGAGCTGGGCGACTGGGCGGGCCAGGCCAACGCGCTGGGCCGGATCGCCCGGAACTCCTACGACGCCGGTGAGCTGGAGGTCGCGCTGCGCGGCTATCTGCGGGCCCTTGAGCTGGTGGACCGGGCCGGTTCGCGGTTCGGCCGCATCCGGCTGCCCGGCTATGTCGCGCTGACCCTGCGCCACCTGGGCCGGTACGCGGAGGCCGAGCGCTGGTGCGAGCTGGCGATCCGGCTCAGCCAGGAGACCGACTTCCACGAGGGCCTGGCCATCGCCCTGACCTGCCGGGCCACGATCTACAGCGATCTGGGCGCGCAGGCCAGGTCGGTGACCGCCGCCCGGGAGGCGCACGTGGCGATCCCGCATCTGTCGGACCCGCGGATAGAGACCGACTGTCTGATCCACCTCGGCGGGGTGGAGGCCGCCGCCGAGCGCCCCGACCTGGCCATGCGCAGCTTCGGCAAGGCGCTGCTGATCGCCGATCAGTTCGGCTACCGGCAGGGCTCGGGCCGCGCGCTGTCCGAGAGCGCGGCGGCGTACGTCCGGCTGGGGCTCTACGAGGAGGCGCTGGTGGCGTGCAGCCGCAGCCGTACGGCGCTGGGCGGCACCGCGCTGCGGCCGGTGGTCGCCCAGACGCTGGTGTCGGAGGCGGACAGCGCGCTGGCCTCGGGCCGCTGCGCGGAGGCGGTGGCGGGCTACCGGCGGGCGGCGGCGATCTACCGGACCGTGGGCCAGCCGCTGGGCGAGGTACGGGCGTTGCTGGCCTGGGGGCGCGCGGTGCGGGCCGTGCCGGGGCACGGCCGCCCGGACCGCCCCGCGCTGCGCGGGCTGCGGATCGCCGAGCGGCTGGGGGTGCCGGAGGCCGACACGCTGCGCGCCCTCGTCGGCGGGCAGGAGTAGTGGCCGGTGCGGCCGTCTCCCGGGGCGCACCGGGGGACGGTCACGGCACACGGACCGGTCGCGGCATACGGACCGGTCACGGCATACGGACCACCGTGGCCGCGTAGGACAGGCCGGCCCCGAAGCCGATCAGCAGGGCCAGATCGCCGCTGCCCAGGGCGCCGGAGGTACGCAACCGGTCCAGCGCGAGCGGAATGGAGGCGGCCGAGGCGTTGCCCTGGTCGACGATGTCGCGGGCCACCTCGACCTCCTCGGGGAAGCCGACCGCCTGGGCGACCGACTCGATGATCCGCAGATTGGCCTGGTGCGGCACGAACGCCTGGATGTCGCCCGGGGTCACCCCGGAGCGCTCCAGCGTGGTGCGCACGATGTCCGGCAGGTTCGTCACCGCCCAGCGGAAGACCGCGGACCCCTGCATCCGCAGATACGGCCGTCCGTCGTTCTCCGGCTCCGGCCGTACGGTGATCGTCTCGCGCAGCGACGGCTCGGTGCCCCAGACCACAGGACCGATGCCCGGCTCGGCGGCCCGGCCGACCAGGGCGGCGCCGGCGCCGTCGGAGAACAGGAACGCGGTGCCGCGGTCCGTGGGGTCGAGGATGTCCGACATCCGCTCCACGCCGACGACCAGCACATTGCGGGCCGCGCCCGAGGAGACCGCCGAGGCGGCGAGCGCCAGGCCCACGGTGAAGCCCGCGCAGGCGGCGCTGACCTGCCAGCCGGGCACCGAGACGCCCAGCCGCCGGGCGATCTCCTGGGCGAGCCGGTCGGAGGAGTCGAGGTCGGACATCGTGGCGACCAGGATCTGGTCCACGTCGGTGGGCGCGGTGCCCGCGTCGGCGAGTGCCTTGCCCGCGGCGGTGGCGCCCATCTCCACCAGGGTCTCGTCCGGTCTGGCGAAGCAGCGGGTGCTGATGCCGCTGCGGCGAAGTATCCACTCGGGGCTGGATTCCAGAGTGCGGCAGATCTCCTCGTTGGTGACGATCCGGCGGGGCCGGTAGGCCCCTATGCCGAGGAGGACCGGGTGGTGGCGGTCGGCCGCGGGCTGGAACGTGCGCTCGGTCTCGGTGCTGTGCACTGGTGGGCTCCCGTCGTCAGCGCTGCTTCCACAGGTGTTACGCACCACAGCCCGTGATCCCGCATGTTCGCTCCGCTTGACATTCGCATACTGACGGTATGTACTCACATACCCAAGGAATGTTAGTTGGAGGGACCGACAGTGACCTCAGCAATTGCCACACCACCGGCCGAAAGGTCGAGAGCCGGGATGACGCTGCTGCTGACAGCGGCGGCCACGTTCATGGCCTTCCTCGACACAACTGTCGTCAACGTGGCATTCCCCGACCTGCGTACGGACTTCCCCCATGAGTCGCTGACCAACCTGACCTGGGTGGTCACCAGTTACGGGGTGCTGTTCGCCGCTCTGCTGACCCCCGCGGGACGCTTCGCCGACGTCTTCGGCCGCAAGCAGCTCTTCCTCGGCTCGCTGGTGGTGTTCAGCGCCGCGTCCCTGGCCTGCGCCGTCGCGCCGAACGTGGACTTCCTGATCGTGGCCAGGGCCGTGCAGGGCATCGGCTCCGCGGGCATGATCCCGGCCGCGCTGGGACTCGTGCTCGCCGAGACACCCGCGGAGAAACGGGCCGAGGCCATCGGTATCTGGGGTGCGGCCGGTTCCATGGCCGCCGCCGCGGGACCTTCGCTCGGCGGTCTGCTGGTCAGCGAGTTCAACTGGCGCTCGGTCTTCATCGTCAACGTGCCGATCGGCCTCGCGGTGATCTACGCCGGCATCAAGCAGCTGCCCGCCCGCCCGGCCACCGAGCCCAAGCGGCCCGACCTGGTCGGCACCGGGGCGGTCACCCTCGGCATCGCCGGCGTCGTCATCGGCCTGACCAAGGGCGGCGACTGGGGCTGGAAGTCCGCCGAGACCTGGATCTGGATCGCCGCCGGCATCGCGCTGGTCGGCTACGCACTGCTGCGCTCCACCAAGCACGAGGCCCCGGCCATCGAGACCCAGCTGTGGAGCAGCAGGATGTTCGCGGCCGCCAACCTCACCACGTTCTTCCTGGGGGCGGGCCTGTTCGTGTGGTTCCTGTCGGGGCCGCTGTACCTCACCACGATCTGGCACTACTCGATCCTCAAGGCCGGTCTCGCGGTCACCCCGGGCGCGGTGCTCTCCGCCGTCGCCGCGATCGTCGTCGGCCGCAAGGTCAAGCCGCAGAACCAGCGGCCGGTCATCGTGGTCGGCCTGCTGATCTTCTTCGGCCTGAGCATCTGGGCCTATCTCACCCTGGGCGCCGAGCGGCAGTTCCTGGCGATCTGGCTGCCGTACGGCGCCATCGGCGGCGCGGTCATCGGCGCGGCGCTCACCAGCGTCACCACGGCCGCGGCCATCTCCGTGCACCCGCTGAAGTTCGCCTCCGGCACCGGTATGAACACCACCGCCCGGCAGTTCGGCGGCTCGCTCGGCGTGGCCGCGATGGCCGCAGTGATCGCCGCCCACAACCCGCTGGAGCCGCAGGCCTACCTGGACGCCTTCCTGCTGTCCGGCATCCTCGTACTGGTCGCGGTCTTCCCCGCCATGCTGCTCTTCGACAAGAAGTCCATGGCCACGATCGCCGAGACGCAGCGCCAGATCCAGGCGTACATGGCCGCGCAGGCAGCCGCGGCGCAGGCCGCGGCGGCGGGCGGCGGCGCGCCCGCGGCCGGTACCGAGCAGACCGCGGCGGCCGACCGGGGCTGACGCCCCGTCACCGTCTGTCACCGTCACCGTCTCCCACAGACACCGGCCGCGCGGATTCCCCCGTGCCACGTGGCCGGTCCCGGTGGGGGCGGCGGAGCCCAAGGGCCCGCCGTCCCCACCTTTCGCGTTGCCCGCGACGCGGAGCCCCGCCGACCGTCCCGCGCGCGCCCGCGCGCGTGCATCACCGCCTCGCCCGGCGGCCCGGCCTCCCAGACCGCCTCGCGGGCGCGCCCGCGCGCGTGAGGGTCACGGCCGCCACCGTACGTAAACCACGTGTGCACCCGACGTTCCGCTCCCCCGCGAAGGAGTACGGCCGATGTCGAACGATGCCCCGCGGTTCACGTACCCGCTGCCCCGGACCGACGCCACCCAGCCACCGGAGGAGTACAAGGACTTCCGCGCGAAGTGTCCGGTCCCGCACGTCAACCTGCCGACCGGCGCGCGGGCGTATCTCGCCACCCGCTACGACGACGTGAAGACCGTGCTGGCCGACCCGCGGTTCAGCCGCGCGGCCTTCCTGGAGCCCGGGGCGCCCCGGCTCCAGCCGGTCGACCCGCACCCCGACAACATCATGAGCATGGACCCGCCCCGGCTCTCCCGGGTGCGCAGACTCATCGCCAAGGAGTTCGGCCCGCGCCGGGTCGAGTCGCTGCGCCCGCACATCGAGGCGGTGACCGCCCAACTCCTCGACGAGATCGAGGCGTCGGAGCGGCCGGTGGACATGGTGAGCGCCTTCGCCACCCCGCTGCCGCTGCAGATCGTCTGCGAGCTGATCGGCGTGCCCTTCGAGGACCGCGCCAAGTTCCAGGGCTGGTCCGACCGGTTCACCGCGCTGACCAAGTACAGCGCCCAGGAGATCATGACCGCCGACCGCGAACTGCGGGAGTATCTGGCCGGGTTGATCGAGGGCAAGCGCCGAGTGCCCGGCGCCGACCTGCTCAGCGCGCTGGCCAACGAGAGCGACCCGCAGGTCCGGCTCACCCACTCCGAGATGGTGATGCTCGGCGTCTTCCTGCTGATCGCCGGCCACGACACCACCACCACGGTCATCGCCACCAGCATCGTCACCCTGCTGCGCAACCCCGAACAGCTGCGGCTGTGGCGCGAGAAGCCGCAGCTGACCGACGCCGCCGTCGACGAGCTGATCCGCTACAACACCCCCGGCGACGGCTCCTTCGCCCGGATCGCGCTGGAGGACGTGGAGCTGAGCGGGACGACCGTGCCCGCGGGCAGCGCGGTGATCGCGCCCATGAGCTCCGCCAACCGTGACCCCTCCGTCTTCGCCGACCCCGACACCTTCGACATCACCCGGGACGCCTCCGCGCACGTCGGCTTCGGCTACGGGCCGCACTTCTGCATCGGCCACGCGCTGGCCCGGCTGGAGATGAAGATCGCCCTCGACGCGCTCTTCACCCGGCTGCCGGACCTCAGGCTGGCGGTCGCGCCGGAGGAGTTGCGGTGGCGTCAGTTCGCCGCGCTCGGCGGGCTGCACGAGCTCCCGGTGACCTGGTGAACCGCTGATCCCGGGGCCGCGGCGGAAATTCCGCAAACGGCGTGAGGGGTAGCCGCGGCCCGCGGCGTAACACAAGGCGAGCGCCCATCTGTTGAGGGGAAACCGTTGAACACCGTCCTTGACTGGCTGGACGACCCCGTGCCCGAGCGCGGGATTCACTACTACCGCCCGGACGGCTGGCGGCTGCGCAGTTACCAGGAGATCGCCGGGAACGCCCGCCGTATCGCCGCGCTGCTGCGCGCCTCCGGTGTCACGCGGGGGGTCGTCTCCCTGCAGATCGAAGACCCCGAGACCTTCGTGCCCGCCTTCCTGGGAACGATGTACGCGGGGCTGACCCCGTCCCCGATCGCGTCCCCGGTGACCTTCACCAACCACGACGCCTACACCGACCACGCCGCGGCCGTCCTGGCCGCCGCCGCCCCCGCCGCGGTGCTCACCGACACCGCGATGCGGCCGCTGGCCGCGGGCGCCTGCGCCAAGGCGGGCCTGGGGGAGCCGTTGGTGCTGCCCGAGGAGCTTCCCGACGAGCAGCAGCAGGCCCGGTACGACGCCGAGCTGGCCCTGTTGCAGTTCACCTCGGGCTCCAGCGGGACCCCCAAGGGCGTACGGGTGACGGCCGGCAACCTGGCCGCCAACGTCCGGGCCATCCACGGCTGGCTGGGCGTGACCGCCGAGGACTCCTGTTCGTCGTGGCTGCCGCTCTACCACGACATGGGGCTGATCGGTACGTTCCTCGGCTCGGTCGTCGCGCAGATCGACCTGTGGCTGATGACGCCGCTGGACTTCATCCGCTCCCCCACCCGGTGGCTCGAATGCCACGGCAAGCACGCCGTGACCATCACCACCGCCCCCAACTTCGGCTACGGGTACGCCGCTTCGCGGGTCCGTGAACCGGCCCTGGAAGGCACCGACTTCTCCACCTGGCGGGTCGCGATGAGCGGCGCCGAGCGGGTCGACCCGCGGGTGGCCGCGGACTTCGCGGCGCGCCTGGACCCGTACGGCTTCCGGCCCTCGGCCTTCACACCCTGCTACGGGATGGCCGAGACGACCCTCGCGGTGACCGGCGTGGTCCCGGGCAAGGGCGCCCGGATCGTGCGGCCCGCCGGGCCGATGGCCACCGGCTCCCCGGTGACCGTCACCGGCAGCGGCACACTCGGCGTCGACCGCCCCGAGGACCCGGCCCGCTGGATCACCTCCTGCGGCGCGCCCGTGCCCGAGACCGGCCTGGAGATCGTCGGCGAGGACGGAAAGCCGCTGCCCGAGGGGTCGTTCGGCGAGATCCGGGTCACCGGCCCGTCCGTCGCCCTCGGCTACCAGTCGCCCGACCCGAACGCCTCCGCGCCCTTCACCGCGGACGGACTGCACACCGGCGACGCCGGCTTCGTCCTCGACGGGGAGCTGTACGTCATCGGGCGGATCGGCGACAGCCTCAAGGTCCGCGGCCGCAAGGTGCACGCCGAGGACCTGGAGGCCGCGCTCGCCGCGGTGCCCGGGGTGCCGGCCGGCCGCTGCGCGGTCGCGCTCGGCTCCTGGCGCGGGCAGGGCAGGGCGGTGGCCGTGGTGGAGACGCAGGACGACTCCTGGCTGCCGGCCGCGACCGCGATGCTCCGCACGGTGCTCGACGACTCGGTCGCCGTGACCGTGCTGCGCACCCGGCGCGGCGTCATCCCCCGTACCTCCAGCGGCAAGCCGCGCCGCCGGCTGATGTGGCAGCAGGCCGGCGACGGCACGCTGCCGGGCGACGTACTGCACGACACGTTCCAGGACACCGCAGGACCGGCGACCGCCGGCACCGGCACGAGCCGTACGGACACCACCCGTACGGACAGCACCTCCACGACGACCGCGACCGCACAACTGGATGGGGCAGCGACGACATGACCGCCACTCCCGCGGGGCTCGTTCTCGATGTGACCGAGACCGCTCCCGAGACCACCGCAGAACAGCGAGGCCGCCTGGCCGGATCGGCCGACCTCTACCGCCGCTGGGAACGCCAGCAGTGGGCGGTGGCCGATGTGAACCCGGCCAGGGACGCGCCGATCTGGAACGCGCTCACCCCCTTCTCCAAGGGCCAGATGCTCGGCGCGCTCGCCGAACTGGAGGTCGGCGAGGTCGCGGTGACCCACACCCTGGGCTCGCTCATCGACGCCCCGCCCACCGAGGACGACCGCATCTTCCTGTGCACGCAGCTCGCCGACGAGGCGCGGCACGTGCGCTTCTTCCAGACCTATCTGGAGGACGGCTGCGGCATCGCGCTCAAGGAGGCCGAGGGCACCGACCTGGAGGGCTCCGCGGACTACGCGGACGTCTTCGCGCCCGAACTCACCCGGGTCACCGGGGCGGTGCGCGAGAACGCCGAGGACCGCGACTCCTGGTACCGGGCGCTGGTCTACTACCACCTGATCACCGAGGGTGTGCTGGCCGCCACCGCGCTGCGCACCACCCGCTTCCTGGCCAAGCGGCTCAAGCTGCCGGCCCTGGAGGAGGGGCTGACCAACGTCACCCGGGACGAGTCCCGTCATGTCTCCTTCGGGCTGCGCGCGGCGCAGGACGGCGTGGCCAACGGCTTCGCGCAGGTCGTCGAGGACGCCCACTTCGAGTCGATCGGCGCCGCCGCCTGGGTGCTGATCGGCCCCTCCCGGCACAACCCGGTCCCGGCGATCCAGGCCGCCCTGCTCAGCCGCGCCGCCCAACTGCGCGGAGCCGTCGAGATCGCCCGCGAGCGGCTGCTCAAGCAGCTGCGGCTGGTCTCGCTCCCGCACCTCACCGAGGAGGCGGGCACCGCCTGGGACACCGCCGTCGACAAGGCCCTGGACGCGTACGAGGAGCGCTGGAGCGCCCCGCACCCGATCCGCGCGGCCGCGCTGCTCACCGGCTGAGCCTCGGCCCACATCCGGGCAGCCCCCGCTTCCGGGGCTCCCGTACCCGCGCAACCCCGTACCCGTACCCCCGGTACCGCCCCGAACCGTCACCCCGGCACCAGAAAGCGAGCACCCATGGACAGCACCGCCCTTCGCGCCAAAGTGCGGGAGATCGTCGGCGAGATGAGCCCGCTCGGCGCCCGCGAGGCCCACTCCGACGACCGCCTGATCGAGGAGCTCGGCTACGACTCGCTGGCCGTCATCGAGCTCTCGCTGCGGATCGAGCAGGACTTCGCCCTCACCACCCTGTCCACCGGCGGCACGCCCGACATCGCCACCGTCAAGGACATCGAGGACTTCGTCGAGGAACGGGCGACCGCCGCGACCGACGCGGCCTGAGCCTGACCCGCCCGAAGGCCGGCGCTCCAGCAGAGAAAGAGGACAGCACACCATGACCGAGGACCTGAGTCGCGAGGCGGCCGACCCGCTGTGTCTGCCGCACGGGGAGGCCGTACGCCTGCTGCGTCCCGCCTCCTGGCGGCGGCTCGCCGTGATGGGCGACAGCTTCGCCAGGGGCCTCGGCGGGCCCAGCCGGGGCTACGCCGACAGGCCGTGGCCCGAGCGGATCGCCGCCGCGCTGGGCGAGGGCCGGCCGGAGTTCGCCTACCTCAACACCGGAGTCGAGGGAAAGCGTACCGGCCAGGCCAGGGCCGAACAGCTGGAGCAGGTGCTGGCCTTCAAGCCCGACCTGGTCAATGTCGCCGTCGGCGGCAATGACCTCTTCGACGCGGAACCCGATCTGGACGGCGTCGAGGCCGACCTCGACGCCGTCTACTCGGCGATCCGCGCCCAGGGCGCCGACATCTTCGTCTTCACCGTCACCAATGTCTTCGACACGGTCCCCGAACTCGCCGCTTTCGGTGTCCGGGTGGCGGAGCTGAACGACCGCATCCGCGCGGTCGCCCGCCGCCACCAGGCGATCGTGGTCGAGATGTGGGACCACCCGGTACGGCTGCGCCCGGCGCTGATGAGCGCCGACGGCATCCACTTCGCGATGGAGGGCCACGCGGCGCTGGCCTCCGAGATCGTCAAGGCGCTGGCCCGCCGGGTCGCCGAGTCCGAACAGGAGGCGGGTGCCTGATGACCCCGAACCAGGTGCCCGCCACCGCGCGGTACGTCGTCGTCGGCGCGGGCTCGGCCGGCTGTGTGCTGGCCGAGCGGCTGAGCGCGGGGTGCGACGGCCAGGTGGTGCTGATCGAGGCCGGCGGCCCCGACCGCCGCCCGGAGATCGCCATCCCGGCCGCCTTCCCCACGCTGTTCGGCTCCGCGGTCGACTGGGGCTACCGCACCCAGCCGCAGCCCGGGCTCGGCGGCCGTCGGCTGAACTGGCCGCGCGGCAAGACCCTCGGCGGCTCCTCGTCGCTGAACGCCCAGATCTGGACCCGCGGCCACCGCGCCGACTACGACGGCTGGGCGGCGCGGGGCTGCGAGGGCTGGTCGGCCGACGAGGTGCTGCCGTACTTCGCGAAGGCCGAGGACCGCGCGCTGGAGGGCGCCGACGGCAGGAGCGGCGGTACGGACAGCGGTACGGACGGCGCCGCGGCGCCCGGTTACGGCACCGGCGGCCCGATCCGGATCGAGGACCTGCGCGACCCCAGCGAGGCCACCACCGAATTCCTCGCCGCCTGCGCGGAAGCCGGTCTCGGCCCGCTGGAGGGTGTCACCGCCCTGACCCCCGAGGGCGCGGGCCCGGTGCACACCACCCAGCGCGGCGGGCGGCGCTGGAGCGCGGCCGACGCGTATCTGCGCCCGGCCACCGCGCGCGACAACCTCACCGTCGTCACCGGCGCCCATGTCGAGCGGGTGCTGATCGAGAACGGCCGGGCGGTCGGCGTCGCGTACTCCACCGCCGAGGGGCCCGCGCGCATCCACGTCGACGGCGAGGTCGTGCTCGCCGCCGGGGCCATCGGCAGCCCGCATCTGCTGATGCTCTCCGGGGTGGGCGCCGCCGAGGAGCTGACCCAGCACGACATCCGGGTCCACGCCGACCTCCCCCAGGTCGGCCGCAACCTCACCGATCACCTCTACGTACCGCTGGCGTTCGCCGCCCACGGCGCGGTGTCGCCTGGCGTCGAGGACCCGGCCAGCGAGATCGCCGAGTTCCTGCGCGGCCGCCGCGGCCGGCTCACCTCGAACATCGCCGAGGCGGTCGCCTTCCTGCGCAGCGACGACGCGCTGACCGCGCCCGACCTGGAGTTCGTCTGGATGGTGCTGCCCTTCCTCGACCAGGGGGACGCGCCGCGCCGGCACGGCGTCACGCTCGGCGTGGTGCTGCTGCGGCCGCGCAGCCACGGCAGCGTCCGGCTCGACCCCGCCGACCCGGCCGGCTATCCGCTGATCGACCCGCGCTATCTGTCCGACCCTGCGGGCGACGACCTGCGGGTGCTGGCGAGCGGCGTACGGCGGGCCCAGCGGGTGCTGTCCAGGCCCGCGCTGGCCGACCGCCTCGGCGAGCCCCTGACGCCGGGCGCCTTCGACTGGTCGGACGAGAGTGTGACCGCCGTGACCCGCGGATACGCCGAGACGCTCTTCCACCCCGTGGGCACCTGCCGCATGGGGTCCGACGAGGACGCCGTGCTCGATCCGCGCCTGCGACTGCGGGGGGTTGAGGGACTGCGAGTCGTCGATGCCTCCGCGATGCCCTCGATCCCCCGCGGGCACACCCACGCCCCCACGGTCATGCTCGCCGAGCGGGCCGCCGAACTGATCCTCACCGACGCCTCCCCGGACGCGGCCGGCCACGCCGGCGCCGCCGCGCCCGGCGCCCTGGCCCACCGCTGACACCCACAACGAGAGGTTCCGTCACTGTGACTGTCCACGCCACCGCAGAGCAGGCCCGCCGAATCCTCAGGGACGCGTCCGAAGCGGCGCTGAACGACGCGGAGTTCGCCGCCGTCCTCAAGGAGCGGGAGTTCTCCCTGCAGTTCGTCCTCGTGGACCCCGAACTCGCGCTCCGCCTCGACGCCGACGGGGTCGAGGACGGCGCGCCCCGGCCCTCCGTGCTCCGGCTGGAGGGCGAGACCGACGCGCTCCACGAGATCCTGCTCGGCCGGCTGCCGGTCACCCGGGCGATCGTCGACCACCGGCTGGTCGTCAAGGGCCAGGTGGCCGCGGTACGGCAGCTGGCCGACGTGCTCCCCGTCCTGGGCCGCGAGTACTACAAGCAGATCTCCCAGGGCCCGCAGGCCGCCTGAGCCGGTCCGGCGCACCGCCCGCGCCCTCTCCGGGCTTCCCGAGCGAAACCCCGGCAGAACCCCAGCAGAACCGAGCAGAAAGAGTGCCCGACCGTGACCGTCACCGCTTCGATCACCCCCAACGCACCGACGCTTTCCGATCTGCGGGCCCTGCGCGGCGCCGCGATGCCCTCGATGTTCGACCTGCCGCCCGACGTCGAGGAACTGCGGGACGAAGTACGTGAGTTCGCCCAGACCGTGGTCAAGCCGCGGGTGCTCGCCAACGACCTCGCGCCGGCGGACGAGTTCGACTGGGAGATGGTGCGCGCGGGCCATGAGATCGGCCTGCTGCGGCTGACCGTCCCCAAGGAGCTCGGCGGCCGCGGCATGGGCGTACTCGGTGTGGCCGTCGCCGTCGAGGAGCTGGCCTCGGTCTGCCCGAGCACCGCGCTGATCTTCGGCGCCTCGCTGCTCGGCCAGTCCTCGGTGCTGTTCTCCGGCGACCAGCAGCTCCAGTCCCGCTTCCTGCCGCAGTTCCTCGGCGACGAGCCGGTGCTGGCGTGCAACGCCATCACCGAGGAGGTCTCCGGCTGCGACCTGCTCATCCCGGAGAACGCCGAACTCGCCGCCGACGTGATGACCGCGCGCCGGGACGGCGACGGATACGTGCTCAACGGCATCAAGCGCTTCATCACCAACGGCAAGGTCGCCCAGTGGGCCTCGGTCTTCGCCAACATCGAGGGCCACCCGGGCGCGACCGGCCTGACGGTCTTCATCGTGCCGCTCGACAGCGAGGGCGTCACCCGCGGCGCGGTCGCCGACAAGATGGGCTACCGGGCCTGCCTCGGCACCACGCTGACCTTCGAGGACGTCCGGGTGCCGGAGGAGAACGTCGTCTTCGGCGAGGGCGGCGGCTGGAACTACATGTCGATCCAGTCCAACCAGGCGCGGGCCATCGTCGCCGCCCTGTCGACGGGTGTCGCCCGCGGCGCCTTCGAGTACGCCAAGGAGTTCGCCGGCGAGCGCGTCCAGGCCGGAAAGCCGCTGTACGAGCACCAGTTCACCGCCCGCAAGCTCGCCGAGATGGCGGCCAAGGTCGAGGCGTCCCGGCTGCTGTACCTCCAGGGCGCCTACCAGGCCGACAACATGCTCCCGGCGCCGGTCTACGGCCCCGCCGTGGCCAAGATGTTCGCCGACCGCGCCGCCATCGAGGTCGCCGAGGAGGCCATGTCGATCCTCGGCGCCCGCGGCTACTGCCGCGAGTACGGCGTGGAGAAGCTGGTCCGCGAGTCCTTCGGCGCCCGGATCTACGAGGGCACCCCCGAGGTGCTCGCCCTGGCGATAACCGGGGCGCTGTACGGGCGGCGGCTGTGACCACGCGGACCCAAGGGCTCGCGGGCCCCGCCGCCGACGGGACCGTCGTCACGGGGGCGACGGCACCGCGGGCGGCGGAGGACCCGCGGGTGGCGGGCCGGCGCGACCGCTACATCGCGGACGTGCTGGCCCTCCACGACCGGCTCAGCCTGCGCGGCCTGGTCGCGCAGGCCGAGCCGCTCTACCTCGCCCGGCGGCCGGACGGCCTGACCGTGCTCGCCGTACGGCAGTCCCGGCTGCCCGAGCGCTACCGGCTGATGATCTACGGCTTCCGGCTGGCGCAGTATCTGCGGCTGAACTTCGCCAGCGACCGGGTCACGCACACCCGCGCCCTGTTCGCCGAGCCGGCCGGCCCGCACGGCGAGGAGATCCACGTCATCGCCCTCCAGGAGAGCACCGGGGCGATCCTGCGCTATGTGTCGTACATCGGCACCGCCGACCGCACACCGCGGCCGGTGACCGACCCGGACCGGGCGCCGTTCCCGGCCGAGGTGGCGCACGGGGTGAAGTTCTTCGACCATGTGCCGCCGGACGAGCCGGTGCTCAGCAGCGAGGTCTGGGAGATCAAGCGGCTGGTGCAGCGCGCCTCCGAGCTGGACGGGACGGTGACCCAGCGGCTGCGGATCACGCTGGAGATGATGCTCTGCTTCTACTCCACGCTCCAGCAGCTCGACCCCGCCGCCAAGTACCTGGTCGGCGACGGCGAGGAGGGCCTGGCCATTCGCAGGCTGACCCGCAGCCTCAAGGACATCACGGTCATCGAGGGCACCAGTCCCTCGCTGCCGGAGGACAACGTGCTGTTCCCCTGCTACGTGACACGACCGGTGGTGAAGCCGTTCGTGGCCCGCGCGCCGCGCGGCGACGAACTGGCCGAACTCGTCGGGTGGATGCAGTCGGCGCTGTCCGCAACGGACCCGCTGGCGGGCTTCAAACAGCTCGTCGGACGGGTCGAGGGCGAAGTGAGGAGGGTACGGGTATGAACACCCCGCAGGACGCGGACGCTTACTACCGGGATCTGACGGAGCGCAACCGGGGGCTGATCCCGGACGGGGTCCAGCAGCGGCTGCGCGCCGCCCGGGTGCTGGTGGCCGGCTGCGGCTCGACCGGCGGGGCGGCGATCGAACCGCTGGCCCGCCTCGGTGTGGGCCGCTTCACGCTGACCGAACCGGGCGAGTACGAACTGAACAACCTCAACCGGCAGAGCGCCACCCGGCACGACATCGGCCGCAACAAGGCCGAGGTCGGCGCCGAACGGGTGCTGGCCATCCATCCCTTCGCCGAGGTCTCGGTGGACACCGCCGGGATCCAGGTCGACAACGCCGCGCTGCTGCTCGACGGTGTCGACGTGGTCGTGGACGGGGTCGACGTCACCACGGTCAAGGGCTGGCAGGCCAAGTTCACCCTGCACACCGAGGCCGCCAGGCTCGGCGTGCCCGTCGTCTCCGGCTACGACATGTCCGGTACGCAGCACGTCCGTTACTACGACTACCGGGTCCCGCTCGAACCGCTGGCCGGAGAGGTCACCGAGCAGAACCTCGCCGACGAAACGCTGTGGGCGTTGCTCCTGCGGGTGATCCCGCGCGAGATCGTGCCGGCCGACCTGATCGCGGACGTCACCGCGCACCGGGACGAGCCGGAGTACAGCGTGCCCCAACTGGTGTACGCCTCCCATCTGTTCGGGGTCGTCGCCGCCCGGTACGTCGTCGAGATCCTTGCCGGTAACCCGGTCCGCGACGCAGTCACCGTCGATGTCCACAGCCTCGTCAGCCTCGTCACACCGCAGGGTTAGGAGTTCCGATGACCACCGCAACCTCCCGGCGCAGCGCCGACCCGCTGGAACGGCAGACCAAGAAGGCCTCCCAGCTGCTGATCGCCTCGGCCAAGCACTCGTACGACCCGCGCATCGACGTCAACTGGGACGAACCGCTGGAGGAGGGCAAGTGGTTCCTCCCGGAGAAGCGCATCTCGATCTTCGGCACCGATCTGTACGACTCGCTCAGCATGGAGCAGAAGCTGATCCTCAGCCGTGAGGAACTGGGGTCCTCGCTGACCGCCGGGGTGTGGACCGAGCACATCCTGATGCACCTGGTGTCGCGCTACGCCTACAAGCGCGACATCACCAGCCCCCAGGTGCAGTTCGCGCTGACCGAGGTGGCGGACGAGGTCCGGCACATGATCATGTTCGCCCGGCTGGCCGAGAAGATCGGCGTCGACTTCTACCCGGTGCAGGCCAGGACACAGCGCAACGGGCTGCTGCTCAAGACCTTCGCGCCGGTCTCCGCGCTGTGGGCGATGCTGCTGCTCACCGAGGAGTTCTTCGACCGCTTCCAGCGCGAGCAGGCCGCCGACGAGACGGTCCAGCCGGTGGTGCGGACCGTGGCCCGTATCCATGTGGTGGAGGAGGCCCGGCACATCAGCTTCGCGCGCACCGAGCTGGAGCGCTTCGTCCCCACGCTGTCCAAGCGGCGGCTGGAACTGCTCCGCAAGTTCCTGGCCAACGTGGTCAAGACGGTCCGTCACGACCGCTACAACCCGCTGATGTACGAGCGGGCCGGTCTCGACCCCAAGGCGTGCATCGAGGCGGGCCGCAACAACCCGATCGGTGTCGTCAACGGCGGTTACGGGGCCGAGCGGATCGCGCCGTACTACAAGTCGATCGGGCTGATCGGCGGCAAGACGGAGAAGATCTGGCGCGACGCGGGCTGGCTCAGGGACAACGAGGGCTGAGGGGACCGCTGTGGAGGACGACGGCTACGAAGGCCCGGCGGTCCTGGTCGTGGGGGAGGAGCGCTTCACGCTCCGGGCGCGCCTCTGCGGCCAGTTCCAGCCGCTCGACGGGCTCTACCGGTGGTACGGCCGGCTCGACCCCCACGAGGGGCTGAGCCGGCTGGTCGGCGACCGTTCCGCGGACGTCGTACTGGAGACCGAGGAGGGCGGCGCCCGGGGCCGGATCACCGAACCGGATCTGTGGAACCGCTACCGGATCGAGGGAACCAGTGTGCCCCCGTTCCGTATCGCCTTTAGCCTTGAGGACATCGGGGCGGAGTAATCGGTCCCGGATATTCGGCCGGGGATGTCCCGGGACGGTTCGGGGCGGCTCGGGAGGGTTTACCCGGGGCAATGGTGCCGCGCTAATCGGCGGCGGAAACCGGAGTACCGGAGTTGGGGATTCCGGTGCTCCGGGCGCCGGAGTCCCGCGGCACCGCGGCAGGCGAACAAAAGGAAAACGGAGGACGACCAGTCCATGTGCTTTGACGAAGACGCGGTTCCGCCGGTACCGGTGGTCGCGGATGCCGCGATCGAGTCCCGGTACCTCGAATTGACCGCCGCGGACGGCAATACGTTCGCCGCGTTCACGGCCGCCCCGGAGGGCGGCGCGGACACGGCGATCGTGATCCTGCCCGATGTGCGCGGTCTGTACGGGTTCTACACGGAGCTGGCGAAGAGATTCGCGGAGAACGGCGTCCGGGCGCTCGTCTTCGACTACTACGGCCGTACCGCCGGAGTCGGCAAGCGGGACAAGGACTTCCCGTACGCCCAGCACATGGCCGACCTGGCGCCGCGCAGCCTCTACGCCGACCTCGCGGCCTCCGTCGCCCATCTGCGCACCCCGGAGGGCGGCGCCGCCGAGGCCGTGCTCACCGTCGGCTTCTGCATCGGCGGGCGGATCGCGGTGATGGCGGCGGCCGGCGGCTTCGACCTGGCCGGGGTCATCGGCTTCTACTGCTGGCCCGCGGCCGCCCCCGACGGCTCGCCCGGTCCCACCGGCCGGGCCGCGGACCTGACGGCCCCGGTGCTCGCGCTGATGGCCGGCGACGACCCGGGCATCCCGGCGCGGCACGTCAAGGAGTTCGACGAGGCGCTGGCGGCGGCCGGGGTGGACCACGAGGTGATCACCTACCCCGGCACCCCGCACAGCTTCTTCGACGCCAAGCGGTCGGAGTACGCGGACGCGTCCGCCGACGCCTGGAGCCGGGTGCTGGCCTTCACCCGGAGGGTGGGCGCGCCCGTCGGAGGGTGAACCCATGTGTGATACGTACCATTGGAATGGAAGTGCGTGTAGCCTGGATTCCTGGCCCGACCGGGGAAGTGTTGGCGATGCAGACGACTCGAACGAGAACACGTCCGACGCAGCGTGAGCGGTCCGACGGCACCATCGAGGCTCTGTTGCAGGCGGCCCGTGACCTTTTCGCGGATCGCGGTTACCACGCGACGTCCCTGGACGCCGTGTGCGACGCCGCCCACGTGACCAAGGGCGCGCTCTACCACCACTTCAGCAGCAAGCAGCACCTCTTCCGCGCCGTGTACGAGCGGGAGCAGGCGAGGCTGTCCAGGATCGTGGCCCGTGCCTACCGTGACGCGGAGGCGGACTCCTGGGAGGCCGTCTTCGCCGGGGCGCGGGCCTTCCTCGCCGAAGTGCTCGCCTCGGACGTCCAGCGGATCAATCTGCTGGACGCCCCGGGCGCGCTGGGCATGGACACCATGCGGGAGATCAGCTCGGACTGCCTGCTGATGATGCAGGAGGGTATCCGGCGCGCCGCGGCCCGCGGCGACATCGCCCCGCACTCGGTGCCCGCGCTCAGCCACCTGCTGTACGGCGCGCTGTGCGAGGCCGCGATGGCCGCCGCGCGCGCCGAGGACCAGCAGGCGGCCCTCGACGCGAGCGTGACGGAACTGCGCGCCCTGTTCGACGCGCTGGCCGCGGCGGCGCGCCCGGTGAGCGGTGCGGCGGTACTCGGCTGACGGCCGGGCGGGTCCGCTTGAGTCCGGGTGAGTCGTACGGGGACGAGGACCAGGTCAGCCGGACCACGGCCGGTCGGGCGGTACGGGGAGGATGCCCGGGTGATCAGCCGCCCGAACCCATGGTCATGGCGAGGTCGGTGAGGGTCAGCCGGGGCCGGCCCAGCGCGTGCTCGGCGGCCGCGCTCAGCGCCCGGGGGGTGCGCCCGCACAGTTCGATGATCCGGGCGACCGCGACCGGCTCGGCCTCCACCCGGGTCTCGCCCAGAATCCCGGCCAGCATCCGCTCGGCCTGCCGGTCGCTCAGCTCCCGCAGCCGCACATAGCGGATCGGCTGCGTCGTCTCCAGCCGCGCCAGACACGACGGGTCGCGGGTGGTCGCGACCACGGTCCCGGCCGAGGCGCCCGGCAGCAGCGCGGTGATCTGCTCGTGACAGGCCAGGTCGTCCAGCACGATCAGCAACCGCCGGTCCTTGACCGCCGTGCGGTAGAGCTCGACGGTCTCGGCCGTTCCGCCCGCCGGGACCGGCACACCGAGGCTCCACAGCACGAACCGCAGCACCGTGTCCTGCGGCTGGCCGTCCTGGCAGCCCTCGCTGCCGTGCAGGTCGACGAAGATCTGGCCGTCGGGGAAGCGGTGTGCCACCCGGTGCGCCCAGTGGATCGCCAGCGCGGTCTTCCCTGTGCCGGGCGGACCCTCTATGACCCGCACCGGAGGCCCCGCGTCGGCCGCCGCGACGAAGCCGTCGAGCACCGCCAACTCCTGTTCACGGCCGATGAACCGGGTGCCGCGGGGCAGTTGCTGCGGGATGTGCGCGGTCGGCGGCAGACCGCGGGTGGTCCGCGGCGGCTGGAGGGTCAGCTCCGGGTCGGCGCGCAGGATCCGGGTGTGCAGCTCCTGGGTCTGACCCGCCGGGTCGACGCCCAGGTGGTCGACCAGCCGGCGGCGCAGATCGGCGTACGCGCCCAGGGCCTCGGCCTGCCGGCCCGAGCGGTAGAGCGCGGTCATCAGGTTCCTGATGACGATTTCGTTGTCGGGGTGCTCGTCGGCGAGGGCGTGCAGCTCGTCGAGGAGGCCGAGGTGGCCGCCGAGCCGCAGCTCGCCGTCGTGGCACTCCACGAGGACGGAGAGCCGCTCGAGTGCGAGCAGCCTGCGTATCTTCGCCGCCCACGGCCCGGTCACCCCGCCCAGCGCCCGGCCGCGCCAGATGCCCAGCGCCTCCCGGAAGAGCAGTACGGAGGCGCGGGTGTCGGCGCTGCTGGCCCGCGCGGCGGCGACGACCTGGCGAAATCGGTGCAGGTCGATCGCGTGGGGATCGATCTGCAGCACATAGCCGCCGTGGCGGCGCCGCACTCCGGCGTCCCGCTCTTCGTCCCGGCCGGTGTCCGGGCTCTCCAGCGCTCCGCGCAGCCGTGAGATGTAGGAGTGGACCATGTTGCGCGCCGATCGCGGCGGCTCGCTCCCCCAGGTCCAGTCGATCAACTCGCTGGTCATGACCACGTCGTTGGCACTCACCGCCAGCATCGCGAAGATACCGCGCTGTCTGGCCTGACCGAGTTCTACTGCTTCCCCCTCCGCGGTCCGGTATTCCAGCGACCCCAGCAGCCGAACGGATGCCACGTTCCTCTTCTCCCCTCCGTGACGACGAGAGCCGAGCCACCTCCACACAATAGATGCCAGTCTGCGCGCACGCGCCTGCCAACCCGCCGAGGTGGACGGCGTCACAGCCCTTCCGACCAGCGATATCCGGCCAAGAGGGCGGTGGAATATTTCTTGATTCCCGCTGGATTCCGGATCGACCCGGGCCCGGACGCCGAATGATCCCGTCAAGCTTTGCCTCACCGCCGCGGTCAAAGCTCTGTCCCACGAGAGGGATCGACTCGGCGGCGGGGGAGTTGTTATGGGTTTTAGGGAAATACAGCATTTCGACGGCGGTCGTGACCAGCACGACGGCAGGCGCGACCAGCACCGGTGGTCGCTGGTGATGGCGGAACGGGAGCGGCTGCTGCGGCTGGTGACCAGCAGGCTCGGCCGGTCCGCGGACGTGGAGGACTGCGTCCAGGAGGCGTTGATACGCGCGGCGACCTTCGATCCGCTCGACGAGTCGCGGGTCGGCGCGCTGCTCACCACCATCACGCTGCGGCTCTGCGTGGACCAGCAGCGCCGCACCAGCCGCGACCAGCGGCTGGCCGCCCGGGTGCGGACCGTGCACGGGACGGACACCGGGCCCGACGCGGAGAGCCGGCTGTGCGAACGGTCCGCCGGGGCCTGGCTGTTGACCCAGACGGCGGCGCTCGGGGCGCGCGAGCGGCAGGTGATGCTCGCCCGGGCCGGGGGCATGTCCACCGCCCAGGCGGCGCAGGCGCTGAACATCACCCACAAGTCCGCGGAGAGCGCCTTCACCCGGGCCCGCAGCCGACTGCGGTCGCTGTACCAGGAGGAAATGGCGCGCTGACGGGCGCTGCGGGAGGTTTATCCGCAGAACGTCACACCTGCGAGCGAAAAGGATCATGTGCGGGCATTCCCCGCGAGTGCCGTGGGCAGTTCTCTTCTCGGCGACGCCGGACAAAGCGGCAAGCGGTCGGCCAACCGCTCACCGCACACGAAGAGTTCAGTTTCCTGGGAGGGAACACCATGGCAAGCATCCGTACCGTCCGTGTCCTGGCCGCCGTCGCGGCACTGCCCGTAGCGGCGGTGCTGTTCGCCGGCACGGCGATGGCCGACGACGGCGCTTTCGCGGGCGGTGACTCGAACGCGACGGTGGTGAGCAATTCCGGGGGCAACTCACTGGGCAACACCGGCAATGTGACGACGACTCAACAGGCGGCCACCGGCACCGGGGCCTCGAACCAGGACAACACGGCGAGCGTGGCCGGTTCCGCCTTCACCGCCGTCCACCAGGACACGGTGGCCGTCAACTTCACCAGGCTGTGGTGAGCGCGCGGCGGGGGTAAAGGGGGGATCGCCGGGCCGGGGGGCCGTAGGGCCCGGGAGTTGGGGGGTGGGGGCCGGGGAGTCGGCGGGCCGTGGGGGGTCCGGCGGCTTTCCCGGACAGGCACGGAAGTGCCGGAAGCGCCGGACGTCCGGCGGCGTGCGGCGGCTTTCGGTGACGTGGACGCGCGGCGGAGTGCGAAGTGCCGCCGCGCGCCGCGGTTCCGGGGGAGGATGGCGCCCGTGGCGGGTGCGGGGAGTGGGAAGACACTGCTGGTGGTCGGTTCGGCCAACGCGGATCTGGTCGTACGGGTGGGGCGGCATCCGTCGCCCGGGGAGACCGTGCTCGGCACCTCCGGCCTGGCCGTCCACCCGGGCGGCAAGGGCGCCAACCAGGCCGTTGCCGCCGGACGGCTCGGGGCGGGGGTCGCCTTCTGCGGTCGGGTCGGCCGGGATGTCCACGGTGAGCAACTGACCGGTGCGCTGCGGGCGGCGGGGGTGGACACGGCGCCGCTCACCGCGGTGGCGGACGCGCCCACCGGGGTCGCGCTGATCACGGTCGCGGCCGACGGGGAGAACGCCATCGTCGTCGTGCCCGGCGCCAACGCGGGACTGACCGCGCGGGAGGTCGAGGCCGCCGTCACCCCGGAGGTGCGGGTGGTGTCGGTGCAGTGCGAGGTGCCGCTCGCGGCGGTGCGGGCCGCCGCCCTGGCCGCGCCCCGCCTCGTACTGAACCCGTCGCCGCCCGAGGCGCTGGTCGGTCCGCACGCCGCGGAGATCCTCGCGCGCGCCGACCCGCTGGTGGTCAATCAGCACGAGATGCGGGTGCTGCTGGCCGGAGCCACCGGGTCGCCACCGCCGGGGGCCGGACCGGGGTCGCCGGAGGACCTGCTGCGGCTGGGCGTGCGGTCGGCGGTCGTGACGCTGGGGGCCGAGGGCGCGGTCGTGGTCCGCTCCGGGGGCCGTACGGCCTGGCTCCCGGCGGTTCCGGTGGAGGTCGTCGACACCACGGGCGCGGGCGACGCGTTCACCGGCGCGCTGGCCTGGCGGCTGGCCGAGGGAGACGAGCTGGTGGCGGCCGCCCGCTGGGCGGTAGGGGCAGGGGCGGCGGCCGTACAGGAATCCGGCGCGCAACTTTCGTCCACAGCCTGTGGAAAACTTTTGGCCGCGTCGAAAGGTCTGTGCGCGGGACCGAGCTGAGCCCTCCGGCGGTCGGGTGGACGGGCGGATGACGCGGCGTGTCTGCGCGGTGGGGCGGGATGGTCATCGTTCACTCGCTCAATGAGCGAAAAAAGTACGTTTATCCGTTACGTCCTCGCCGGGGCGGTGGCGCTGGGCGGCCTGCTGCTGCCCGCCGGGACGGCGAACGCGGCCGGACCCGACGCGCCGAAACGTTCCGCTCTCGCGCCTGAGCTGAGCTTTTCCCATGGCAGTCTGCCGGTCGGCCCGGGGGCCGGGCTGCCCGGCATGCCTGCCGACCTGGGCGTCGGGCTGCCCGGTGTGCCTGGCGACTTGGGCGCCGGCCTGCCCGGTGTACCGGGCGTCACCGCTGACGGGCCCGCGGCCGTCGACGTGCCCGGGGTCCCGCCCACCGTCGCCGCCGACCCCGAGCCCGCGGACCCCGAGGCCGCCGTCGCCGCACGGCCGGCGGTCCCCGCCGCTCCTTCCGTGCCCGCCGCCCCCGTCGCTTCCGCGGACGCCCGGGCCGCCCAGCAGGTCTTCGCAGGCCAGGGCTTCGACACCTGCCAGGCCCCTGACCTTGCCACCATGCGGGCGTGGCACGACCACTCCCCCTACGGCGCCGCCGGCATCTACTTCGGCGGCCGGGCCCGCGCCTGCGCGTCCCAGACCAACCTCACCCCCGACTGGGTCCGCCGGACCACCGACGACGGCTGGAGCCTGCTGCCCATCTACGTCGGCTCCCAGAGCCCCTGCGTCTCCGGTTCCAACAAGAACCCGTATCTCATCGACACCGACGACCCGGCCGGGCAGGGCGCCGACGAGGGCAAGGACGCCGTCAAGGCCGCGAAGGCCCTCGGGCTCGCCCCGGGCAGCGCGCTCTACCTCGACATGGAGGCGTACGACCTGAACAACACGTCGTGCGCGAGCGCCACGCTGAAGTACGTCCAGGCATGGGACCGGCAGCTGCGCGCCGCCGACTACACCTCGGGCTTCTACAGCAGCGCCGACTCCGGCATCCGGCACATGGAGCTGTCCCGCGAGGCCGGCGCCCCCGATCTGCCCGACGTCATCTGGTACGCCCGCTGGGGTGTCACCCCGACCCTGACGAACGAGCCCTCGCTGAGCGCCGACGCGTGGACCCCGCACGCCCGTATCCACCAGTACCACGGCAGCGTCACCGAGACGTACGGCGGTAAGACGCTGACGATCGACCGCGATCTGCTGGACGCGCCCGTCGCCGTCGTCGGCTGAGCCGGGAGGTCCCGCCGGGTCCCGGAGCAGCCGTGCCCGGGACCGCGGGCGTCCGCTTTCGGCGCGGTCGGGCTGTCCGCGGCCGTCGATTTCGGGGGTTCGGCCACCGTCTTCGGGGCGTCCGTTTCCGGTGTCGGCCGGGTTCCCGGAGCGTCCGTTTCCGGCCACCGACCCCGAGGCCGCCCCTGACGCCGCCCCTGAGCCCTCCGGCCCTTCCCCTCCGGGACGTACGCCCCCGGCTCCCCCCTCGGGTGGTGGGGACACCCCCCGGCCTACGACCTGAGAGTGATCCGATTTCGGCACTTGCGGCCGATCCGCCGGACACCTCGGTGCTCCTAGCGTGGAGCCATGACCACGCCTGTGTGCACCAGTGCCGGCACGACGCAGTTCACGGCCTACGTCCGCAGCAAGGGCCCGACGCTGCTGCGCACCGCGCGCTCGCTGACCCCCAATCCGGCCGACGCGGAGGACCTGCTCCAGACGGCCCTGACCAAGACCTATCTGGCCTGGGACCGGATCGACGACCACCGGGCCGTCGACGGCTATGTCCGCCGCACCCTGGTCAACACCCGCACGTCCCAGTGGCGCAAGCGGAAGGTGGACGAGTTCAGCACGGACGAGCTGCCCGAGCCCGTCGTCACCGCGCCCGACCCCACCGAGCAGCAGGCCCAGCGCGACGCCCTGCTGCGGGCCATAGCCCGACTGCCGCCGCGGCAGCGCGCGATGGTCGTGCTGCGTTACTACGAGGACCTGAGCGAGGTGCAGACCGCCGAGACGCTGGGCGTCTCGGTCGGCACGGTCAAGAGCGCGGTCTCCCGCGCGCTGGGCAAGCTCCGCGACGACCCGGAGCTGGAGCTGAGCGTGGCGTGATCGCACCGGAACCGGGGACACGGGCGGAGCGGCGAAGGTATCGATCCGGCGCGGGGTAGTGACATACCGCGCGGTATGCCACCAGAATCGCAGCGTACCGACCCCGTCACCGTCGCCGGAGGCCCGTGTGTTGAGCACGATGCAGGATGTTCCGCTGACCGTCACCCGCATTCTGGTGCACGGCGCTCTGGTGCACGGCAAGTCCACGGTCACCACCTGGACCGGGGACGGCGAGCCGCAACGCCGTACCTACCGCGAGGTCGGGGCCCGCGCGATCCGGCTCGCCCACGCCCTCCGGGACGGACTCGGCGTCGACCGCGGCGACCGTGTCGGAACGCTCATGTGGAACAACGCGGAACACCTGGAGGCGTATCTCGCGATTCCCTCCATGGGCGCGGTGCTGCACACGCTCAATCTGCGGCTGCCCGCCGACCAGCTCACCTGGATCGTCAACCACGCCGCCGACCGCGTGATCCTCGTCAACGGCTCCCTGCTGCCGCTGCTCGCGCCCCTGCTGCCCCGGCTCGAACCGGTCGAGCACCTGGTGGTCGTCGGCCCCGGCGACCTCTCCCTGCTCGACGGCTGCCGGCCGGCCGTGCACGCGTACGAGACGCTGCTCGACGGGCGGCCCACCACGTACGACTGGCCCGAGCTGGACGAGCGCGAGGCCGCGGCGCTCTGCTACACCTCCGGGACCACCGGCGACCCCAAGGGCGTCGTCTACTCCCACCGTTCGATCTATCTGCACTCGCTCCAGGTGAACACCGCCGAGTCCATGGGTCTGACCTCGCACGACACGTCGCTGCCGGTCGTGCCCATGTTCCATGTGAACGCGTGGGGGCTGCCGCACGCCGCGTTCATGTCCGGCATCAACCTGCTGATGCCGGACCGTTTCCTCCAGCCGGGGCCGCTGGCCGAGATGATCGAGAGCGAACGTCCCACGCACGCCGCCGCCGTCCCCACGATCTGGCAGGGCCTGCTGGCCGAACTCACCGCCAAGCCGCGGGACATCAGCTCGCTCGACCAGGTCACCATCGGCGGCTCGGCCTGCCCCCCGTCACTGATGAAGGCGTACGAGGAGCAGCTCGGCGTCACCCTGCGGCACGCGTGGGGCATGACGGAGACGTCGCCGCTCGGCACGGTCGCGCAGCCGCCCGCGGGGGTCGGCCCCGAGGAGGAGTGGGCGTACCGGATCACCCAGGGCCGCTTCCCCGCGTCCGTCGAGGCCCGGCTGATCGGTCCGGACGGGTCCGTGATGCCGTGGGACGGCGAGTCGGCGGGCGAGCTGGAGGTGCGCGGGCCGTGGATCGCGGGGGCGTACTTCGGCGGTGCCGGGGCCGAACCGCTGCGGCCCGAGGACAAGTTCAGCCCCGACGGGTGGCTGCGGACGGGGGACGTGGGCGTCATCTCCGACGACGGCTTCCTCACGCTCACCGACCGCGCGAAGGACGTCATCAAGTCCGGCGGTGAGTGGATCTCGTCGGTCGACCTGGAGAACCACCTCATGGCCCACCCGGACGTCGCCGAGGCGGCGGTGGTCGCCGTCCCCGACGAGCGCTGGGGCGAACGCCCGCTCGCCACGGTCGTCCTGCGCGAGGGCGCCACTACGGACTACGTCGCCCTCCGCGACTTCCTCGCGACGCGGGTCGCGCACTGGCAGGTGCCGGAGCGGTGGGCGGTGGTGGAGTCGGTGCCGAAGACGAGTGTCGGCAAGTTCGACAAAAAGGTCATCCGCAAGTCCTACGCCTCCGGCACCCTCACGGTCACCCACCTCTGACCCCACTCCGCGCGGCACCCCTCCCCCGAACACCCGCCCAGCGTCGCCAGATCGACGTGCTGCCCGGAGGCCGAGCCTTCAGCTGCGCGGGGCGGGGTCTTCCCCCACGCCGACCCGCTGGGCTCGGGGCGTCAAAGGCCGTCCAGCGTGCGGCTGGCTGCCGCGTGCGGGCGGCGTGCGTTCCGCGTCGGCGGATCGACGTGCTGCTTTGGGGTTCGGGCTTTGGGCTATCCGATCGCCCCGCGCCGACGCGGCACCCTTCGCCGGAGCGCCCGCCCTGCGTCTACGCGGTCCGCTCCCCGCGTCGGCTGGCGCGGGACCCGCGTCGCGTGCGTTCCGCGTCGGCGGATCCCCCGGGGGCCCGAGTCTTCGGCTATCCGATCGCCCCGCGCTGGCGTGGGATCCGCGCGGTGTGTGTTCCGCGTCGGCGGATTGGCCCGTTGCTCGGGGGGCCGGGCCTTCGGTTACCCGATCGCCCCGCGCTGGCGCGGCATCCTTCGCCGGTGCGTTTGCCCTGCGTCTGTGTGGTCCCGCCCCCGCGCCAACCGCCGCGCGGTATGTTCCGTGTCGGCGGATCGGCCTGTTGCTCGGGGGCCCGGGCCTTCGGTTACCCGACTGCCCGCGCCGGCGCGGCATCCTTCGCCGGAGCGCCCGCCCTGCGTCTGTGCGGTCCGCTCCCCGCGTCGGCTGGCGCGGGACCCGCGTCAGCGGATCGACGTGCTGCTCGGGGTCCGGGCCTTCGGCCGTGCGACGCCTTCCCCCTACGCTGACCCGCCGGGGTCGGCAGGGGCCGCTCGGCGGTCGGGCCCTTGTGGCTCGTCCCCGTCTGCCGGGGGCAGACGGCTTGGGCGGCGGGTGCGCTGAACTCTTCCCGTTGGGCGGTCACGGGTGCCGAAGTCGTAAGCCGACCTCAGCTCGTCGGTGAGCTGCCGCCGCCCCGCGTGGCGCGTTCGAGCGTCGACGCGGGTGCGGGTCGTGGGTGGGGGGACCCGCCGGGAGGGCTTACGCTCCGATCTTGCCCAGCAGGTCCACAATCCTGGACTGCACATCCGTACTCGTCGACCGCTCCGCGAGAAACAGCACCGTCTCCCCCGACGCCAGCCGCGGCAGCTCCGCCGGGTCTATGTCGGCCGAGGTGTAGACGACCAGCGGCGTGTTGTTCAGCCGCGCGTGCCCCCGCAGCCAGTCCACGATCCCCTGCCGCCGCCGGCGGATCAGCATCAGGTCCATCACCACCAGGTTGGGATGGACCTGCGCCGCCTTCGTCATCGCGTCGGCCTCGGAGTCCGCGTGCGTGACCTGCATCCCGCGCCGTTCCAGCGTCGCCGCGAAGGCCAGCGCGATCGGCTCGTGACTCTCCACCAGCAGCACCCGCGGCGGGTGCTGCTCACTGTCCCGCGGCGCCAGCGCCTTGAGCAGCACCGCCGGATCGGCCCCGTACGCCGCCTCCCGGGTCGCCTGCCCGAGCCCGGCGGTGACCAGCACCGGCACATCCGCCGCCGCGGCGGCCTGCCGCAACGACTGCAACGCGGTCCGCGTGATCGGCCCCGTCAGCGGGTCCACGAACAGGGCGGCGGGCGGCTCCGCGACCTGCGCGTCGACCTCCTCGCGCGACCGTACGATCACCGGACGGTAGCCCCGGTCGGTCAGCGCCTGCCGGGTCGACGTGTCGGGCTCCGGCCACACCAGCAGCCGGCGCGGCTCGTCGAGCGGCTCCTCCACACGGTCGTCGGCGACGTCGGTGACGTCCACCGCGCCGTTCGGGCCGTCCAGCGGCTCGGGACCCTCGGCGGCGCCCTCCGCGGGCGCGCCTATCGCGTACGAACGGCCCGGCGCCTGCGGCTGCTGCTCAGGCTCCACGGCGGGGACCGGCCGCAGCAGCGCCGTCTCCCGGTCGTCCGGGGCGGGCTGCCGGGGCGGTTCCGGCCGCCGTACGGGCAACTGACCGCTGTCCGGGTCGGCCTGCGGGTGCTGACGCGCCTGGGTCTCCTCGCCCGGCCCCGGGACCTGGCCCGGCACCTGGAGGGGAGCCTGCGCGACGGCCGGCTGCGCGGACTCCTGCGTCTGCGGCGGCGCCAGCCTGCGCCGACGCCCGGAACCGCCCGCCGCGACCTGCGCGGGCAGCCCCTGCGGGTTCTGCGCCTGTACGGCCTGCGTCTGCGTCTGCGGCCCCGCCGCCTGCGGCCCGGGCTCGATCGCGAACGGCGCGCCCTGCCCCAGCGTCCGCACGCTTATGGCCCGGCCGTGACTCTGCTGCGAGGGGTCCTGGGCGGCGGCCGCGCGGCCACCGCCCGAGGGGCCGTTCTGTGGCGCGGCCGGCCAGGACGCGGGCGCGGGCTGGCCCGGCAGCGCGGGCCGGTCGGCCCCGGGAGCGGCGGGCGCGGGCCACGTGGACTCCGGCCGCGCCGCCTGCGGAGGCTGCGGGGGCTGCGGCTGGACGGGCAGAGGCGCGCCGCCACCCGGCCGCGGCCCCTGCGGAGGCACGGGCACCGGCGGTACGGCGATGGGCCCGTTCACGGCCGCGGACGCCTCCGGCTGCGGGGGAACGACCGGCGGGACAGGGGCGACCGGGGGAACGGGAACGGCTGGCGCGTTGGGCGAAGCGGGTTCGAGGGCGCGGCGGGCCCGGCGACCGGTCCCCGCGCCCTCCGGGCCGCCCGAAGCGGGCGTCGCCGGAGTACCGCTCCCTGCCGCCGGAAGGGCGTTCGGGACCGGAGGCGGGGACAGTTCGCGAACCTCGTCCTGCTCCTCGTCGGGTCTCGGCCGGCGGGCCCTGCGGCCGCTCGGCTGCGCGGCCTCGGCGGGCGCGGCCTCCTCCTCGGGGCGCCGCAGCGCGCGGCGCCGCCCGGTCGGGGCCTCGGCCTGGTCGGCGGCGGGCGCCGACGCGGCCTGAGCGGCGGCCGGCTGCGGAAGGGCCGACTGCGGCAGGGAGGGCTGCACCGCCCAGGGCGCGACGACCGTACCGGTGTCGTCCGACGCGTCCCGGGGACGTACCGCCCGGCGCGCGCCCGTGCCCTCGCCCGAAGCCGTACCGTCGCCGGCTCCCGTGCCGGGCGCAGGAGCGGGAGATGCCGGAGTCTCGCCGGACGCCGCCTTGCGCGAACCGCCCGGAGGCACCGCGCCCAGCGGCACCTCCAGCACGTACGCGCTGCCCTGGCCCGGCACCTCGTGGGTCTGGAGGACGCCTCCGTGCCGTTCCACGATGCCGCGGGCCAGCGGGAGATGGACCGGGTCGCCACCCGCGCTCGGCCCGCGTACGTCGATCCGTACGACGTCCCCGCGCTGCGCCGCCGCCACCACGATCGTCGAATCGCCGCTGAAGGCGATCGCGTTGCCCGAGGAGTCGACACCGGCCACGTCCGCGACGAGGTGGGCCAGCGCCTGGGCCATCCGCTCGGCGTCCACCGACGCCTCGATCGGCGGCGCGTGCACGGCGTACTGCGCGCGGCCGGGCCCGATCAGCTCGACCGCGCCCTCGACCGCCGCCGTCACGACCTCGTCCAGGCCGACCACGGCCTTGTCGAGCTTGTCCTCGCCGCGGTCGAGCCGCTGGAAGGCCAGCACGTTGTCGATGAGCGTGGTGATCCGCGCGTACCCGGCGGACAGGTGGTGCAGTATCTGGTTGGCCTCGGGCCACAACTGCCCGGCGGGATCGGCCGCGAGGCCGGTCAGCTCGTCGCGCAGCTCGGCCAGCGGCCCGCGCAGCGAGGTGTCGAGCAGCGCCCGCAGCTGCAAGGTACGGGCGGCGAGCGCGTCGTACTGCGTACGGTCGGTGAACGTCATCACCGCGCCCACCAGTTGGTCCCCGTCCCGGACCGGCGCCGTCGTCAGGTCGACCGGCACGGCCCGGCCGTCCTTGCGCCACAGCACCTGGCCGCGCACCCGGTGCTTGCGGCCGGAGCGCAGGGTGTCGGCGAGCGGGGTCTCCTCGTACGCCAGCGGGGAACCGTCCGGGCGCGAGTGGTGCACCAGCGGGTGCAGCTCCTTGCCGCCGAGGTCGGTCGCCCGGTGGCCGAGGATCTGCGCGGCCGACGGGTTGACCAGCACGATCTTGCCGCCGGTGTCCACACCGACCACACCCTCGGCGGCCGCGCGCAGGATCATCTCGGTCTGCCGCTGCTGGCGGGCGAGTTCCGCCTCGGTGTCGACTGTGCCCGACAGATCCCTGACGACCAGCATCAGCAGCTCGTCGCCGGTGTAGTGCGGCGGCTGCGGCTCGCCGTAGTCCGCGTACGGGGTGCGGCCGTCCTCCAGGTTGGCGCTGGTCACCTCGACCGGGAACTCGGTCCCGTCGGTGCGCCGCGCGACCATCCGGGTCGGCTTCGTGCGGGTGTCCTCTGCGGCCTCGCGCGGGCTGCGCATCGAACCGGGGATGCGCTTGGAGTCGAAGGACGGCAGCAGGTCGAGCAGACCGCGGCCGACCAGCCCGGTGCCGGGGGACTCGAAGGTCTCCAGGGCGATCGCGTTCGCGTTGACCACGGTGCCGTTGCAGTTGACGAGCAGCAGCGCGTCGGGGAGGGCGTCGAGTATCGAGGCGAGGCGAGCAGCGCCTCGGGATGGCCTGCTGCTCACGAGACGCGTCCTCCTTGTTACCGCATGTGCTTTACCGCGTGTGCCGCATCGCCCGGGGCTGCGCCGCGCACGTCGTGACACGGGCGCGGTCGGTTTGTCGTCACGGGCGGCCCATCTTGCCGCCACCCCCGAGGTCATGTCACTAGACCGAGTGTACGGGTCGGGCCCCGCGCCGTGGCCTCGGATGGCCATGTGCCCCTACCGGGACGGGGGTTGCGGGTGATACGGGCCTGGTGTGGCGTACGTCACTGCCTCGGTGGGGCTCGGCGACGCGCTCGCCGGGTCGGGAAGCGCGGGCGTCATCCGGGCCCAACGGGCGACTTCGCAGCCATTGGTACGGCGGTAGGTCTCGTCGACGAGGTGGCCGTGCCAGATGCCGCGGATCGTGGCGGTCTGGGGGCCGCCGTAGAGCATCGAGCAGATCTGGTCCGGGGGGATGGCCGGCAGCGGGCCGCCGAGGTCCGCGAGCCGGGCGCAGGCGTCGCCGCCCGGTTCCGTCGTGGCCGGGGCGCTGTCGTCGCAGGTGAGGGCGTACGTCTGCGGGTGGCCGGCGCCGTCGTCGTACGACACGGTGAGCAGGTCGGGAGGGGCGGCGGGCCGGGGGAGGCCGGTGGCGTGGGCGCCCGCGGGGCTCGTGAGGAGCGCGGCGGCGCCGAGGAGGAGGCCGAGGGCGGCGCGACGAAGGGCAGACATGACCTCTCCCTACCGCGGGGTGCGGGCGGGCCCCGCGGAACCACTCGATCGTGGGCGCGGCGGGGTGGGGGCGTACGGGTGTGCGGGGCGCGGGCGGGCTGTGCGGGTTGTGGGTGGCGTGACGTGGGTGGCGTGCCGTGCCGAGCCGTGCGTGGCGTGTGCGTTGTGCGCGTTGTGTGCGGGCGCCTGCCGGCGGGTCGGCGTATGGCTTGAGGGCGACCCGCGACAGATGCTCCGGTCCAACCCCTTTGCCCCGCCGGGCCGCGGCCTTGTACCGTAGTCCCCGGATTGGTCGCAGCCCTCCCGGCTGTGCCATCATTTCCCCACGCGCCCGCTCACGCGGACACGTACCCAGGAGGCGTCGCCTAGTCCGGTCTATGGCGCCGCACTGCTAATGCGGTTTGGGCTTTACCGTCCATCGAGGGTTCAAATCCCTCCGCCTCCGCTCATCACCACCTCCGGAGCCCCGCCGCCACCCGCGGCCGGGGCTCCTTCGGTTTGGCCCCCCGGAACGCCCGTTTCCCCAGGTCAACACGCCTCCCGGTTATCGATTTCACCTCCCGCGCGCCCTCATGTAATGTTGTCCACGCGAAGCCGACCGGCCCAAACGCCGCGAAGCCCCCGCACTCGTAGCTCAACGGATAGAGCATCTGACTACGGATCAGAAGGTTGCAGGTTCGAATCCTGCCGAGTGCACCACAGGTCAGAACCCCCGCCGGTTGTCCCGGACGGGGGTTCTGTCGTCCCGTACGCCAGCCGAGCTTGCCGGCGCGAACCCCCTCGTCCTGGTGACCTGCGATCCCGGGGGCGCCGTACCCCCCTGTTCACGTGGCCGGAAGCTGGTAGGCGAGGACGTACGCGTCCGCCGCCATCACCGTGTCGCAGACCTCGACCGCGCGTCCGTCGGTGTCGTACGCCGTACGGATCAGGTGGATCACGGGCACACCGGATGCCAGGCGGAGCGTCCTGACCTCGTGCGGGGTGGGCATCCGGGCGCGGATCTCCTCGTCGAAGTGGTCGAGCCGGTGGCCGAGTTCTTCGAGCCGGGCGTGGGTACCGCCGGGGCCCGGGTTGGGCTCGGCGATGAGGGTGCCGCGTGCGAGGTCCAAGGGCAGGTAGGACGTGGCGAATTCGACCGGTCGGCCGTTGAGCAGGTAACGGCGGCGCCGGACCAGGACGCGGCGCGGATTGCCGAGGCGTGCGGCGATGTCCTTGTTCGGCCGCTCCTCCTTGATCTCCAGACTGTCGACCTCGGGGCGGCCGCTCGCCGCGTCGGCCTCCACCAGGAACGCGGACCTGCCCTCCTCGCGGTGCCGGCGGGCGAATCGGTCCGAGGCCAGGCGCCGCACCGGCGGACGTGGCCGGACGTAGACGCCCTTGCCGTGTTCGGAGACCACCAGTCCCTCGCCCTGGAGGACCGAGAGCGAGTTCCGCACCGTCATCCGGGACACGCCGTAGTGCTCGACCAGCTCCGTTTCGCTCGGCAGCTTGTCGCCTTCGGAGAAGCGACCCTTGTCGATGGCCTCGCGTAGTTGGTCGGCGATCTGGCGGAACACCGCGCGGTCGCTGGTCGGGTCCAAGGTACCGAGGGCGCCGGAGGTCACAGGAGGCATGTGTACTCCTTTAGATATCTAGACAAGTGGCCGACCCTTGTTGCTACGGTGGAGAGCCTAGCCACCCGAGAGGATCAGGCACGTGCCGATTGAGCGCCCGCACTCCGTGAGCGTCGCCGGAGTCATTGTCGACGATGCCGGGCGGGCATTGCTGATCAGCCGCCGGGACAACGGCCACTGGGAGCCGCCCGGCGGGGTGCTCGAAGCCGGGGAGACCATCCCCGACGCCCTCCAGCGCGAGGTGCTGGAGGAGACCGGCGTCAAGATCGCGCTCCCCGCCACCCTCACGGGCGTCTACAAGAACATGACCGGGCTGATCGTCTCCCTGGTGTTCCGGTGCGAGGCGATCGACGGCCGGCCCACGACGGGCGACGAGACCCGCGCCCTGCGCTGGGCCACGCGCGAGGAAGTCACGGCACTCGCGGACGAGGCGTACGCGATCCGCGTCCTGGACGCCCTCGACATGCCGTTCCCGCCGGCCGTGCGCGCCCACGACGGCGTGAAACTCATCTAGCCCGAGCCCCCTTCCCACAACTGCCCATCAGGACGAAGGAACTTGTATGGACGAGTATATGAGTAGCCCACGGCGATGGGTGCTGACCTGTCCGGGCCTGCCGGAGGAAGTCGGCCGGGCTCGCCGCTGGACCCGCGACGTCCTGCGGGGCTCGCCATGTGTGGACGACGCCGAGCTGATCGTCGGCGAACTGGGGTCCAACGCGTTTCTGCACACCCGCAGCGGCGCGGCCACCGGCACTTTCCGCGTCAGCCTCGCCGGGTCCGACCGCGTCGTGTCCGTCTCCGTGACCGACGGCGGCGGCACCGATACGGCTCCGCGGGCCGGGCACGCCAGCACCGACGACACCCGCGGCCGGGGCCTGACCCTGGTCACCGCCTTGGCCCACCACGTCGAAACCCACGGCGACCGGCACGGTCGCACCGTGACCGCCCACCTCGACCGGAGCAAGGAACAGTCATGACCGCAGGAGTACAGAGGGCGCAGCGCCCACGCACTCGGGCCTTACGCCCCGCCGTGCTCATGGACGCAGTGCCGTTCATCGCTCGCTGGAGCGGTGAGGACGATACGTCGCCGCTGGTCATGCGTCGGGACGGGCGCGGGATCGGCTACGCCGACGAGCGATCCTTCGACCGGGTGGACGGCTTTCTGTGGATGCGCGCCCCGTCGCAGCCCGGCAGGGGGAAGCCGGAGTACGGGAAGGTCCACAGCCTGCGGCAGCGGCTGGCGATGCTCGGGCAGCGCTGCCAGATCTGCGGTGGAGCCGCCGACCGCAGTGCCGAGGGTGTGCTGTGGCTCGTGGACGCCCGGCCCGATGAACTGCGGTTCGGCGAGGAACGGACCACCCACCCGCCGGTGTGTGCGCCCTGCGCGCGGCGGTCGGTGCATGCCTGCCCTCATCTGCGGAAGGCATGGGTGGCCCTACGGGTGCGCTCGTACCTCATGTGGGGCGTCAACGGGGCCCTGTACAGGCCGAGTCAGCCGAGGCCAGTCGCCGTGGACGCCGGTACGTACCCCTTCGACCACCCGAACATGCCCTGGATTCTGGCCAGCCAACTGATCGCCGAGCTGCGGGACTTCACCGTCACCGAACTCTGACCCGCTCGTGGACCTGGCTCTCGCGCAACTCCACCAGCGGGACATCGAGCAGGCGGGTGCGACGGCCTCCCAGATCTTCGACCTGATGTCCGGGCATCCCCTTCCGGGGAGGCTCAGGTCCCAACTAGGCGATTTCTACCGGGACTTGATCACTCTGGCGCCGAAGGCCACTCTCGCGCGAGAGTGGGGCGACCGCTACCGACGTGAATGGATCAGGGCATGATCACTGCTTCCTGGGACCTGCGGCACTACACGCATGCGGACCTGCCACAGATTCGGCAAACATTGATCGACGTGCACGCGGACGCCTACGCCGACGCGATGGACGACCCGTTCAACCAGCGCTTCGCCTGGTTCGTGGACCACTGGGGCGGCAAGGACGACTTCGCCTGCGTGATGGGCTACGACGGCGACGAACCGGTCGGCTACTCCTACGGCGCCCCGGCCACAGCGGGCCGGGAATGGTGGCGTGAGCACCTCGACCCCGCTCCCGAGAAGTCCCGCACCTTCGCCGTGTCCGAGCTGATGGTCCGGCCGAGATGGCGCAAGACCGGTGCCTCCGTACAGCTCCATCACGCACTTCTCGCAGGCCGGAACGAGGATCTGGCCGTGCTCACGGTGGACACCGCCCACCCCAGGGTCCAGGCCATGTACGAGTCATGGGGATACCGCAAGGTCGGAGAGGACCAGCCCTTCCCCGACTCGCCTCTGTTCGCGGTGATGCTCGCCGAGCTTCCGCTCGGTGGCAAGCGAGGGCAACTCTGACGGCAACGAGCGGCCCGCCGGCCGTTGGCCACGACCGTCAGCGAAGGCTGGAAGGAGGAGGACCGCACCCCGTCCAAAGGCTCCCCAGCCCTACGGGTCAGAAGGTTGCCGGTTCGAACCATGCCGAGTGCACCAGCCAAGAGACCCCCGGACATCGTCCGGGGGTCTCTTGCGTTGGCCGTGCGGCGGCGAAGTGCGACATCGGGGGCGCCCATCGGGAGGCGTGGGCGTGCGGCGGGCAAGTCACCCGCCAGCGGCAAGCAGGTGGTGAACGTCGGGCTTTCGCTTGTGCGCGGGCGGCCGAGGCCCTGGGAGGACCAGGTTCAGTATGGAAGAAATCGATCGATGGATCCACGTGCTCGTCGCCTGGACGGGCGCCGTTGTCGTCTACGTCCTCGCGTTGTCGGCGGGGCTGGTCATGGTGTGCTCGGGGAAGGCATCGGTGCCGGAGGCGACCGGCTACGTGACGCCGTTCCTGCTCGTCCATGTGCGAATGGCCGCGCTGCTGGGAGCCGTTCCCCAACCGGCTGTCGATGTGCGGCCTCGTCGCCCCGGTGTTCCGTGCGCGGCCGGCGCTGGCAGGTCTCGTCCTGGCCATCGACGAAGCCCGGCTGTTGGTTAGGTCCCGGGTCGTACCCGGGCCGCCCCCATACAGAGCCGGGGATGCGCTGCTTTACGGAGCTGGACACCTCGGAAGCCGGCCGCGCGTCTGAGACCCTAGCCGTGGGCACTGACAACGGCGCTCCGCCGAGGGCTTCGCCAGGCGATCAACCGCTTCGTCCCCACGGACCGGCCGGCGAGGCTTGCTCTGTGCGCTCTACGCTGCCTCGGGTGATTACTACCATCGCGTTCGATGTCGGCGAGACACTTGTCAGTGATACGTCGATGTGGGCCGGTTGGGCCGATTGGCTCGGTGTTCCGCCGCACACCGTGTCCGCTCTGGTGGGCGCCGTCGTCGCCGAGGGGCGTGACAACGCCGACGCCTTGCGTCTCCTGCGACCCGGCCTGGACGTGGCCGCGGAGTACGCCAGGCGGGAGGCGGCCGGCCGGGGCGAGCGGATCACCGAGGCCGACCTGTACGCGGACGTGCGCCCTGCGCTGTCCGCCCTGCGGGACGCGGGGATGCGGGTCGTGATCGCGGGGAACCAGACGGCGCGGGCGGGGGAAATGCTCCGAGCCCTGGACCTGCCCGCCGATGTGGTCGCGATGTCGGGCGAGTGGGGCGTGGCCAAGCCGAGTGCCGAGTTCTTCCGCCGCGTGGTCGACGCCGCGGATGCCGAAAAACCCGACGAAGTGCTTTACGTCGGGGACCACCCGGTCAACGACGTATTTCCCGCGAAGGCCGCCGGTCTGCTCACGGCTCACCTTCGGCGCGGCCCGTGGGGTCATCTGTGGGCGGATGACCCCGAAGTGGTCGCCGCGGCGGACTGGCGGATCACGTCGCTCACCGAACTGATCGCGCTTGTCCCCTCCTGATTGAGCGTCAACGGGGCGGGCGACCCTGTGCGGCCGTGGGCGGGGCCGCTTCCGTGTCCGAGGCCTCGCCGACTCCGTACCGTCGCCGCGAATGACTGGAATGGGGAGCCACCATGTCGACAGACCCCATGCGGGATGTGGGTCGGCGCGTTGCCGCCGCTCGCCGTGCCCGGCGTATGACGCAAGCCGACCTCGCGCTGTCCGCCGGCGTCTCGTACGCCACCGTGCGGGGGATCGAGCGCGGTGCCCGTCGGCCCAGTGAGAACACCCTTCACGCCCTCGCGGCGGCGCTTGGCCGCGACCCGTCCCGTCTCGCTGCCGGAGGCGGCCGACCCAGGGACCGGATCAACGCGGCGATGCCCCTGCTGTCGTCGGCCATCGCGGCGTACGACATGCCGGAAGACGGTCCCGTCCGGCCTCTCGCCGAACTGCGCGTCTCGGTGTCGGAAGCCGAGTCCCTGCGCCTGGGCGCCCAGTACGTACGGCTCGCTCAGCTGATGCCGGACCTTCTGGCCGAGCTTGCCCGTGCGTTGTATCCGGCGCGCGGTCTCGAACGCGCCGAGGTCGCCCGCCTGTTGGTCGCCGCCTACCGGGCGGCGGACGCGGTGGCGTACAAGAACGGCGCGCACGACCTGTCCGGCCGACTCGTGGAGCTGATGCGTTGGGCCGCCGACCAGGCCGGCAACGAGCGGCTGACCGCGGCTGCGGCCTATGTGCGTACGGAGGTGTACTTCGCCGCTGGGGCCTACCGGCCAGGTCTGCGCGCCTTGGAGATCGCACTTGACTCCGCTCCGCCCGTGGTGGGTGCTCCTACGGCGGCCGCGCGCGGCGCACTCCACATGCGGGCCGCTGTGATCGCGGGCCGGGCCTCGGACGAGGGCGCCGCCTACCTGCACCTCGGCGAGGCCGCCCACCTTGCCGAGTCCGTGCCCGAAGGGGTGTACGACGGGACGGCGTTCGGTCCCGACTCCGTACGGATCCACCGGGTGAGCACCGCCGTCGCGCTGGGCGGCGAGCATGTTCGGGACGCCTTGGCGGTCGCGCGTGAATGGGCTCCTCCGAGCGAAATGCCGAATGAGCGGCGCAGTGGCTTCTACGTCGAACTCGCTCGCGCGCAGTTGTGGTCCGGCCGCCGTGAGGCGGCGTTCGCGTCACTGCGTGCCGCCCGGAGGATCGCACCGCAGCACATCCGTGAGCATCCGTGGGCGCACGAGGACACCATGACTCTGCGGCGACTCCAGCGCGCGGCCGATACCGAGCTCACGGCCTTCGCCGAGTGGATCGGCGCTCTCGGATAACGCCCAAGGCCGCTACACCACGTAGCAGTTCACGTGCCTCCGGGACGCCATCATCTGTTGGCAACTCCGGGGAGCGGGTGGGGACGGCGTTGTACGTCGCTGTGCCGCTCGCGGGCCGGCCGACCCGTCGGTCTGTTCCCCGAAAGGTCCGTACAGCAGCCCGAGTCGGAGGAGGAAGGCCATGATCACGAGGGACGATTGCGAGCACGACTGGGTGCAGTGGAGCGGCGCGGCGCGTTGCCGGAAGTGCGGTGCCACGCGGTAGGGCATCGCACCGGCTGGAGGGGCGTTCGCACGGCGGACGCCCCTTCGTCCCGAAGGGGAGGGGACATGATCGAACGGGTGCCGTGGGAGAGGCTGCCAGAGGAGTTGCGGGTGGACGTGGAGGCTCATGTCGGCCCCGTCGTGAGCGCCGAAGTGGTGGGGCAGGGTTTGAACTGCTCCGCCGCGCTGGCACTGGTGACCGAGCAGCGGGGACGGCTGTTCCTGAAGGGTGTCCGGCTGGACGACGAGCCTGCTGTCGCCGCCCTCGCCACGGAGGCACGGCTCAACGCCACCGTGCGCCGGGTGGGGCCCGCGGTTGTGCACAGTGCGCGGTTGGCGGGGTGGGCCTGCATGGTGTTCACGTACGTGTCGGACCGCAACGCCGATCTCGGACCGGGGTCGCCGGATCTGCCCGCGGTGGCGGACCTGCTCCGCCGGATGGAACGGTTGGCGGTCCCTGATCCGCCGCTGCCGTCGCTCGCGGACCGGTTCGGCGCGCACGCGCTGCCGCACGAGCGTGCGGCCCTGGCGGGCGGTGCGCTGCTGCACACGGACACGAACCCGCACAACCTCTTGATCGACGCCACCGGCCGGGCGCATGTGGTCGATTGGGCGATGCCCGCCACTGGACCTGCGTGGGTGGACGCGGCGTACACAGCGGTGCGACTGGTGGAGTGCGGGCAGCCCATGAGGGTGGCGCGGGCGTGGCTGGAGGGCTTTGAGTCCTGGCGTACGGCTGATCCGGCGGCGGTGGGCGCGTTCGTCGAGGTGGTCTGTCGGTGGTGGTCGGAGACGGTGGGGGAAGCAGACGCTGTTGGGGGAAACGGCCGCTTTCGGGGGCTGCTTGAGCGTTAGAGGACGTCCGTGAGGCGGTCGTCCTGGTGGGGTCGCGGAGGTAGCGGTAGAGCATGACCTCGTCGGCCCCGAGGCCGGCGAACGCGGTGATGGCTGCGTGACTTCTGGCCGGCGTGGTGAACGGTCCGGCGTCCGTGCGTCGGGGCGCCCGTACGGCCCGCCCCGGGTCAGGGTGTGGACTGTTCCTGGGCTGCCAGGAGTGCGTCGCCGTGGGTCAGGGTCCAGTGGGCGAGTGCGCGCATGGGGCCCTCGACCAGGGTCGTGCCCAGCGGGGTCAGGCCGTACTCGACGCGCGGTGGGGCGGAGGCGTAAGCGGTGCGCTCGACAAGGCCGTTGGCGAGGAGGCGGCGGAGGGTGTCCGTCAGGACCTTGTCGCTGATGCCGCCCGCCATCGTGAGCAGCGCGCTGCGGCGGCGCGGGCCCGCGCTCAGCCCGGCGAGGACGATCGGGTCCCAGGTGTGCGCGAACAACTCCGTCCCGGCGCGCAGCCGGCAGTCCACCAGCACCTCGTCGCAGTGGCCGTCGCGGGGCTCGTCCAGGGCGGGGGTGCAGTCGTCGTACGCGTCCATCGCCGCCATCCTCCCGTATCCGTTTCCTACCGATCGGTGCGTACGGGCCTTCCTACGGTAGCTGTCAGCGGGCCGCCCGAGCGGCCCCCCGGAGCGGCCCGCCCACACGGACCCCGGACCACCGTCGAAGAGGAGCAACACCATGCGGATCGGAATCCTGGGCACCGGCACCCTTGCCGTCGGACTCGGCGCGGCCTGGGCCCGCGCGGGCCACGACGTCCTGGTCGGCGGCCGCTCGTACGACAAGGCCGTGGCCGCCGCCGGGCGCATCGGCGGTTCGGCCCGCGCGGTGACCCCGGCGGAGGCGGTCGCCGGGCGCGACGCCGTACTGCTCGCCGTGCTGTGGGAAGGGGTGCCGGACATCCTGCGGGCGGCGGGCGCGGACGAGGGCGCGCTGGCCGGTACGCCGCTGATCGACCCGACCAACGCGGTCGAGCACGGCGCGGGCGTACTCCGCACCGCCGACGGCAGGGCCGCCGCCGAGCACATCGCCGACCGGGCACCGGGCGCGCACGTGGTGAAGGCGTTCCACCTCTTCCCCGCCGACCAGTGGCAGGCGGGACGGGAGCCCGTGACCGTTGTGATGGCGGGTGACGACGAGGCCGCGCTGCGTACGACCGCCGACCTGATCCGGGACGCCGGCGCCCACCCGGCCACCCTCGGGCCGCTGAGCCGCGCCCGCCAACTGGAGGAGGTCGCCGGCTTCGTCATCGGCCTCGCCTTCTCCGGCGCCGACCCCGCCGCCGCGGTCCCCCACGTCCCGGCTCGGGATCGTACGACCTGACGCATCGTCAGTCCCAGCAGTCTGACATACCGTGAGCTACAGCCCAACGCCCTTACGAATAGCGATTCATGACTGACCGACACCCCCAAAAGGCGTCTCCGACCGCAGCGTTCGTGCGAACGGGGCCATGGGCGCAATACTGAGCGCCTGAACGGCCGGCAGGGGGCACGGAGTGGAAGAGCGGATCGGGAGCTACACCGTCGTGCGCGAGCTCGGCGAGGGCGGAATGGGCATGGTGTACATGGCCCGTTCACGCGGCGGGAGCCTTGTGGCCGTCAAGGTGGCCAGGCCCGGACTCGCCGCCGACCCCACCTTCCGTGCACGCTTCCGCGCCGAGGTCGCCGCCGCCCGCGGCGTCGCCGGACTGCACACCGTGCCGGTCGTCGACGCGGACCCCGACGCGCCGGCGCCCTGGCTCGCCACCGTCTACGTAGCCGGGCCGACGCTCTCCCAACTGCTCGCCGAACGCGGGCCGATGGACGAGCGGAGACTGCGTGGTCTCGGGGCCGCGCTCGCCGAGGCGTTGCAGGCGATCCACGGCCACGGGCTGGTCCACCGCGACCTCAAGCCGGGCAATATTGTCATGGCCGAGGACGGCCCCATGGTGATGGACTTCGGGATCGCCCGCGCGGTCGAGAACACCCGGCCCGACGCGACGGTCAAGGCATTCGGCACGCCGGGGTACCTCGCGCCCGAACAGGCGGAGGGCGGCGAAGTCGGGCCTCCGGCCGATGTGTTCGCGCTCGGCGCGGTGCTGGTGGCCGCGGCGGGCGGCAGCGCGTTCGGCGCCGGTACGCCGGTCGCGCCGATGTACCGGTCGGTGCACCACGAGGCGGACCTCACGGCGGTGCCGGCCGGGCTCCGCCCGATGGTGGCGGCGTGCGTGGAGAAGGCGCCGGACCGCAGGCCGAGCACGGAACAACTCCTCGACTGGTTCAGCCCGCAGGGGGCGGCGGGGCCGCCCGGAGGCCACGCCCCGACGGCGTACGCCCCGCCCTCGACCGAACAGCAGGCCGACACGGAGGCCCCACAAGCACCCGCGCCCGTACGGCCGGCCCCGCCCGCCGCCCCCATACCCGTACCGCCCCCGGCCACCGCGGCGCCCACACCCCCGGCCCCCGCGCCCCCGGCAACCCAGGCCCCCACCCCCGCCATGCCCCCCTACGCCCCCACGGTCGCGGCCCCGCACACCGAATTCCTGGCGATGGACCGCAAGAACGCGGTCGTGGCCGACGCCGACGGCATCTCCCTCGGGAACAACGGCCGGGTCGCCGCCTTCCCCTGGGCGGGCATCGACACCACCTGGTGCACACGTGGCCCGAAGGGACTGGTGGTGGCCGTCGCCCTCCCGGACGGAAGCATCCACTCCTGTGAGGTCGGCACCCGCAACCCGGTCGAACTGGAGGGCTGGAAAGCGCAGTTCAACGCGGTCCGGACGCACTTTCTGCCGGGGGGCTGACCCGACTCGTGGTCCATGCACGTATCACCGCCCCGCGTCAAGAGCGCCGGTTCGGCCACCCCCGGGCCGCCCAGGACGCGCAAGATGACCGGATTGCAATACCGCGTCCCCCTCTTCGCCGCTCCCCGGATGTGCAAAATGCTTACTGCGTACAGAAGTTGAGCCCATTCTCGCTTGGTTTGGCCCAGATCCAGCCATTCCGATGATCGATCTTGAATCACGTTGTTGAAGTCACCAACATGATCCTGTCGACCTGTTCAAGCCAGGGCGGGCGGGCGAACCGGTGAAGTGAGTAACCCCCTACTCGCAGAACCCGTGGCGAGCAGGCGACTTCGATGGAGGATCGGTTGAGCGGCTACTTCACGACGAAGCGGCACGAGCGGCTGCGCGAAGAGGTACGCGAATTCGCGGAGAACGAAATCCGGCCACTGATCCCGAAAATGGAGGCTGCACGGACCGTCGAGTACGAACTCGCGCGTCGGATAGCACGACAGGGGTGGATCGGGGTCACCATCGGCCGGCAGTACGGCGGCATGGGGCTCGGACACCTGGCCAAGACCATCATCATCGAGGAACTCTCCCGGGTCAGCGGCGCGATGGGCGCGATGGCCCAGGCGTCCCAGCTCGGCGTAGCGAAGATCGTCCACTTCGGCTCGGAAGCCCAGAAGTGGCAGTGGCTGCCGCGGATCGCGGCCGGTGACTGCCTGCCCACCATCGCCGTCACCGAACCCGGTTCCGGCGGCCATGTGCTCGGTATGACCGCCAGCGCCGTGCGCGACGGCGACGACTACATCCTCAACGGCAGCAAGGTCTTCGTCGGCAACAGCCACGTCGGCGACCTGCACGGTGTCGTGGTCCGCACCGGGGAGGGCTCCAAGGGCCTGTCCGCGTTCCTGGTCGAGTCCGACCGGCCCGGCTTCTCACTCGGTGAGCACCAGCAGGCGATGGGCCTGCACGGCTTCAGCTTCGGCGAGCTGATCTTCGACAACTGCCGTGTCCCCGCGGCGAATCTGCTCGGCAAGGAGGGCGACGGACTGCCGGTCGCGTACTCGTCGAGCGTGCTGTACGGGCGGCCCAATCTGACGGCCGTCTCGCTCGGCATCCACCAGGCCCTGGTCGAGACGACCGCGGCCTTCTGCACCGAACGCCACCGCTACGGCAAGCCGCTGTACGACGTGGGGCCGGTCAAGATCAAGGTCGGCCAGATGCAGTCCCGGCTGATGACCGCGCGACTGCTCGCGTACCACGCCGCCCATCTGCTGGACGAGGGCGAGCCCTGCGACGCGGAGCTGATGAACGCCAAGCTCGTCAATGTGGAGTCCGCGCTCGACTCGGCCCGTACGGCGATGGAGGTGCACGCGGCGACCGGTCTGTTCACCGACAGCCCGGTGGAGCGCTATCTGCGCGACGCCCACCACATCTTCGCGCCGGCCGGCACCTCCGACGTCCAGCTGCTGCGGCTCGGCGAAGTGGCGCTGGGCCTGGGCAAGGGCCAGTGGTCGCAGCGCCTGTCGGACGTCGTCCGCGTGGACCCGCTCGGCGACTGAGCCCCGAGCGCCCGGCCCCGAGCCTCCCGGCCCCGGGCTCCGAGCCCGCCGAACCCCCGAAAATCCCCCCGAGGACCCCTCTCCGCAGGCCCCCATCCCCCCACAGCCCGACTCCGGCCCGACCCCCGGGCCGGTCCGACGTGTTTCCGCCCCCCGACGACCGCCCCCGCAGGCCGCCCGACCGTCGTCCGGGAACGGCCCCGGGCCGAGCCACGCCGAGTCAAGCCACGCCGAGTCAAGCCGCACCGAGCCGGGCGCCCCGAGGGGGCCCGGCTCGGTCCTGTCGGACCGCAAGCTCGTCGGACCGCAAGCTCGTCAGACCGTCAGCTCACCAGACCGTCGGACGACCCTCAGCCGCCGTCCCGCTCACGCCGCTGAAGCACCGAGGTGACCTGCTCGGCGACGCCCTTGATGTTCTCCACGTCTTCCTTCGTCCACGGGATCGGCTCGGTGTCGATCACACAGACCGTGCCCAGCGTCACCCCGGAGGCCGGGTCCTTGACCGGCGCGCCCAGGTAGGTGCGCACTCCCAGCTCGTCCACGACCCGGTTCCCGGCGAACCGCGGGTACGCGCACACGTCCGCCAGCGGCAGCGCCGTACCCCGGCTGACCACGTGCGGGCAGAAGCCCTGGTCGAGCTCCATCTCACGGCCGGGGTCGGAGCCGTTGCCGAGGGTCTGCGGGCCGCTCGGCGTGGACAGGCCGGCGAAGTACTGCCGGCCGTCGATCACGAAGTTGACCATCGCGTACGAGGCCCCGGTGATCTCGCGGAGCTTGTCGGCGATGGCGTCCAGCTCGGGGTACGGCTGGTCGCCGATGCCCATGGCGTGCAGGCGTTCGTTGCGCAGGCCGGCGCTCTCGGCGTCTTCCTCAGGGGCTGCCATACGGTTGCTGGGATCGAATGTCATAACGGCTTCCGGTCAGTGGGCGGGTTGTGCCACGGCGGTGGCCTGGAGGAGGTGCGTGACGAGGTCGATCAGCACTCGGGTGGAGGAGCTTCCCTGCCGGGCGTCGCACAGCACGACCGGTACATGGGGGGCCAGCGCGAGAGCGCCGCGGACCTCGTCGGCGGTGTAGGCGTACGAGCCGTCGAACTCGTTGACGGCGACGAGGAAACGTATGCCACGGTTCTCGAAGAAGTCGACCGCGTCGAAGCAGTCGACGAGCCGGCGGGTGTCGGCGAGTACGACCGCGCCCAGCGCACCGTTGGACAACTCGTCCCACATGAACCAGAAGCGGTCCTGTCCCGGTGTGCCGAAGAGGTAGAGGATGTAGTGCTCGTCCAGCGTGATACGGCCGAAGTCCATCGCGACGGTCGTGGTGGTCTTGTTGTGCACGCCGTCGAGACGGTCGGTGCCCGCGCTGGCCACCGTGACCGTCTCCTCGGTGCTCAGCGGCTCGATCTCGCTGGCGGCGCCCACGAAGGTGGTCTTGCCGACGCCGAATCCGCCCGCCACCAGGATCTTCAGTGGCTGCGGATACACGTCGTCACTGCAGTAGTCGTTTGTGTAGGCCATCGAGCACTCTCTGCAGGATGTCCCGGTCCGCGGGGTCGGCGGCCGGGTCTGGCGGGCGGGCCGTCACGGCCCCTTGGTCGATCAGATCGGACAGCAGGATCTTGGCCACGGCCACGGGCAGCCGCAGATGAGCGCCGATCTCGGCCACGGTCACCGGAGCTCGGCTGATTTCGAGCGCGAGGGAGTGCTCGGGGGTCAGGTCCACCTTCAGGGCCCGTCCGGTGGCGCGCACCATGGACAGCAGGTCGAGCGTGACGCTCGGCTTGGTGCGGCCGTTGCTGACGGTGTAGGGCCGGACCAGCCGGCCGGCGTCGGCGTCGAGCCAGCTCTGCTCGACGCTTTCGGCCTCCTGGCTCTCCTCCCGCTCGCGGGCGGCCCTTCGTTCCCTGCGGTCCCGTCGGTCCCGCCCTTCCGCCCGGCTCACCGCGACACGGAGGCCGCGTTGCGGGCAGGCGTTTCGAGGCTCTTGGTGACCTGCTGGATCATCCTGCTCATCTCGAAACCGAGCACTCCGGGGTCCGCCTCGGGACCGGCCAGCACGGCCAGCACACTGCCCTGGCCGGCCGCGGAGACGAACAGCAGGGCGCTGTCCAGCTCCGCGACGACCTGACGGGCGGTCGGGCCGCCGCCGAAGTGCTTGCCCGCGCTGCGGACGATCGACCAGAGCCCGGAAGCGACCGCCGACAGGTGGTCGGCGCCTTCCACGTCCAGGCCGTGCACGGCTCTCTTGATGCCGTCGGAAGACAGCAGCACGGCGGCGCGGGTGTACGGGACCCGGCCGACGAGATCCTCAAGCAGCCACCCGAGGTCGCTGCCGGACGTGGTGTCGCTCGCCATTCGTGGAACTCCTAGGGACATAACGCGAGATCTGGGGGAAAGCGGGTGGGGACTGCTCACTCGGCGGAGGCTCCCGGCTGGTCCTCGGCGGCGCGCACACCGCGTCGGTAGGCGGCCATCAGTCCGGGGGTGGCCGGGGTGTAGTCGGTCTCCTCCGGCGCTTGCGGGTACCCGGGGCGGTGCGGCGGGTTCGAGTCCCGCTGCAACTGCGGTGCCATGTGGGCCTGCTGGGTGCGCTGCGGCAGTGGCGGCCGCCCCTCGCCGCCGCCGTGGGCGGGCGGCAGCGGGGAGAGCGGGGTGAACGTCAGGGGCTGCTGCGGCTGCTGCGGCTGGTACCCGGCGGAGTACGCGCCGCGCGCCGGCGCGGAGCCCACGGCGGTGGGCATGCCCCGGCCGTCGTTCTGCGCGGGGATCTGGGCGCGCGCGGGCGCCTGCGGGGCCGCGGGGGCGGCGTACTGCTGCTGCGCCTGCCCGGACTGCTGTGCGGGCGGCCGCCGTTGGGCCGGGGCCTGCTGCTGCGGGGCCTGCTGGGCGGGCTGCCGCTGGCCGTACTGCGCGCTGTGCTGCTGCCCGGCCGGGCGGCCCGCCTCCTGCGCGGAGGACTCGGCGGCACGGGAGTGCGCCTCGTCGCCCTCGCCCTCGTCGCCTTCCGTGCTGAGCAGCGGGTTGGGCAGCAGCACCAGGCTGGTGACGCCGCCGAAGAGGTTGCGGCGCAGCTCGACCCGGATCTGGTGCTGGCGGGCGAGAACGGCGACCACGTACAGACCGACGCGGCCGTCCTTGAGCAGCGCGCCCATCTCGACCCGCTCGGGGTTGGCGAGCAGGGTGTTGCGCATCCGCTCGTCCTCGGGCTCCTGGCCCAGGCCGCGGTCCTCGATCTCGACGACCAGGCCGGTGGCGACCCGCTGCGTGCGGACGTACACCTGGGTGCCGGGAGGGGAGAACGCCGTCGCGTTCTCGATGAGTTCGGCGAGCAGGTGGACGACGTCGGCGACGGCCGCGCCGTCGAGCCTGCCGTCGATCGGCGGGACCGGCTTGACCCGCGAGTAGCGCTCGACCTCGCCGATCGCGGACCGGACGACCGAGGCCATCGGGACCGGCTTGCGCCACTGACGACGCGTCACCTCGCCGCCGAGCACGGCGACGTTCTCCACATAGCGGCGGATACGGGTGGCGATGTGGTCGACCTCGAACAGGCCGCGCAGCAGATCCGGGTCCTCCACCTGCTGTTCGAGCTCGTCGAGGATCTTGATTCCCTGGTGGACCAGGGACTGCAGTCGCCGGGCGAGGTTGACCAGGACCGTCACCTGCTGGGTGGCGGCGCCGTTGGGAGCGGGGAGTTCGGCGGCCTCGGTGACCGCGGTGAAGGCGGTCAGCTGGGCGTACTCCAGTTGGGCCAGCAGCGGGCCGAACCGGCCTGCGGACTCCCGCCGTTCGGCGGAGGCGACCGGCGCCTGCGGGGCCCGGCCCTGCCGCAGGTCCTCGACGGCCCGGCGCAGTTGCGCGTCGCCGAAGGAGACGGTGGCGGCGGCGTCGGAGACGGCGCGGTCGAGTTCGGCGGCCGTCCGGTCGAGGTTCGCGGAGACCCGGGCCAGCTTGCGCTGGGCGCTGCGGGCGGAGGCGACACCGGTGATCAAGGTCACAAGGGCGACGGCGAGTACGGCGGCCAGTACGGCGTTGCGACGGGTGCCGGTGGGGTCGGCGACCAGCAGCCAGGCGACGCTGCCCGCGCCCAGCAGAGTCAGGACGGCGCCGGGCAGCAGCACCACGCGCTGGAGGTTCGGGACGGCGGACCCGGAACCTCGGCGGCTGGGTGAGAGTGTGGTCATCAACGTCCTCAGCACAATGGGTGACTAGCTGGCATCAACCGTCACACTGGTAACCGATTATCGCATGTACGGGGATGTCGGTACTTGCGTTCCGCTTCCATCCCCACATCTCGCCGGGGTCGAGCGTGAGCGGACAACAGCCTTGCACAGAAAGCAAGTTGAATGCCACGCGCACATTCCATTCGGTAGGGCCCGAACACCGCTCGGTCGCACCTTCATCGCACCCTCAGCACCACCCGTCCCGTGTCCGCTCCCGAACCCCGTTCCGTCCATCCAACCGGGACCTCCGTCCGTTCCGCTTCCGGCGCGCCGCACAGCCGCAGCAGCCGGTACTGCGCCCGGGTGCACTCCAGCGCGGGTCCGCCCGGCAGCCGCAGCAGCGTGCGTACGCAGTAGGCGTCGATGAAGGCGAGCCCGGTCAGATCGATCCGTGCCAACCCGGGCTCCCGCACCGACAGTTCGAACCGGGTCCGGGTGGCCAGGTCCGCGTCGCCCACCAGCCGCAGCGCGTCGCCCGCGCGCTCGGCCCGCAGCTCGCCCGGCTGCGGCAGTACGGACAGCGGGTGCACGGCCAGCACCCGTTCCAGCAACTGCGGGGAGAAGGACCGCCGGTCGTACTCGCACATCGCGAGGAAGGGGAACTTCTCGAAGAGGCCGCCGAGTCCGCTCTCGTACGACGTCAACGCGTCGCCGCTGACGCCCGGTTCGCAGGCCCACACCATGTCGCCCGCCACCCGCAGGCCGGTGAAGCCGTGGGCCAGCGCGTCGTCGGTGACCGAGGCCCAGTAGCCGGTACGGGCGGCGGCGTCGAAACCGTGCACGGGGTCGTAGCCAGGGGAGCTGTTGAGCACTTCGAGGCGGCCGTCGGCGGCGGCGCGCTCGGTGGGGACGCCGAAGTCGGCGAGGCGGGTCAGCGCCTCGCCGCTGCGGGTGGCCGGGTCGGTGAAGAGCATCACCCGCTCGCCGCGCGCGAGTCCCGCGGTGGTGAACGCCGCGCGCAGCGCCCAGCGGTCGCGGTGGCTGACGAAGTCCAGGCACGCGTGGTCGCCCGAGGTGAGCCGTTCGACGGCGACCGTTCGGGGTGTCGGTGCGCCGCAGGTCCCTCCTGCCATGCCCTGAAAGTACGCCGGAGTGCGCCCCTTCCGTCCACGCGGACCACTTCTCCCACGTTCGTGATCACAAATGCCCGGTCGGTGCCGCCGAATGTCCACACCGCCCTCCCCTCCGACCGTTCCACCCCACCCGACCCCCGGCACGGGCCCGGGGCCGGGCGCCTGCCCGGGCGGCAGCCCACGCGCGGGGGCCGCAGCCCCACCCACCCCGCGCGGGGCGGGCGGCGGAACCGACCCGGGGCCGGGCGGCGGCTGCCGGAAGGGCCCGCTGCCCTCTCCGGGCGCGTCGGGGCCGCCCCACTGACGCCGTCCGGGGCGGGGGCGGGGTTCTTGGGGCGCGCGCCGCAGGCGGATTCTCAGAGTTTTCACAGAAACGGCCAAGACTGCTCTCATAGCGCGCGCACAGGGTGGACGCCATGCCTCCCACCACAGTGACCACCTCGACGCCCCCCACCGCCCCCGCCTCCTCCGCCGCGCAGACCCCCGCGGCGGACCTCGCCCGCCCGGACGGCTCGCCGGTCCGCGTCCTCGTCGTGGACGACGAGACCCCGCTGGCCGACCTGCTCTCCATGGCGCTGCGCTACGAGGGCTGGCAGGTCCGCACCGAGAACGACGGCGCCAGCGCGCTGCGCGCCGCCCGTGAGTCACGGCCCGACGCGGTCGTGCTCGACGTGATGCTCCCGGACATGGACGGCCTGGAGGTGCTGGCCAAGCTGCGCCGCCAGACCCCCGACGTACCCGTGCTCTTCCTCACCGCCAAGGACGCCGTCGAGGACCGTATCGCCGGCCTGACGGCGGGCGGCGACGACTACGTCACCAAGCCGTTCAGCCTGGAGGAGGTCGTCGCCCGGCTGCGTGGCCTGCTGCGCCGCTCCGGGGCCGCCGCCGTGCGCAACGAGTCGCTGCTGATCGTCGGCGACCTCGTGCTCAACGAGGACAGCCACGAGGTCAGCCGGGCCGGCCGCGACATCCACCTCACCGCCACCGAGTTCGAGCTGCTGCGCTACCTGATGCGCAACCCGCGCCGGGTGCTGAGCAAGGCGCAGATACTCGACCGCGTCTGGTCGTACGACTTCGGCGGCCAGGCCAACGTCGTCGAGCTGTACATCTCCTACCTGCGCCGCAAGCTCGACGTCGGCCGTCCGCCGATGATCCACACCCGGCGCGGCGCGGGCTATCTGATCAAGCCCGGCGAACCGGCGTGACCCGTCCGGCGAGCCCGGCCGGCGAAGCGGCCTCGAAAGCGGCGATCCCGCGCCGCCCCCGCGGCCGCCGCCGCTGGTCGCTGCGCCGCCGGCTCGTCGCGTCCTGCGTCGCCCTGGTCGCCGCGGTGTGCGCGGTCATCGGCGCCGTGACCATCTTCGCGCTGCACGACTTCCTCTACGGCCAGCTCGACGCGAAGGTGCACGACACGGCGGCCCGGGCCGCCGGACCGCACGGCGGCCCCGGCCAGGGCGGCCCCGGCCAGGGCGGCGGCGGTCCGGGGCCGGGCGCGCTCCCCGGCGGCATCCCGTTCGTCTTCCTGGCCGGCGGCGGCCAGCCAGGCGAGACGGTCGGCGCGGTGATCTCCGCCGACGGCACGGTCACCGAGGCCGCCGTCAGCGCCACCAGCCCCGCCACCGGCCAGCTCGTCGCCGACGACCTCACCGCAGGACAGGCCGCCGCCTTCGCGCACGTCCCGCTGGACGGCAAGCCGCACACCTTGCACGTCCCTGACCGGGGCACCTACCGGGTCGAGTCCACCGGGCGGGACGCCGTCGACGGCAGCACCGTACTGGTCGGGCTCAGCACCGCGGGCGCCGAGGACACCCTGTCCACCCTGATGTGGGTGGAACTGTCCGTCACCGCCGCCGGACTGGCCGCCGCCGGACTCGCGGGCGCCGCCCTGATGCGTATCGCCCTGCACCCGCTGCGCCGGGTCGCCGCGACCGCCACCCGGGTCTCCGAACTCCCGCTGCACAGCGGCGAGGTGGCGCTGCTCGAACGCGTCCCGGACTCCGACACCGATCCGCGCACCGAGGTCGGCCAGGTCGGCGCCGCCCTCAACCGCATGCTCGGCCACGTCGGTTCCGCGCTGCACGCCCGCCAGGAGAGCGAGACCCGGGTCCGCCGCTTCGTCGCCGACGCCAGCCACGAGCTGCGCACCCCGCTCGCCTCCATCCGCGGCTACGCCGAACTCACCCGCCGCGGCCACGAGTCCGTCGGCCCGGACACCCGGCACGCGCTGGGCCGGATCGAGTCCGAGGCCGCCCGTATGACGACGCTGGTCGAGGATCTGCTGCTGCTCGCCCGGCTGGACGCGGGCCGCCCGCTCAGCCTCGAAGAGGCCGATGTGTCCCCGCTGGTCGTGGACGCCGTCAGCGACGCCCGCGCCGCCGGACCCGGCCACAACTGGCGGCTCGACCTGCCCGACGAACCCGCCACCGTCAGCGCCGACGCCCAGCGCCTCCACCAGGTGCTCACCAACCTGCTCGCCAACGCCCGCGCCCACACCCCGCCCGGCACGACGGTCACCGCCCGGGTGCGCCGGCGGCCGGACGGCGTACTGCTCCAGGTCGAGGACGACGGCCCCGGCATCCCGCCCGAGCTGCGCGACCACATCTTCGAACGGTTCGCCCGCGGCGACGCCTCCCGCTCCCGGGCCGCCGGGAGCACGGGCCTGGGCCTGGCCATCGTGCGGTCCGTGGTGACCGCGCACCACGGGACCGTCGGCGTGGACAGCGCCCCCGGCCGTACGGTGTTCACCGTCACACTGCCCGCCGCACGCTCACAGGCCGCGCCCAGGCTCGCCACAACGTCATGACAGCGCGGCCGCCGAGTGTCGGGGTATGCGAACCCATCCCGGCGAACTTCCCGCCCGGCGGCACCTGCCGGTCGAGGCCGTCCGGGGCGCCCCGGTGCTGGACGTCGTCATCCCCGTGCACAACGAGGAGGACGACCTGGACACCTGCGTCCGGCGGCTGCACGCCCACCTGTCCGACACCTTCCCCTACCCCTTCCGGATCACCGTCGCGGACAACGCCAGCACCGATCTGACGTCCGCGGTCGCCAAGGCGCTCGCCGCGGAACTGCCGGAGGTCGAGTCCTTCCGACTGGAGCAGAAGGGCCGTGGACGCGCCCTGCGGACGGTCTGGACGGCCTCCCGGGCGCCGGTCCTGGCCTACATGGACGTGGATCTGTCCACCGACCTCAACGCCCTGCTGCCGCTGGTCGCCCCGCTGATCTCCGGCCACTCCGACCTCGCGATCGGCTCGCGGCTGTCCCGGTCCTCGCGGGTGGTGCGCGGCGCGAAGCGGGAGTTCGTCTCCCGCGCCTACAACCTGATCCTGCGCGGCTCGCTCGCCGCGCGCTTCTCCGACGCGCAGTGCGGCTTCAAGGCGATCCGCGGCGACGTCGCCCAGCGGCTGCTGCCCATGGTCGAGGACTCCGGCTGGTTCTTCGACACCGAGATGCTGGTGCTCGCCGAGCGGGCCGGGCTGCGGATCCACGAGGTGCCGGTCGACTGGGTCGACGACCCGGACAGCAGCGTCGACCTGGTCCGTACGGCCGCGGACGACCTGCGCGGCGTTTGGCGGGTCGGACGGGCCCTGACCACCGGGCAGTTGGCCCTCGACCGGCTGCGCCGGCCCTTCGGGGACGACCCGCGTGACCGCGAACTGACCGGTGTCGCACCGGGACTGGCCCGCCAACTGGTCGGCTTCTGCGCGGTCGGCGCGCTCAGCACCCTGGTCTACCTCGGTCTGTACTCCCTCTTCCGGCTCGGCCTCGGCGCCCAAATGGCGAACGCCCTGGCCCTGTTGCTCTCCGCGCTCGGCAACACGGCGGCCAACCGGCGGCTCACCTTCGGCGTGCGCGGCCGCGACCGGGCGGTTCGCCACCAGGCGCAGGGCCTGGTCGTCTTCGCCATCGGCCTCGCGCTGACCAGCGGCTCGCTGGCCGCACTGCACACGGCCACGCCGCACCCGTCGCCCACCACGGAGCTGGCCGCCCTGATCGCCGCGAACCTCGCGGCCACGGTGCTGCGCTTCCTGCTCTTCCGCGCCTGGCTCTTCCCGGACGACGCACCCCCCGGCCGCCCGGACGACGCGCCCGCCGGCGCCCCGGACGCGCCCGCCGGCCGGGAAGCGGCCGGCCGGGAAGCCGCCGGCCTCCCCACCGACCCCAGGAGCCCCCGATGACCGCGCCCAGCATCTCGCCGTCCGCCGCCGTCACACCGAGCCCGCCCGGCCGGGCCCGGTCACGTCCGCTCGGCAGGCTGTGGCGGGGGCGGCCGGCGGACCCGGCGTGGGCGCGCCCCGCGTTCCTCGGGCTGCTGCTGGCCACCCTCGTGCTCTACCTCTACGACCTCGGCGCGTCCGGATACGCCAACTCCTTCTACTCGGCGGCCGTCCAGGCGGGCAGCGAGAGCTGGAAGGCGTTCTTCTTCGGCTCCTCCGACGCGGCGAACGCGATCACCGTGGACAAGCCGCCCGCCGCGCTGTGGCCGATGGCCCTGTCCGTACGGCTCTTCGGCCTCGGTTCCTGGCAGATCCTCGTCCCCGAGGCGCTGATGGGCGTGGCGACGGTCGGCGTGCTGTACACGGCGGTACGGCGCCGGTCCGGCCCCGTCGCGGGGCTGCTCGCGGGCGGGGTGCTCGCGGTGACACCGGTCGCCGCGCTGATGTTCCGCTTCAACAACCCCGACGCGCTGCTGGCGTTGCTGACGGTCGTGGCGATCCACTGCGTGCTGCGGGCGCTGGAGGACGCCCGTACGAAGTGGCTGCTGCTCGCCGGGGCCGTCCTCGGCCTCGCCTTCCTCACCAAGACACTCCAGGCGTGGCTGATCCTGCCGCCGCTGGCCCTGGTCTACGCGGTCTGCGCGCCGACGACGCTGCGCCGCCGGCTACTCCAACTCCTCTACGCCACGGCCGCGATGGTGGCGGCCTGCGGCTGGTGGGTGGCGACGGTCGAACTGTGGCCCGCCGGGTCCCGCCCGTACATCGGCGGCTCCCAGAACAACAGCTTCCTTCAACTGACCTTCGGCTACAACGGCTTCGGCCGGATCACCGGCCACGAGACGGGCAGTGTCGGCGGGGGCGGCATGCGCGGCGGCGGCCAGTGGGGTGAGACCGGCCTCGGCCGGCTCTTCAACTCCGAGATGGGCGGCCAGATCTCCTGGCTGCTGCCCGCGGCCCTCGTCCTGCTCGCGGCGGGCCTGTGGCTCACCCGCCGGGCGCCGCGCACGGACACCGCGCGGGCCGCGTATCTGGTGTGGGGCGGCTCGCTGCTGGTCACCTTCGTGACCTTCAGCTTCATGTCGGGGATCTTCCACCAGTACTACAACATTGCGCTGGCCCCCTACATCGGCGCCCTGACCGGCATGGGCGCGGCCGCCCTGTGGCAGCGCCGCGGTCACCTCGCGGCTGCGGTCACGCTCGCGGTGACGGTCGCGGGCACGGCGGTGTGGGCGTACGTCCTGCTGGACCGCTCGTCCGGGTGGCTGCCGTGGCTGCGCATCGCCGTGGTCGTGGCGGCACTGGCCGCGGCGGTGGGACTGCTGGCGGGGGCGCTGCCGGGGGTGACCTCGACCCGACTCGGCGCGCGGCTCGGCGCCGTCACGGCGGTCGTGGGGCTCGCGGCGGCGCTGGGCGGCCCGGTGGCGTACTCGCTGAACACCGTGGACACGCCGCACGCCGGGTCCATCGTGACGGCCGGGCCCGCGGTTCAGGGCGGGCGTCCCGGTGGGGGGCCGGGTGGGGGCGGTCCCGGCGGGCCCGGCGGCGGGCCCCGGCAGCTCTTCGGCGGCAACGGGTCGCCTCCGGCGGGGGCTCCGGGTGCGAACGGCGCGCCCGGGGGCGGCGGTGCCCCGCGTCTCTTCCACCAGGGTGGCGGTGCTCCTGGCGCGGGTGGCGCGCCGGGCGGTGTGCCCGGTGGTGCACTCGGTGGCGGCGGTTCGCCCGGCGGCGGGGGCGGGATGAGCGGGCTGCTCGACGGTACGCGGGTCGACGCCACGATGAAGGCCCTGCTGCTCAAGGACGCCGACGCGTACACGTGGGTGGCCGCGACGGTCGGGTCGCAGAACCAGGCGAGCTATCAGCTCGCCACGGGGAAGCCGGTGATGGCGATCGGGGGGTTCAACGGGAGCGATCCGTTTCCGACGCCGGCGGAGTTCCAGCGGTACGTGGACGCGGGGCGGATCCACTACTTCGTCTCCGACGGGGGGACGTCGGCGATCTCCGCTTGGGTCGCGGCGAACTTCACGGCCCAGGTGGTGGGGGGTGTGACGGTCTACGACCTCGCGTCGCGCTGAGTGCTCCCGCGCCTCCGGCGCGCGCCACCGTCTGCGTCCGCACGTCCGTGCGTGGTGGCCCGCGCCTGGCGGCGCGGGGGTATTCCCGCCCCGCACCACGCGTGCGAGTCCGATGTCGACTCTCCGTTTTCCCGTGGGCCAGACTCGCCGTCGGCGGCTCTCCGCCGGAGTCCCCGCGGCCGGCAGCCGCCGACCGGGCCGGTACCGCCACCGGTGGTACCCGCGGACGGAGTCGCAACCGCACGGAGGGGAGGACGGGGAAGGAAACCCCGGCGTGACCGGGGGTCTATGCCAGTCGGGCCGGGAAGCCGCCCGTGGCCACCGGGCCCCACCTCACCGGGGTGACGCGGATCAGGGACTTGCCCTGGCGGACCATCGCCTCGCGGTACTCGTCCCAGTCCGGGTGCTCCCCCGAGATGTTCCGGAAGTACTCCACCAGCGGCTCCACCGCCTCCGGCACGTCCAGGACTTCCGCCGTGCCGTCGACCTGGACCCACGGCCCGTCCCACTCGTCCGACAGGACGACGACGCTGACCCGGGGATCGCGCCGCGCGTTCCTCGTCTTGGCCCGCTCGGGATACGTGGACATGACGATCCGCCCGGAGTCGTCGACCCCGCAGGTGAGCGGTGAGCCCTGGGGGCTGCCGTCCGCGCGGGCGGTGAGCAGGATCGCGCGGTGCCGGGGACGTACGAAGTCCAGCAGTTCGTCCAGCGCGACGGCCGTGTTCGTGGCGATGTTGGGAGCCATACCCGCACCTTAGCGTCGGCGGGCGAAAGACGAAGGCGCGGAAAAGCGGACGCGAGGGCTGGCCCGCGTGAGTGGGTCCCGGCGGACGGCCCGGGCCGTCCCCTGCTCCGGCCGCCGCCGGGACCCTTCCCCGAGCCGCCGGCCCGGACCTCTCCGCTGCGGGAACGGAACCGGACGGCGGGGAGCTGTGGTGGCGGACTACTCCGTCTTCGCGGCCGGAGCCCCGACGTCGGCGGCCTCCGGGCCGTCCGTGACTGCCCCGGCCTGCTGCAACCCGCTGCGGTTCTTGAGCGCGACCTCCTTGACGAAGACCACCAGGACCAGCGCGATGAGCGCGAACGGAGCCGAGTAGAGGAACACGTCACCGATCCCGTGCCCGTACGCGCTCTCCACGACCCCACGCACGGGGGCCGGCAGCGTCTCGACGTCGGGGATGCCGCCGGAGCCCGCCGGGGACGTGATGTGGAGGGCGCTGAGGCCCTCGGCGACGAGGTGGCTGATCCGGTTGCCGAGCACCGCGCCGAGCGCCGCGACGCCGATCGCGCCGCCGAGCGAGCGGAAGAAGGTCACCAGGGAGCTGGCCGCGCCGAGGTCGTCGACGGAGACCTGGTTCTGCACGGCGAGCACGAGGTTCTGCATCATCATGCCGATGCCGAGCCCGATCAGCGCCATGTAGACGGCGACCTCGAAGTACGGGGTGTCGTAGCGCAGCATGCCGAGCAGGGCCGAGCCCGCGGTGACCAGGACGCCGCCCGAGACGAGGAACGCCTTCCAGCGCCCGGTCCGGGTGATGATCCGGCCGCTGATCATGGACGACAGGAAGAGCCCGGCGATCAGCGGGATCGTCATCAGACCGGACATCGTGGGGGTACGGCCGCGGGCCAGCTGGAAGTACTGGCTGAGGAAGACCGTGCCGGCGAACATCGCCACGCCGATGAACATGCTCGCGAACGAGGTGAGGGTGATCGTCGCGTTGCGGAAGAGCCGCAGCGGCACGATCGGCTCGGCGGCCCGCGACTCGATGAAAAGGAAGATCAGACCGAGCACCAGCGCGGCGGGCAGCATGACGTAGGTCTGCCAGGACAGCCACGGGTAGTTCTGGCCGCCGAGCGAGACCCAGATCATCAGCAGCGAGGCGGCGGCGGTGATGAAGAACGCGCCCGCCCAGTCGATCGAGACCGCGCGCTTGACCACCGGCAGGTGCAGCGTCTTCTGCAGCACGATCAGCGCGACGACGGCGAACGGCACACCGACGTAGAAGCACCAGCGCCAGCCGAGCGCGGAGTCCACGATGACGCCGCCGATCAGCGGACCGCCGACGGTGGCGACGGCGAAGGTGGCGCCGAGGTAGCCGCTGTACCGGCCGCGCTGCCGGGGGGAGATCATCGCGGCCATGATCACCTGGGTGAGCGCGGACAGACCGCCCGCGCCGATGCCCTGGACCAGCCGGCAGACGATCAGCATGCCGGGGCTGGTGGAGAGCCCGGCCACCATGGAGCCGACGACGTAGATGATCAACGACAGCTGGATCAGCAGCTTCTTGCTGAACAGGTCGGACAGCTTGCCCCAGATCGGCGTGGTCGCGGTGACCGCGAGCAGGGAGGCCGTGACGACCCAGGTGTACGCGCTCTGACCGCCGCCGATGTCGGCGAGGATGCGGGGGAGGGCGTTGGAGACGATCGTGGACGACAGGATCGCCACGAAGAGTCCGATCAGCAGACCGGACAGCGCCTCCATGATCTGGCGATGCGTCATCGGCGTCTCGCCCTGGGTTGATATGGCCATCGAACCTTTCCCTCTTTGGTTGCCTCAAGCAACCATAAGGGTGGGTAGTTGTAGAACCCATGATTATCTGCGGATTTCACAGCAAAGTTTCAGCAAAGAATCCGCCCGCTCCAGGTCAAGGAGCGGGCGGATTCAGGGGCCGGGCAGGGTCGGCGGGGGCCTACTCCGAGGCAGCCGTCAGGGCCGCGACCTCCTCCTGGGTGAGCTTCAGATCGGCCACCGCGACCAGCGCGGGCAGCTGCTCGACCGTACGGGCGCTGGCGATCGGCGCCACGACCGTCGGGTGCGCGGCGATCCAGGCCAGGGCGACCGTCGCGACCTCGACGCCGTGGGCGGCGGCCACCTCGTCCAGCGCGGCCAGCACCCGGGGTCCGCGGCCGTCCGCGAGGTACGCCGCGGCCTTCTGGGCGCGCGGGCTGTCGACCTCGGCGCCGCCCGGCCGGTACTTGCCGGTGAGGAAGCCGGCGGCGAGCCCCGCGTAGGGCGCGGCCGACAGTCCGCGGGCGGCCACCAGGTCGGCGAGCGGGCCCTCGTAGCCCGCGCGCGTGACCAGGTTGTAGTGCGGCTGGAGGATCTCGTAGCGGGTCAGGCCCTCGCGCTCGGCGAAGTCCAGGGAGGCGGCCAGCCGCTCGGGCGAGATGTTGGACGCGCCGACCGCCCGCACCTTGCCCGCCCGCACCAGGGCGTCCAGCGCCGTGACGATCTCCTCGACCGGGGTCTGCGGGTCGTCGAAGTGCGAGTAGTAGAGGTCGATGTGGTCGGTGCCCAGGCGGCGCAGGGACGCCTCGGCGGCCTTCTCGACGGTCGAGGCGCGCAGACCCTTGAAGTCGGGGTGGGCGCCGACCTTGGTGGCGATCACCACGTCGTCACGCCTGCCGCGCCGGGCCAGCCAGCGGCCGATGACGGTCTCGGACTCCCCGCCCGAGTTGCCCGGGGCCCACGCCGAGTACGCGTCCGCGGTGTCGATGAAGTCGCCGCCGGCGGCTGTGAACGCGTCCAGGACGGCGAAGGACTGAGCCTCGTCGGCGGTCCAGCCGAAGACGTTGCCGCCTAAGGAGAGGGGGAATACGTCGAGTTCAGAGTTGCCGATGCGTGCCATGTCCCGTGGCAACGAGTGGGGGGTGCGGGGTATTCCGCCGACACGCTAGGGTCAGGCAGCATGTCAAACCCTACGCCGAACCCCGAGAACAACTACGACCCGGCCGGCAGCACACAGATGTTCCGCGCCTTCGTCGACGAGGAGCCGCCCGCCGCCCAGGTGCAGCGGGCGCAGGGCCGCAGCAAGGCCGGACTGGTGATCGGTGTCGTGGTGGCCCTGGTCGTCGTGATCGGAGTGGTCGCGCTCGCCATGCGCTGACGCTCGCCATGAGGTCCCGCCCTGAGGTGTCATGACGTGACGTCGCCGACCGACGTCACGAGGTGGCACATCACGCCGTGGGCGGCGGATCGGCGACCACTCCGTCCCTTCCTACGCCTCCGCGGTCAGGCCCTCGCGCAGCTGTGCCAGGGTGCGGGTCAGCAGCCGTGACACATGCATCTGCGAGATGCCGACCTCGTCGCCGATCTGCGACTGGGTCATGTTCGCGAAGAATCGCAGCATGATGATCTGACGTTCACGCGGCGGCAGTTGGGCCAGCAGCGGCTTGAGCGACTCGCGGTACTCCACCCCCTCCAGAGCGGAGTCCTCGTAGCCGAGCCGGTCGGCCAGGGTGCCCTCGCCGCCGTCGTCCTCGGGCGGCGGGGAGTCGAGCGAGCTCGCGGTGTAGGCGTTGCCCACCGCGAGACCGTCGACCACGTCCTCCTCGGACACGCCGAGGCAGACCGCGAGTTCGGCCACGGTCGGGGAGCGGTCGAGCCGCTGCGCCAGCTCGTCGCTCGCCTTGGTCAGCGCGAGCCGCAGCTCCTGGAGGCGGCGCGGGACCCGTACCGACCACGAGGTGTCCCGGAAGAACCGCTTCACCTCGCCGACGATGGTGGGCATCGCGAACGTCGGGAACTCCACGCCGCGTTCGCAGTCGAAGCGGTCGATCGCCTTGATCAGGCCGATCGTGCCGACCTGGACGATGTCCTCCATCGGCTCGTTGCGACTGCGGAACCGGGCCGCCGCGTACCGCACCAGCGGCAGGTTGAGCTCGATCAGCGTGTCGCGTACATAGGTGCGTTCCGGGCTGTCCATCGGCAGTTCCGCGAGTCGCAGGAACAGCGAACGGGACAGCGTACGGGTGTCGATGGCCTCGCCGTGAAGAGCATCATGCGGTGCGGCCGCGTCGGAGCGGAGCACCTTGGGACTGCCCACCTGTACGGACATGCCACCCCCTTGAGGTCGCGGACGGGTGTCGCGAGCGACGTTGTTCCTCCTCTGGAATACCGGAGGCGCGCCCTCGACAAACGCGGTATCCGCAGAATGTCACATGTCGGCAACACGCTGTAGCGCCAAGTCGACATATCTGCGCAGGTGGCTTAATCCCGTTGGGTTACGCTTCGATCTGGTTTGCGGACCGCAGTCGGGCGAAGCTGCGGGAGAGCAGCCGGGAGACGTGCATCTGCGAAACCCCCAGTTCCGCGCTGATCTGGGACTGCGTCAGGTTGCCGAAATAGCGCAGCAGCAGAATCCGCCGCTCGCGCTCGGGGAGCTGCACCAGAAGGTGACGGACGAGGTCGCGGTGCTCGACGCCGGACAGCGCCGGGTCCTCGTAGCCGAGCCGGTCGAGCAGGCCGGGGGCGCCGTCGCCCTCCTGGGCGGCCTCCAGCGAGGTGGCGTGGTAGGCGCGGCCCGCCTCCAGGCAGGCCAGCACCTCCTCCTCGGCGAGTTTCAGCCGCTCGGCGATCTCGGCGGTGGTGGGGGAACGGCCGTGCAGCACCGTCAGATCCTCGATGGCGCCGCTGACCTGGACCCACAGCTCGTGCAGCCGGCGCGGTACGTGGACGGTCCGCACGTTGTCCCTGAAGTAACGTTTGATCTCACCGACCACGGTGGGCATCGCGAAGGTCGGGAACTGCACCCCGCGCTCCGGGTCGAACCGGTCGATCGCGTTGATCAGACCGATCGTGCCGACCTGGACGACGTCCTCCATGGGCTCGTTGCGGCTTCTGAACCGGGCGGCGGCGTAGCGCACCAGCGGCAGGTTCACCTCGATCAGCGCGGCCCGTACGCGGGTGTGCTCGGGGGTGCCGGGCTCCAGCCCGGTGATCTGCTCGAAGAGCACCTGGGTGAGGGCGCGCGCGTCCATCGCGTTGGCGCTGGGCGTCCGCGTTCTGCGGCGCGGATACGTTGTTGACGCCGTACGGGCCGACACCGGCACACCACACCCCTCATCGGTCCACACATCCGTCAAAAGCGGTCATAGCATCACAATTCATGTGTGCTTTGTGCAAGCACCGCATATTGCCGTGTTGTACGAACGGGGGTGTGACGGCAGGGGAAATGCCGGGCGTGATGTCAGGCGCGGAGCAGGGTGGAGCGCCGGGCGCCGGGCGGTGCCGTGGGGGTGCCGAGCAGAGCCGTACGGGTGAGGTGCGAACGCGATACGGCGTCCCGTGGCCTCAGATCTCGTAGTCGGCGATCACCCAGGTGGCGAATTCCTTCCAGGACGCGACCGCGGCCTGGTGGGCGGGGTGTTCGAGGTAGCGCCGCAGCGCGTCCGCGTCCGCGGCGGAGGAGTTGATGGCGAAGTCGTACGCGATCGGCCGGTCGGAGACGTTCCAGCCGCACTCCCAGGAGGCCAGATCGGGGATCTGGGCGCCGAGTTCGGCGAAGGCGCGGCCGCCGGCCACCACGCGCGGCTCGTCCCGCCGGACGCCCTCGTTGAGCTTGAACAGCACCAGGTGCCGGATCATGGGGGAACTCCTTGCCCGCTCAGCGCCGCTCAGTTGGCCAGATCGTGCATGAACTTCCCGACGCTCTTGGCCGCGTTCGATATACCTTCGAACCCTACCTGAACGAGATCGGCGGCCCGGGCGGGCTGGTCGATGATCGTGTAGAGCACGAAGGCCACCACGATGTACATGGTGATCTTCCTCGCCTGTGCCATGCTCCTTGTCCTCCCCAGCCGCGACTCCGCACCAGCGGTCACAAGTGTGCAATCGATGAAGTCTATCCACCGGACGGCCCAACGAGGCGGCGGCGTGGCCTAATCATGAGCTAAAACGATGAAGCTTCGAGTCCATGGTGCCGAGCCCCGCCGCCGCCTGGGGCGGGACGGCGAGGCGCCGCCGCGGCGGTCAGCTCGCGGTGACGCCCGGGAGGCCGGAGAGGTAGCCGGCGAGGGCGTTTTCCGGCCAGGCGTCCGCCTCGCGCAGACCCGCCGCCAGGTGGCCGAGGTAGGGCGCGGACGGCGGGACGAGCGGGACGTCGGCCATCCGCCAGGGAGCGGTGAAGGTGAGCACCGGGAAGCCGTCGAGCCGGCCGGGGTGGACCAGCGTCTCGTAGCGCCCCGGGCCGAGCCGGTCCCGGCCGTCGCGCAGGACCCCGGTCAGGTCGAGGTCACGGCCCGGCGGCGCGTACATCTCCTGCGCGGCGATGTCCGAGAACTGGCCCACCGTCAGAAGGTGCGCCCGCGCCCAGACCCGGCCGGGCGCGTCCGGGTCGTAGAAGGCCCGGCCGCCGTTCCACACGGGCGACTCGGTGGCGAAGTAGACCGTGCCCGGCAGTTCCACCGCCACCGACCGCAGCGGCGGACTGCCGTCCCGGCAGCCGGGATACGTCACGGAGGCGCCGGGCGGGCGTCCGCCGGCGAGATAGCAGCGCAGCCGCTCGGAGTGCGTGTTCGTGCCGTAGGCGGCGTACCAGACCCGCTCGACCGGCCCGGGACGCTCACACCGGGCCTCGACCTGCCGGACCGTGTCCACACCTCACCCCGCGGGAGCGCGAACGCGGAAACGCCCGCCTGACTCGGAGGAGTAGACGGGCGTTCCCACTGCTGAGAGCGGTAGCGGTGGGATTTGAACCCACGGTGGAGTTGCCCCCACACACGCTTTCGAGGCGTGCTCCTTAGGCCACTCGGACACGCTACCGAGAGAGATCCTAGCCCACCGCGGGGCGTGGTCAGAAATCGTTCGGACGGAAGAAGTGGCCGAGGAGGGCGGCGGAGGGGGCGGGGAGGACGCCGGCGATCACTTCGGGACGGTGGTTGAGGCGGCGGTCGCGGACCACGTCCCACAGGGACCCGGCGGCGCCGGCCTTGGGATCGGCGGCTCCGTAGACCACCCGGTCGAGGCGGGACAGGACGATGGCGCCCGCGCACATCGTGCAGGGCTCCAGGGTGACCGCGAGGGTGCAGCCGGTCAGCCGCCACTCACCGACGGCCTCGGCCGCGCGGCGGATGGCCAGCACCTCCGCGTGGGCCGTGGGGTCGCCGGTGGCCTCGCGTTCGTTGCGGGCGCGGGCCAGCACCGTCCCGTCGGGGCCCAGCACGACCGCGCCCACCGGTACGTCACCGGTGAGCGGGGCGTGCTCGGCCTCCGCCAGGGCGAGCCGCATCGCGGGCGCCCAGGGGTCGCGGACGGGGTCCCCGGTCGGGGGCAGCGGTTCGAGTGGCGTCAGCGGACCGCCTCCAGTACGTCGGCGCAGCCCAGCGCCTCGGCGATCTCACCGAGCGCCTCGCCGGTCAGCGCCCCGTCGCCGCTGAGCTCCAGCAGTTCCGGGGTGCCCATGCCGAGGTCCGTGAGGATCTCGGTGTCACCCAGGGGGCCGACCGGCACATGGTCCTCGGAGGGGCCGGCCACGGAATCCAGCGTGTCGTCGTTGTCGCCGTCCTCGGTGCCGTCGAGGTCGACCAGGTCGTCGAGGTCCTCCGGGTCGCGGCCCAGCACTTCGTCGGTGAGCAGAATCTCCCCGTACGAACTGCGGGCGGCCGCCGCCGCGTCGGACACATAGATCCTGGGATCCTCTTCACCGTCGACCCGGATGACGCCGAACCAGGCGTCCTCCTGCTCGATGAAGACCAGAACCGTTTCCTCCTCCTCGCCGGCCGCGCGGGCCAGATCACTCAGATCGGCGAGGGTTTCCACATCGTCGAGATCGGGTTCGCTCGCTTGCCAACCGTCCTCGGTGCGCGCGAGCAGTGCGGCGAAGTACACCGTGACTCTCCCACAGGTCTCAGGCCGTCCGGACCGGGCGAGGCCGCCTTGCGAAGTCATGAGGGTTCATGAAGACCCCGCCCACTCGGCATCGTGGCAGAAACCAGGGCGTTGCGAAGGGTCTTCGGCACCGCGACGTGCCAGGTCTTCGTCACTTTCCCGGAAAACCGCGCTCCTGGGGGTCGGCCGGTCGGCCCGTCCGGTCACCCGACCGCCACACAGCGGTTACACAGTGCTCACACAGGGCCTGTGCAAGACAGGGCCCGGCGCTGGCGGTTCGCCTCCGGTGGGCGCGCGGCCCGCACGAGCGGGGCGCGAGCCGGTCACCAGCGGAAGGTGCGCATCCGCATCTGCTGCCGCATCCGGGCCGCCCGGGCGCGTCGGGGCTGGACCCGCTCGCGCAGCGCCTTGGCCTCGTTGAGCTCGCTGAGGAAGACCGCCCGCTTGCGGCGCCGCTCCTGCTCCCGGTCGTCCAGGGCGCCCGGCCCCGTCCGGTCGCCGCGTCCGCCGCCGTTCGCGTCGGTTCTGTCCGCCATATGGGCCACCGTCCCCGCGGTTCGCTTCGCCCGGGAGGTACACCGGGGTGTACGGGATCAGTTTCCCTCGTTCGCGCGGTTTACCCCACTCCGCGCCCAGAAGGTGCGCGGGCGACCGCCCGGGGCACGCTGTCGCGCGCGGCGGATACAGTCGTGCCCATGCGTCTCCACGTTGTCGACCACCCCCTGGTCGCGCACAAGCTCACCACCCTGCGCGACGAGCGCACCGACTCGCCGACCTTCCGCCGGCTCGCCGACGAGCTGGTCACCCTGCTCGCCTATGAGGCGACCCGGGACGTCAGGACCGAGCAGGTCGACATCCGCACGCCCGTCGGCCCGACCACCGGGGTACGGCTCTCCCACCCGCGCCCGCTGGTGGTGCCGATCCTGCGGGCCGGGCTCGGCATGCTCGACGGCATGGTGCGGCTGCTGCCGACCGCCGAGGTGGGCTTCCTGGGCATGGTCAGGGACGAGCAGACCCTGGAGGCGACGACCTACGCCACCCGGATGCCGGACGACCTGTCCGGGCGGCAGGTGTACGTGGTCGACCCGATGCTGGCGACCGGCGGCACCCTGGTGGCGGCCATCCGCCTGCTGATCGAGCGCGGCGCCGACGACGTGACCGCGCTGTGCCTGCTCGCGGCGCCGGAGGGCGTCGAGGTGATGGAACGCGAGCTGGCCGGCCAGCCGGTCACCGTGGTCACCGCCGCGGTCGACGAGCGGCTCAACGAGCAGGGCTTCATCGTCCCGGGCCTCGGCGACGCGGGCGACCGGCTCTACGGGACGGCCGGGTAGCGGGAGGCTCCCGCCGCGGCGGGTACGGGACGGCGGGCAGGTCCGTATGGGACCTGCTCCCGGCGAGCGGCGCTGCGGTCAGGTCCGTACGGGACCGCCGGCCGGCGGGTGCGGGACCGGCTCCCGGCGAGCCGCGCGTACGGGGGCCCGGGCGCCGGCGCGGCCGCGGGCCGGCGGGGGAAACGCCGAGGCGCCCCCGCCGTACGCCTCAGCGCGCCGCCCCCGCCGTATGCCTCAGCGGGCCGCCGCCGACGGGCTCGCGCCCGTCGTCTCGCACACCGGCTTCGCCGGCGGCGGGTTGGCCGCGATCACCCGGGCCTTGGCCACCTCCGCCGGAGCGGCCAGCTTGGTGAAGGCCGTACCGATCATCAGATCGACGCTGTCGCCCTTGCGCTTCGGGTCGATCTTCACGGTCGAGCCCGTCACCTGGGTACCGGCCTCGCGCGCCGCAGCCTCGCCGCCCGGCCCGGCGACCAGCAGCGCCGACTCGTTCACCTTGTTGTCGTAGCCGGTCGGCGCGTTGGCGAACTTGGCGACCTTGAAGCCGCGCCTGGCCAACTCGTCGGCGGTGGACTTGGCCAGGCCGCCGCGTGGTGTGGCGTTGTACACATTGAGCGTCACCCTGGCCGGCTGCGGCAGCGGGGCCGGTTTACCGGTGTGCTTCGGGGTGGGCGCGGGTCTGCAGGTGGGACGGTTCTGCGGGGCGCCGTTGGCCTTCGTGTCGACGGTGTCGTTGCCGGAGAAGACATCGACAAGCTGCAGCGCCCCCCAGCCGAAGAGACCGAGGACGACGACCGAGGCGACCGTGGCCGCCACGATGCGGCCACGCCGCTTGGGCGGGCGCATCCTCGGGTACGTGGTCCCCGTCACCCGGTACTTCCCGCCCATTCCGGGGGGAGTCAGCATGCTCATGAGCGCAGCGTAAGCGGATTGTCAGTCCATCTCCAGGACCCGGGCGTGGAGCACTTGGCGCTGCTGGAGCGCGGCTCTCACCGCCCGGTGCAGGCCGTCCTCCAAATAGAGGTCGCCCTGCCATTTCACGACATGGGCGAACAGATCGCCGTAGAACGTGGAATCCTCGGCCAGAAGTGTCTCCAGGTCGAGCTGTCCCTTGGTGGTCACCAACTGGTCCAGCCGCACGGGACGGGGGGCGACGTCCGCCCACTCACGCGTGCTCACCCGGCCGTGGTCCGGGTACGGCCGCCCGTTTCCGATGCGCTTGAAGATCACACGGAAAGCCTACCGGCCCAGCTTGTCCGGGCGCAGCAGCGGCACCGGGGCGGCTGAGGAGCAAAGGCCGCATAGTCGTACGAATCGGAAGCCGGTGCGGAGCGAAGTGCGCCCCGGCGGTCGACGCGCAGCCGTACCGCAGGCCACAGCGGTACCAGCGCGCCGGTGCTTCGGGGCCGGACCGCCGGCGTGGGTACCGTCGGTCGGGGTTCCGGCGCAGGCCGTACGCCGGGGGTGACCGGGACCCGGCAGGAGTAGGGTTCAACCACCGAGGGCTTTTCGCACACCGGCAGCTGCGTCGGCGTCGTTCGCGGCGAATGACGGCACCGGGCCTCAGGTACGCGGGCCCGGGGATGGGTCCGCGCCATGTACCCGATGCACTCGACCGACGATCCGGTGGTTCACCCGATCACCGGTCCCTTGGTCCACCCGCCCGGTCTCGCGGGTCCCCGTTCGGACGGCGAGGTCCGCTTCCAGCTCTCACCGCTGAGCACACGACCCGGTCGTGGCATGAACGATTCCGGGCTGCTGGACGGCGCCTGGTGGCCGCGCTCGCGCGACCTCCGCGTCGAACTGCCCGCGCTGGTCGGCGCGCTCGACCCGTACTGGCCGAGGATCACCCGGGTCTCGGTCAACCCGGCGCACTGGCCCGACATCCCGGCGAAGCTGCCGGTCGGCGGGCGGCGGCTGTACGTCGGCTGGTTCACGACCCAGCTCGACCCGAACGAGCTGCTGCTGCTCTCGTACCGCTCGGAACGCTGGAATCTGCTGGTCGTGCCGCCGCTCACGCCCGAGCTCGACGCCGTCCGGCTGATGGACGCGGCGGCCGATCCCGGCAACAGGCTCACCGTGCGCGCGCTGATGGCACGGCAGGGGGCAGGGTCGGACGGCCCGGTGGGTCCGGCGTCCGTCAGCGCCGCGGCGGCCTGAGATCCGCATGGCAACGCACCTTCGCGCGAAGGGACTTGATGCATCATGCAGAACTTCGTCACCGTCCTGGTGATCCTCGGACTGATCAGCGTGGGCGTCCTGCTGATCAATCGGCTCAACGGACAGCACGACGAGCGCATCGCGGCCTTCCGCTACAGCCGTACGGCGCCGGGCGCGGGGGACCGTACGGCCGGGCGGGCCGAGACGCCGCCCGCGGACCGCGCGGACGAGGTCGCGGGGACCCGACGGGACCACCGCGACGGCGGGCGGGGGCGGTCGAGTCAGCGCCGCCGGGCCGCGCGCGGGCACGGGTACGGGCACGGGCGTGGCGCCGCGAAGGGCGGACGTACGTGACAGGCGCGGAGGCGGGCCCGGAGGCGGACGCGTCCGGCGCGGGCACGGTCGGGGCCGGGGGCGAGGTCGAGGTGCGGGAGTCGCTGCCCGCGCCGGGCTTCGCCGAGGTCCGGATCGTCGCCGCGAGCGCCGAGACGGCTCGCATGATCGCCGAAGTGCTGCGGCTGCGGTTCGCCGTGGCGGAGCAGGGCGGCCGTCCGGCCGGCGGTACGGGTGACGGCACCCGGTTGTCCCTCACCGTGGACACGGTGCACATCCCCG